>JABAZC010000038.1:33330-40244 GCA_018608625.1 Flavobacteriaceae bacterium | reverse complement strand
GAAATTAGCGAGGCTTTTTTTATACACAATCTTCTCACTTTAATTCAATCTCTTTGATTAACTTTGTGTATATGATTGCAAGTGACTTTTCATTTATTATTCCAGTTTTTAATCGACCGGAAGAAGTCAGAGAGCTTTTAGAAAGCTTTTGTGCATTGAGTGCACCTAAAACCTTTGAAATAATAATAGTTGAAGACGGCTCTACTTTGGATTCAAAGTTAATTGTAGATAATTATACAGAGCAACTTAAAATCAGCTATTATGTAAAAGAAAACACTGGGCCTGGTCACTCCAGAAACTATGGAATGGAACGTGCCAAAGGACGGTATTTTATTATTCTTGATTCTGATTGTGTTTTACCGACAGACTATTTAAGCGCTGTACTTTTTAAATTAAACTTACATTATGTAGATGGTTTTGGTGGCCCTGACGCTGCTAATGATTCGTTTACAGATCTTCAAAAGGCTATTAACTTCTCTATGACTTCCTATTTGACAACAGGCGGAATCAGAGGCAATAATATTTCTGTAGAAAACTACGAACCCCGAAGTTTCAATATGGGGATTTCTAAAGAAGCTTTTCAAGCTACAGGTGGATTTGGAAGTATTCACCCTGGTGAGGATCCAGACTTATCTATTCGACTTAAAGAAATGGGCTACCATTTACACTTGATACCTGAAGCTTTTGTATATCATAAACGACGGATCTCTTTAGAGAGCTTTTACATTCAGGTTAATAAGTTTGGACAAGCTCGCCCAATCCTCAACAAATGGCATCCAAGTTCTAAACGTTTAGCCTATTGGTTTCCTTCAATATTCACTTTAGGGCTGGTTATTAGTAGCTTATTAGCTGTGCTAGATTTCTATTGGTTTTTGCTACTTTTTGGTCTTTATTTTTTAGCCGCTATGATTGGAGCATTTCGATTAACTAACAATATAATTGCCGCTTTTTTAGTTATACCAGCAATTGTAGTTCAGTTTTTTGCTTATGGTTTAGGTTTTATCAAATCAAACTTAAAATTAGCATTATCAAACAAGAGTGAGAAACAGTTGTTCCCGAATTTATTTTTCCGTTCTGAATGACCAAGAAAACTAAAAATATAAAAACAAAATCAGCCCAAGAAAAACGTCTTAATGTTTTTGTACTGTTTTTGTTTTTATCTTTTTTAATTTCATTACTTGTTAAGCTTTCCAACAACTCCACTCAAACGTTAAGTTTTGAATTGTCTCCAACAGAATTAAAGTCTAACGAAGTTATAATTTCAGAAGTCCCAAAATCGGTTAATGTCACTATTTCTGGCCGAGGATTTGAACTCCTGAAATATTACATTGAAAAACCAGTCATTGAAGTTGATTTTTCCCAATTAAGAAAAAATAACACTCAGTATGTTTGGTCAGAAAGCGAACAACTGGACAAAATAATTAATTATTTTGATTCAAAAATAGTCGTCAAATCCATTAATCCGGATACAGTAGTTTTTCCTTTTGACAGTCAGTTTATTAAAAAAGTGCCAGTTGTGGTTATCGTTAATCCAACATTCGCAGTGGGGTTCGACTTGATAGATGATTTCCGATCTACTCCAGACTCAATCACTGTTATAGGTCCAGAATCTATATTAAAGACGATCAACTCCGTTCAAACTAAAAAAATAGAATTGAATGAAATAAATTCATCTGTTGATATCCCTGCAGAATTAAACATTTCCCCAAGCTTAAGCCAACTCAATTTATCGCATCAATCGGTTTCTGTTGTTGCAAATGTCGGTAAATTTACAGAAGGTGTGGTTAATGTTCCTGTTACAATTGTTAATGTTCCAGAGGATTTAATTATCAATTTTTTTCCTAAAGAAATCTCGGTTGTATTTTATTCTTCTCTAGAGGCCTATGCTAGTATTGACGAAACTGACTTCACAGTTGAGTGTGATTTTAACTTACTGACAGCAGATAATAACTATTTAAATCCAGTTTTAGTTAAACAACCTTTTGATGTAAAAACAGCTCAGTTAAAAATCACTCAACTAGAATTTATAATAACCTCTACAAATGAGTAAAATTATTGGACTTACTGGTGGTATTGGCAGTGGTAAAAGTACCGTTTCTTTTATGTTTGAAAAATTAGGGGTGCCAATTTATAGTTCTGATGTAGAAGCTAATATTTTAATGGAAAACTCCAAAGAAATTCAAAATAGTTTAATTCAATTGTTAGGTAGAAAAGCTTATCTGTATGGACGCTTAAATCGAGCTTTTGTAGCTTCTAAAGTTTTTAACGATACCAATCTATTATCCAAGTTAAATGCTATTGTTCACCCCGCAGTTAAAACTCATTTCGAGTCCTGGTTGTCCAAACAAAAATCTGTCTACGTCATAAAAGAGGTTGCGATCTTGTTTGAAATGAACTCTCAAAATAACTTTGATTATATCATCTCAGTAGTAGCTCCTTTAAAAGACCGAGTTCAACGAGTTGTTCAAAGAGATGGGAAGTCTGAAAGCGATGTTTATTCAATTATTCGCAATCAATTGCCCGATGCTGACAAAATTAAATTTTCTGATTTTATTATTCACAATAATTTAATTGCAACTACTGAGTCTGAAGTTCTAATTTTGCACAAAATAATTCTTAACAAAATAATTAATCCATTATAAATTAACATTTTTGTTAAGCTAAGGTTAAAAGAGGTTTTAACATAGTTTAAAATCATAATTTTGAAATATGAATAAAAAATTATTCACTTTACTGGTTATTTTAATGAGCCTTTCTCTGATAGGAATCATTTTCCTTCAGGCTTATTTTATAAATAATTCTCTAGAAACCAAAGAGGGACAATTTTCTTTTAATGTTAAAAAAGCATTGAATTACACTACCACTCAATTAGCGGACAATGAATATAAAAAGTATGTCAAAGCCTTAAATAAAATAATTTCAGAGGGGAGAGATCCAGACACCACTGCCATCCGGAACATTACAGTTTACAAACAAGATAATACAACCAATCAAATAATTGTTTATAATACAGGAATACTAGAAGAAAATTTCAAAGTTCCTTCTCTTATAGATCTTAATGTAGATAGTTTAGACCTAAGTAATTTTAAAGGAAAAACAACAACTAAAATATACGACAATAATGTTTTTGCCGGAGATATGGTTACTTCAAATGAACAGTCTTTTGAAAAGGTCCTTAATATGGACAAATTACAAAAGGCAACCTTTGAAACGCAATATAAATCTGAAATAAAAAATACACCAATTCACCAAAGGGTAACATCCTTTGATATTAAAAACCTGTTAAGTAAAAAGTTAAAAGAAGATAATATTGATATTGACTTTGAATTTGCAATTTTCCACAATAATATAGGTACTAAAATTCAATCAAATAACTTTGATCAATCTTTGATCCCATTGCTTGGAGTCCCAATATTTTTAGATGATAATGATGAAAGCGATTTCATGCTATTTATTAATTTTCCAGAACGAAAAAAATTCATCGTATCCTCTATAATTGGAGTTACACTTTTAGCTATGTTATTCACCCTTATCATAATTATTGCTTACACAAGCGCTCTTTACCAACTAATCAAACAACGGAAGATCTCTCAAATGAAATCAGATTTCATTAACAATATGACACACGAGTTTAAAACACCTATTGCTACAATTAATTTAGCATTAGATGCTATTAGAAATCCTAAAATTATTAGCGATAAAGAAAAAGTATTGCGTTACCTTCAAATGATTAAAGAAGAAAATAAACGTATGAATGCTCAAGTTGAAAACGTTCTACGTATTTCACAACTTCAAAAGAAACAGCTTAATATCAGTAAAGATCGTTATAAGCTTCATGATTTAATTGAGGATGCCATTACTCATGTAGAACTCATTGTAGAAGACCGAAAGGGCTACATCAAAACACATTTTAATGCGGTTAAATCATCTGTTTTAGCCAATCAAACATATTTCACAAATGTGATTGTTAATGTTTTAGATAATGCTGTAAAGTACTCAAACGAGTCTCCACAAATTGATATCTATACTGAAAATGTTGGTAACAACATTTTATTAAGCATAAAAGATCAAGGGAAGGGTATGAATAAAGCCGTCCAAAAACGTATATTTGAAGAGTTTTATAGAGAACATACTGGAAATGTCCATAATGTAAAAGGACATGGTCTTGGATTGTCAAATGTAAAACGTATTGTAGATAATCATCAAGGTATTGTTTCTGTCGAAAGTGAAAAAGGCAAAGGAAGTACTTTTATTATAAAATTACCACTAATAGCATAATACTATGGAAGAAAGCTTAAAAAAAATATTATTAGTAGAAGATGATCCAAATTTTGGAACAGTTCTTAAGGAGTATTTATCACTCAACGGCTACGAAGTAACACATGCCAAAAATGGTATGGAAGGATTTGAGAAGTTTAAAAAATCAGACTTTCATTTGTGTATATTGGATGTTATGATGCCCTACAAAGATGGTTTTACTCTCGCTAAAGAAATTCGAGAAAAGAATACTGAAATTCCTATTATATTCCTTACAGCAAAAGCGCTCAAAGAAGACGTTTTAAAAGGGTATAAAGTAGGTGCAGATGATTATCTCAATAAACCCTTTGATAGCGAAGTGCTTCTAGTGAAGATCAAAGCAATTATACAACGTAAATCGGTTGACAGCCTTGCGGATAGTAAGCAATTTGAATTTACTATTGGAGAATTTAGTCTTAATTCCAAACTCAGATTTTTATCTCATAACTCTGGTAAGCCCGCTAAATTATCCCCTAAAGAAAATGAATTACTCCGTTTGTTAATTCTGCATGAAAATGATTTGATGCCTCGTGAAATTGCTTTAACAAAAATATGGAGAGATGATAACTATTTTACATCTCGAAGTATGGATGTTTATATTGCAAAGTTAAGAAAGTATTTAAAGTTAGATCCTAAAGTTGAAATTCTCAATATTCACGGAGAAGGGTTTCGATTAGTAGTTAATCCTTAATAGAAAAAAACCAGCCATTAGCTGGTTTTTTTTAACTCTTTGTTTAAATAGTTTACTATATTTTCGGGGTCTGTGTTATATTCAAACCAATGTGTTTTTTCATCCTTATCAAACCACGTCAATTGCCGTTTGGCAAACCTTCTGGTATTCTTTTTGATTTCTGAAATAGCCAATTCTAGCGTCCATGTTCCATCAAAATATTTAAACAATTCTTTGTAGCCAACAGTGTTTAATGCATTTAGAGTTCTGTATTCAAATACAGACTTGGCTTCTTCCAATAAACCATTTCTAATCATATTATCTACTCTGCTGTCTATGCGTTCATAAATTAATGACCGCTCTGCTTTTAACCCAATTGAAATTGTTTTAAAACCTCGTTGTATTTTTTTATTTTTCAAGAATGACGAATAAGGCTGCTTTGTGCCTCTGCAAATTTCTAACGCTCTAATTATTCTTTGGGGGTTTTTTAGTTCGATACTATCATAACTTATAGGGTCTGATTCTTTTAATTCTTTTTGTAGTATTTCGATTCCACTAGTTATTAATTCTTGATTAAGTTTATTTCTTATTTCGGAATCAACTATTGGAAATTCATCTAACCCTTCCAGGATGGCATTGACGTATAACCCGGACCCCCCAACCATGATAACCATTGGGTTTAATAAATGACATTGTCTTATTTGTTCGATAGCCTCTTTTTCAAATGTGCCTACGTTGTAAGGATCTTTAATAGATTTATGATGAATGAAATAGTGCTTTACCAAACTTAGCTCAGAGGTTGTAGGTGCTGCAGTTCCAATAGGGATTTCTTTATAAAACTGGCGAGAATCTGCAGAAATAATTTCGGTATCAAAATAAGAAGCTAGTTTTAAACTTAGACTCGTTTTTCCTATCCCTGTTGGTCCTACAATTGAAATAAGGTGCTTATCCATGATTAATTTTGTTACCACACTTATGACAAAACTCTGCATTATCTTGGTGATAATCTTCATTGCAATTAGCACAGTTTTGAGTATTATTAGGAATCAATTCTTTTTCAGACTTGGACATTTCAGAAGTAACAATGCCTGTCGGAATGGCTATAATTCCATATCCCAATATCATAATTAATGAGGCAATAAATTGTCCAAGAGCTGTGATTGGTGCAATATCTCCATATCCAACTGTAGTTAGTGTAACAATAGCCCAATATACACTTCTAGGTATGCTTGTAAAACCACTCCCTTCATTACTTTCGACTAGGTACATGACTGTGCCAAGAATGATACAAAGGACGATTACAAAGGAGATGAATACTGCTATTTTGGCCCGACTTCGTTTAAGTGCTTTCCCAAAATTGGCACTTTCGCCAATAAACCGTGTGAGTTTTAAGATTCTAAATACACGTAACAACCTCAGGGCTCTAAGCGCTACTAATGAGTGTGTTCCTAAAACAAAAAGAGAGATGTATTTAGGAATTGTAGATAGAAGGTCAATGATTCCATAAAAACTAAAAACATATGTTTTTGGTTTTTCAACTGAAATGATTCGCGCTATGTATTCTATGGAAAATAATATAGTAATGACCCACTCTGCAACATTTAAAATATAAGCGTATTTTGTGCCGATACTTTCAATACTTTCTAACATCACTAGAAGAATGCTTAAAAGTATAACTAATAACAAGATGACATCAAATAATTTACCAGCTGGGGTGTCTGCTTCATAAATAACTTCATGAACTTTCTCTTTCCAGTTTTTTAGTTTATATTTTATTGACATACATCAAAAATACTATTTTTTTGTTCCTTTATTTGATTAATTATTAATCTTTTAATAGATAGTGAACAAGGATATATTAATTTAATCATTATTATTTTCAGTTTTATAAGCTCCAAAAAACAACTTTTTAAACTCAAGTTTTAATTTAATTTAATTAATTAATTAA
>JABAZC010000038.1:0-33230 GCA_018608625.1 Flavobacteriaceae bacterium | reverse complement strand
TCCAAAAAACAACTTTTTAAACTCAAGTTTTAATTTAATTTAATTAATTAATTAAATTAAAACTTAATCTACCATTAATCGACAATTAATCTCTGACTTAATCAGATACTACTATATTTAATAATTTTAATTATTAAACTATAAAAGTTTTATTTCTTCTTAAAATTCATACATGAATAATTATATAAATTTAATGACTCCAATTTTTAAATTCATATTTAAAATCTTAAATATTTCTAAAAGTATAGCAAGGTTTTTTATTTTGTTATTTCTGATTTTTGTTAATTTCTCGGTTACTGCTCAGCAACTATCTAAAGTTGTCGACCCACAAATTGGTTCTCAAGGTAGTGGATTGGGATGTGGTTATAATTTTATTGGAGCAACTTACCCCTTTGGAATGGTTCAGTTTACTCCCAGTTTTTTTTCTCCTCAGAAGGGTTTTGTAATCAATCAGCTAAGCGGAGCAGGATGTCCGCACATGGGGAATTTCCCTGTATTACCAATATCTGGTTCCCTCAAAGTTTCTCCTAATAAAATGGATAGTTTTAATAAATATAAATCAATAAATGAATCTCATGCAGGATTTTTGTCTGTTGAAATGCCCGACCGTACAACTGCTAACCTAACAGTTAGTAAACGTTCAGGATTAGCGAATTTTAAGTTTGATGAAACATCAAAAGTAGGCACAGTTTTAATTGGTTCTGGGGTTAGTTCTACTGAAGTTACCAATGCAATGATTAATATTACTTCGAATTCAAGTTGTGAAGGCTTTGCAGAGGGAGGTGATTTTTGTGGCTCCTCTACAAATTATAAGCTGTATTTTGTGGCCGAATTTGACAGATCTTTTTCCTCTAGTGGAACTTGGGATAAAAATGTATTATCTGAAGAGTTAAGTCTAGCATCTGGAAAAGATTCTGGAGCCTACTTTTCATTTGATACGACAGAAATTAGTGAGGTCAATTATCGCATAGCAATTTCTTACGTTTCAATAGAAAATGCTAAAGAAAACTTGAAAGCTAGCATTATTGATGGTGGTTTTAGTGCTTACAAAAAAAATGCAGAGTACGCTTGGGACATATGCTTGTCAAAAATTTCAATCGTTTCACCAAATGCTGACCGTAAAACACAATTTTACACCCATTTATACCACTCTCTGATCCACCCTAACATTGTAAGCGACGTAAATGGGCAATATATGGGCGCTGATTTTAAAGTTCACAAGACAAAATTAGATGATCAATACAGTTCTTTTAGTGTTTGGGATACTTATCGTACACAGGCACAGTTAGTTGCCATGTTATATCCTGAACAGAGCAGTGAAATGATGCAGTCTTTAGTTGATTTTGCAGATCAAAGTGGGGGGTATGGACGTTGGATTTTAGCAAATATTGAGACAGGGATTATGCAAGGTGACCCCACACCAACACTTATTTCAAATTCTTATGCTTTTGGTGCCACTAATTTTGACTTACACAAAGCTTATGAGTACATGAAACGAGGTGCTACTGTACCTTTTATACGTTCTCAGGATCAAGAAATCCGACCCTATTTGACTGAATACATGAGAGATGGTCATACCTTTGCATCAATGATGCTGGAATATACTTCATCTGACTTTGCTATCGGACAATTTGCACTCCAAGCTTTAAATAATAAAGAGGATGCCTCTTATTTCATAAATAGGTCCCAGAATTGGAAAAATATTTATAACCCTAAAATTAAATGGTTGAATTCTAGATATCCTAGTGGTAAGTGGAAAGATATTGAACATGACTGGAGAGAAGCAACCCACAAGAATTATTTTTGGATGGTTCCCTATAACTTAAAAGGATTAATTGATACTCTTGGAGGGTCTAAGTCAGCTGTAAAACGACTTAATACATTCTTTGAGCGTTTGGATGCCTCATATGATGATGATTGGTTTGCTGCTGGAAACGAGCCCGACTTCCAAGCACCATGGATCTATAATTGGACGGATAGCCCCTTCAAGACATCTGAAGTTATTCACAGAGTTTTTAATGAGATGTATACTAGTGAACCAACAGGACTTCCTGGAAATGATGACTTAGGAACAATGGGTGCATGGTATGTATTTGCTTCTGTAGGAATTTATCCAATGATACCTGGAGTGGCAGGGTTTTCTGTTAGCCTTCCTCAATTTGAAAAAGTAACAGTAAATTTGCCTAAAGGAATATTAACTATTAATGGTGGTTCTACTGAAAACTATTACATTAAGTCCTTAAAAATTAATGGAAAGCAATATATGTCTACTTGGGTCGATTGGGATTTAATTAACAATGGGGGTACCATAGATTTCGAGTCTTCCAATACTCCAAATAAATCGTGGGGAGAAAACACAGAGCCTCCTAGTTTTAACTAAGTTCAATTATCAATCAGAGTCACGTCTCTAAATTAATAAATAAAGTAAATGAAAATTTTAAGAATCTTAATCTGTTTTTATGTATTTACTTCTACGGAAGTTTATAGTCAAGCTGATTCTAACAATTCCGTGAGCCTTGTAGATTTTGTAAATCCTTTAGTTGGCTCTGACTCCGCTTTTGAACTGTCTAATGGAAATACTTATCCTGCAATTGCAACTCCTTGGGGTATGAATTTTTGGACTCCTCAAACGGGTGAAATGGGCAATGGATGGGGGTACACTTACAACGCGTATAAAATTAGAGGCTTCAAGCAAACACATCAACCAAGTCCTTGGATTAATGATTATGCAGCTTTTTCTTTGTTTCCTGAGACTGGAAAACTTGAAATAAACGAAGACAAACGTGCTTCATGGTTTTCACATAAAGCAGAAATTAGCAAGCCACATTACTACAAGGTATATTTAGCAGACTATGATGTCACAACTGAAATAGTTCCAACTGAACGAGGAGCACAGTTTCAATTTACATTTCCTAAAACAGACAATGCTCATGTGTTAGTTGATGGCTTTTTTAAGGGATCTATGGTGAAAGTGTTCCCTGAAGAACGCAAAATAGTAGGTTACTGTCGCAATAATTCTGGAGGTGTTCCCCAAAACTTTCACAATTATTTTGTAATTTATTTTGATAAAGATTTTGAAGACTCACAAACATGGGTAACCAGTAAAAATTCTAAAGTTGATAACAGTAGGTTAACTCAGGCTTTAAGTGCAGAAGGCTATCATGCAGGGGCCGTGTTAACTTTTAAAACGTTAAACAACGAAAAGATAACAGCAAAAGTAGCGTCCTCCTTTATTAGTTTAGAACAAGCAGAATTAAACTTAAAAAGGGAAATTGGTACTGATAACTTTGATCAAACAAAAACAAAAGCTGCATCTCTGTGGAATAAAGAATTGGGTAGAATAGAAGTTGGAGGAGGCACTGTTGAGCAATACAAAACATTTTATACAGCGCTATATAGAGTCTTATTGTTTCCAAGAAAGTTTTATGAGCTTAACGCTGCTAATGAAATTGTTCATTACAGTCCATATAGTGGTGAGGTGCTTCCAGGGTATATGTTTACAGATAATGGCTTTTGGGATACTTTTAGAGCTGTATTTCCATTTTTCACAATCATGTATCCAGACTATACTAGCCAGTTAATGCAAGGATTAGTTAATACGTATAATGAAAGCGGTTGGTTGCCAGAATGGGCAAGTCCTGGACATAGAGATTGCATGGTTGGGTCCAACTCTGCCATTAATATAGCCGATGCCTATTTAAGAGGGATTCGTGGCTATGACATTGAAACGCTTTACGAGGCAATTATAAAAAACAGCAAAAGTGTAGGCCCTGTAAGTTCTGTAGGTCGATATGGTGCAGAATATTATAACGATTTAGGCTATATTCCTTATGATGTAGGAGTGAATGAAAATGCCGCACGAACCCTAGAGTATGCCTTTGCAGATTGGAGTATAGCCGAACTCGGAGTTGCTTTGAATAAGCCTAAAATAGAGATTGATTTATATAGGAATAGAAGTTTAAACTACACTAATTTGTTTGATCCAGAGATTGGATTTATGCGGGGCAAGAATAAAGACGGAACTTGGGCTAAAACATTTACACCAGACAAATGGGGAGATGCTTTCACTGAGGGTTCATCATGGCATTGGACTTGGTGTGTATTCCATGATCCAATTGGATTGGCAGACTCTTTTGGAGGTATTGTAAAAATGCGTAATCGTTTGGATGAGGTCTTTACAGCTGCACCAACATTCAACGATTCATATTACGGCCAACAAATTCATGAAATTACTGAAATGCTAGTGGGCGATATGGGACAATATGCACATGGGAATCAACCTATTCAGCATGCTATTTATCTATATAATTGGCTTGAACAACCATGGAAAACACAAATTCGCGCAAGAGAAATCATGGATAAACTATATTCATCTGCTCCGGACGGCCTATGTGGCGATGAAGATAATGGACAAACCTCTGCCTGGTATGTATTTTCAGCGATAGGTTTTTATCCAGTTACCCCTGGGACAGGTCAATATGCAATTGGGAGTCCGTTATTCAAAAATGTAAAATTACATCTTCAAAATGGAAATACGTTTGAAATAAAAGCACCAAATAATTCCAATAAAAACATATATATCAACGGGATTTACAAAAACAAGTCGTCATATACTAAAAATTATATCACTTACAAAGATATTATGAATGGTTCTGTTTTTACTACAGAAATGAGTTCCGAGCCTAATATGAACTTAGGTACTGATCAATCTTCAAAGCCATACTCAGTCAGTCAAGATTAATACTGCTGCTGTTAATTTAAAAAGCTTCACATGATTAATAAATTAAATTTATTACTTTTTTTTATATTCATTAATTCTCTTTCTTTTTCACAAGAAATTAAAGATTTTAAAATAGATAGTATTCTATCTTTACTGACCCTTAAAGAAAAGGTTTCCATGTGTCATGCACAGTCTCAATTTAGTTCACCAGGTGTCCCTCGATTAGGAATTCCTGAATTGTGGATGTCGGATGGTCCACATGGAATTAGAGCAGAAATCAATTGGTCTAACTGGGATTACTCAGGTTGGACAAATGATTATATAACTGCTTTCCCTGCGTTAACTTGTCTTGCTGCAACCTTTAATCCTTTTCTGTCAAATCAATATGGAACTAGTATTGGAGAAGAAGCGCGCTACAGAAAAAAAGATATTTTACTAGGACCAGGAGTTAATATTTATCGCACACCACTTAACGGACGAAATTTTGAATACATGGGAGAAGATCCCTATTTAGCTTCTATAATGGTAGTGCCATATATCAAAGGTGTACAAACAAATGGAGTTGCAGCTTGCGTTAAACACTTTGCATTAAATAATCAGGAATTATGGAGGAATCATATTAATGTTCAGGTAAGTGATCGGGCGTTGAATGAGATCTATTTACCTGCTTTTAAGGCTGCTGTAAAGCTAGGAGAGACATGGTCTATAATGGGTGCATATAATCAATTTAGGGGGCAGCATTGTAGTCATCACGAACTTCTTTTAAATAAAATTCTTAAGACTGACTGGAATTTTGATGGGGTTGTCATCTCTGACTGGGGTGGCACACACAATACTAAAGAAGCAGCTTTAAATGGACTTGATATAGAAATGGGGTCTCCAATAGACACGAAAACCCCAACTAGACAGGCATTTGACGCTAACTTTCTTGGTTCATCTTTCTTGGAATTGGTAAAAAGTAGAGAAATTGATGAGCGTGTTTTAGATGATAAAGTGCGAAGAATTCTCTGTTTGATGATGCGTACGACTTTAGATTTAGGTCGCCCGTTAGGAAAAATAAATAATGTTGAACATAGTCATGTTGCTCGTCAAGTAGCCACAGAAGGTATTGTTCTTTTGAAAAATAGAGCTAATTTTTTCCCTTTAAATCCAGATAAGAAATTAACGATTGCTTTGATTGGTGAAAATGCGATAAAGTCTATGACTACTGGGGGTGGCTCTTCTGAGTTAAAAGCTAATTATGAAGTATCTCCTCTAGAAGGTTTAAAAAAACGTTTTAAAAATGCCTCTATAATTTTTTCAAAAGGATACACCTCAGAAAACTCAGACCAAGATCCTAAGCTGCTTATTAGTGATGCTATAGAAAAAGCAACTCAGGCGGATGTAGTACTTTTTGTTGGCGGACTCAATAAAAATAGAGGTCAAGATTGTGAAGCTGAAGATCGCAAGGAACTAAAGCTTCCATATAATCAAGATTACTTAATAGGTGAGTTGCAAAAAGTGAATCCTAACATTGGGGTCGTATTAGTAGGTGGAAATGCTGTTAGCATGCCGTGGATTTTAAAGGTTAAGGCTGTTTTGCAAACATGGTATTTAGGGAGTGAAGCTGGTAATGCAATTGCAGATATTATTAGTGGTGATTCGAACCCATCTGGAAAACTTCCATTTTCGTTTCCTGTTAAACTAAATGATAATTCAGCTCATTTTTTTGGTGAATTATCTTATCCTGGTGACGGTGAAACACAAATCTACAAAGATGATATTTTGGTTGGGTATAGATGGCACGATACTAAAAATATTAAACCATTATTTTCATTCGGACATGGATTGTCTTACACCACATTTGAAATATCAGAGATTAAGTCAAATAAAAAGTTCTACACAGCCTCGGATAGTATAATTTTATCATATAAATTAACAAATACTGGGAGAAGGGAAGGGGCAGAAGTTGTTCAGGTATATATTGGTAAGTCAAACTCGAAAATTCCGAGAGCTTTAAAAGAGCTTAAAGGGTTCAAAAAAACACATCTAGCAGCAGGAAACCAAACAACCGAAATCATCACTATAAATATTTCTGATTTATCTTTTTACGACGAATCAATATCTAATTGGAATCTAGAACTAGGAGATTATATGGTTTATGTAGGTAATTCTTCAGGAAGTATATCCAAGATGACAAGCATAAATATTAAATAATTAATATTAAGAAAATAAAAATCTGTAAGTCCGCTAGCACTTAAATTAATTCATCTGGAATTTGTTTAATAACATCTTTATAAGTACTTGGATAGTTATCTCCCATTATTTTATTATACCTTATAATATAATCATTAAACTGTTTTTTTGACTTTAAAATCAAACCCATATTGTGAAGCGTATGGATACGATAGTAAAAGGCTATTTCATTTAATGAATCAATATTAAATAATATTTCTGTTAGCGCGATGATATGTGTGTAGTCTTTATTTGCATACGAACGCTTCAATTGGTTTGGAAGGATTTTTAATATTTCATATTCAAAGTTTTTCTTTATTTTATCAAAGCATTCATCATTAATTGACGATAGAAATTTTCCTGGACTAATCAAGTTAGTCAGTTCATTCAAAGAGCTGTAATCTAGTAAGTCATCTCTTAAACAATCTAATTGAATTGAGAAATTAAAATAATCACAATAAAATTCATCTCCTAATTCCATAAAAAATCGACCTTTGGAGTAAATGAGTTCTAATCCATCTAAATCCTTTAAGATATTCCTTAATTGACTAATGATTACATTCTTTAAGTTTTTAGCTTTTTGTGGGGTGCTTTCTGGCCAAAGCGTAGAGTGAATTCTTTCGGATGTTAACCCTGGGACTTCATTTTGTCGACTACTAAAAAGTAATAATAAAAATAACTGTCTTATTTTTGGGCTAAACAGGTAAGAAATATCTTTTTTATTTCTATCATACATTCTAAAACTACCAAATAAATAAGTAGAGTTAGCTTTAATTTCTAATGTTTTTGTGCTACCCTGAGGCTTTAATATATTTTGAACTTGAACTTGGAAGATGTCTTTTTTCTTGTTTCGTATTTTATTTAAATACTTTAAGTAGTACAAGATACCTGACATTAATAGGAGAACAATAAATATCAAAACAATTTTAGACTTTGTTTTTTTTTCAATGTTGTACACATTTTCTTTTGATACGGGCTGCCCATTTAATGAATAGATATTAATTTTATTTGACCCATCCTCTTCAAATTCTTGAGTAGTACAAAAAAACTGATTTGTGGACTTGTTTAGATATAAATTTGCATTAGTTCGAATCTTTTCTGAGACCATAGGAATTGAATCTCCAAATATTTTGTAGCTACCATCCTTAATGGAATAATTATATAATTGTAAAAATGTAGAAGGAATATACTCTGAATAGCCAAGAGTGTAAAATGAAGATAAGTCTTTGTTAAGAACGATATTTCTGGATGATACCATTTTTATATTTTCTTGTTTAACATCCCAAAGCTTCTGTATTATCTTTGTTTCCAAATTAACCATGTAACAGTCATAATAATATGTTTTACCAATACTTTGTTCTCCAGTCTTATTTCCTTGCCCTCCAAATAATAAAACGTTTTTAGCGCCAATTTGAGTCATTCCAGAAAAAAATCTTGGAGATATTTTGTCACCGGTAAATGATACTGATTCCCATTTGTTTTTTTTGATGTCGTATGAGTTGAAGGAATTAGTATATCTTTGGTTACCATAACCTCCGAAGATTATATACTTATTCGAGCTAGTATTAAATATTCCATTGTGGTGATGTCTTTGTTGAGATAGCTCAACTGAACTATTCTTAGACCAATATTCTGGATTTTCTAAATTTATTGATGCAATTGTCGATCCTCCATCTGGTACATCATATAATTCATAAACATATAATTTATTTTCATTGGTATTTAAGAAGCTAGTTCCAAGCCGCATAGGCACTGGTAAAGTATCTTTGTAACTAAAAAATACATTTTTTTTAGTTACATGATCATAAAAACTCAAAGAGTCTGAATTTTGATAAATAAATCTATTGTTATTTTCATCAAAAGTTATAGAAGTTACCTGATCAAATGACTCTGTGCTTATTAATTTCCAGTGATAAGACTCCGTGATTAACCAATTCGGATGGTCAACATCTCCATAAAGATCTCCCTTAGAATCATAAACATTATTTCCATCACTTTCATTGAAATTAAATACATTTTTGTTGTTTCTATTAGTAATGACTAGATTTTTAATAGCCATTAAAGGAACATCTATGACACTTCCGTGTTTTCCAAAGTGTATTTCAGGAATAATCATATTATTAAATTCATTTTCGATGGATGAGTGCATTTTATCATTTACTGAAAGAGTAATTTCTTCTGATGATGAATTGAAATTTAATGCTATTTTTATCCATTTTCTAGAACCGATAAGTTCTTTTTGTAGAGGAATTGAAAGTAGTTTTTTAACTCCATCTAAATTTAGTCTAAGTTCACCAGCACCACCAACACTATTTATATATGCTAATGAATACGAGATCGGATTATTTTTATCTTTTATATTTAAAACGTATCCAAATATTTTTGAATCTATAATGGATAAATCAAACTCAATATTGAAATTACCTGAAAATTTTGGTTGATCGTGTACAAATACATTGTAAGAAGTTCTTTCGACTATAGGACTTTCACTAGAGGTAAAGCTAATTCCTTGTGTATTCCCAAATATTGGAGTTAAAATAAGGGTAACATACACTAATTTTATTAAAAACTTCATTATCTATTTTATTAAGATATAATCTCAATTGTGAAGTTAATTAAATATTTTTAATCAATGAAACATTTTTTTAAATATGAACATCTTTGCTATGTTTAAGATAATTAACACAATGAATAAATGATTGATTAAATAATAAAGTACTGAATGTCCATTTTATTAAAGTTTTTATTCAACAAATAGAACAGAATCAGTTTTTTAGTTTTATTATTTTTAATCGTTTATGTCGCCGCATAAAACTCTGAATTATATGTTGCGCGTCCTTATTATGTTCCATAGGAGTAAGGATAGACTTTAAAACTTCTGTAGTGTTAATTTGAAAGTTTAAGTTAAAATAAGCATAGCCTTTAAATACTCCATTTTCAATAAGTATTACACTCCTCTCATCGACTTCACGCCCATAATCAACAAGAATCATGTTTTGATCCTTGAAGGTGTTAGACTCAATAAGATTTAAAACTCTTTTGTTATAAATTTCACTTGATTCTTCTAAAATACAGGCGCCAGCACAAGTTTTTATATTGTATCCAAAACAGGCTTCTTCTGTTTTGTATAGCCCACATAATTTTTGGCATAGTTTATTCTTTTCAACAATTTTAATCAAAAAGCTTTTACCACTATCATTGTTGGAAAAAGTTGTAATGGGTTTTTGATTTCCTTTTATTCGATCAATTTTTAAATTTACATACCCGTTAGCGTCTTGAAAACTAAACAACCCATGCGTGAATATGGTTCGTCTAAGGGCCCGGTTAAATTTGGGTTTGTTCCGTTTAATTTCTTCACTTTCTTTTAAAAGTGCAACTAATTCACTTCCAGTTTCGTCATATGAGACCGTAGAAACTTCTAACTGAATTTTCCTTGATTTAGTGGTTTGCCCTGTAAAGTGTTGGCTAATTCTGCTTTTAATGTTTTTACTTTTGCCAATATAAACAATTTCACCATCAGACTTATGGACGTAATAAACTCCTGTAACTGGAGGCAGCTTAGAAATAATGTCAGTCAGCTTGGGTTCCATTTGATGTTTGGGGTCTAATCGAATAGCTGCTTTTATGATTGTTTTTTCAACATCTTTATCAAGTAGGATTTTAAAAAGTTTGACGGTGGCTGTCGCATCTCCAGCGGCACGATGTCGGTCACTGACGGGTATTCCTAGTGAGCGAACTAGTTTTCCTAAGCTATACGAAGGAAGGTCTGGAATTAACTCTTTTGAAAGCTCTACAGTACACAGGTTCTCACGCTCAAAACTGAATCCGAGTCGTTTAAATTCAGTTTTTAAGATTCGATTATCAAATTGAGCATTGTGGGCGACTATTACACATCCTTCTGTGATCTCTACGATACGCTTGGCTATTTCATAAAATTTTGGAGCCGACCTTAGCATCTTACTATTAATTCCTGTAAGGTTAACTACAAAAGGCTGAATATCGCGTTCGGGATTAACTAAACTGATAAATTGATCAACAATATTATGGCCATCAAATTTGTAGATAGCTATTTCTGTAATGCCCTCTTCATTAAATTTTCCTCCGGTGGTCTCTATGTCTAATACAGCGTAAATAATTGGGGTTTAATAGGTTTAATTTCTAGTGCCAAAGATACTACTTCCAACTCGAACCATTGTGCTCCCGCTTTCAATAGCCAACGTATAATCCCCGCTCATACCCATAGATATAATTTTAAGATTAGAGGCTATTTCTTTTAGTTTATCAAAGTTGCCTTTAAGAGTTTTAAATTCCTTTTCTATTTGTATTGTATTATCCGTAAAGCTAGCCATTCCCATGACTCCAACAACAGCTACGTTTTTTAAGTTTTTAAAAGATTCAGAAGCTATTAATGTGTGTGCATCTTCAAGAGACATACCAAATTTAGTATCTTCTTGTGCAATTTTAAGTTGTATTAAACAGTTAATAATTCGTTGGTGTTTTTCCGCTTGTTTGTTGATTTCGTTAAGTAATTTTAAACTATCAACACCATGAATTAAATCAACAAATGACGCCATGTATTTGACTTTATTTCTCTGCACATTTCCAATCATATGCCATTGTATGTCCTTAGGCATCCCTTGGTATTTCTCAGCCATTTCTTGAATTTTGTTTTCTCCAAAAATACGTTGGCCACAATCGTAGGCCTGCATCAAATCTTCAACTGGCTTTGTTTTAGAAACAGCCACTAGAGTTACATGATCTGGAATCTGTGTTTTAATTTGTGATAATTTAGTTTTTATAGACATCATTAAAATTCATATATAGTAATTCCACTTCTTAGTTTTGGATAAATATAGGTGCTTTTTGGAGGCATAACACCGCCAGAGTCTGCAATTGCTTTTAGCTCTTCTGTTTGAATGGGAAAAAGTCCAAACCCTACGGCATGATCTCTACGATCTACAGCTGTTTTAATTTGTTCCATGCTGTCCTTTCCATGTATATAACTAATTCGCTTATCAGTTCTCTCGTTCTTGATGCCTAAAATAGGTTCTAGTAGGTGTGATTGCAGTATTTGAGTGTCAAGTTGACTTATTGCAGTTGCGTTATTTTGAATGGATTTGTGTAAAGATAAGGAATAAAAGCTTCCTGATAAATACATCGAAATTTCATTTTTAAGAGAACTTGAATAAGGATCAGCCCCTTTGTCTTCAACGTCAAATACAAGTTTAATTTTATCTAAGAATGCTTTAGGGGTTAAACCATTTAAGTTTTTAATTAGCCTGTTGTAATCATAAATCTTAAGTTGTTTCTCGGGAATTAAATAGCTTAAAAAATAGTTGTAGGCATTGTCTTTTTTAGCTGATAGATTTATGTCCATTTCACTGGCTAAAAGTGCTGATGATGCTGAACGATGATGGCCGTCAGCAATATATAAAGAGGGCACATTAGCGAATGCCTTTGTGAGAATATTAATATCGCTAGCATTATTTATACACCAGATTTTATGAGTTTCATTTTCATTACTCCAAGAGTTTATTTCTTGGGCATTAATCTTTGCAGCTTCAATTCCCTTTTCAATATTTCGGTCATCAGGAAATGTTAGTAAAACAGGGGCTGCATTAAATCGTACCGCTTTTAAATACTCTTTAAAGGAGTATTCCCGTTTTGTAATAGTTGCCTCGTGTTTTTTTATCACGTTAATGTTGTAGTCTTTTACACTTGCCCCTGCAATAATACCACAGAATAAATGCCCGTCACCTTGTCTTGTTTCATAAATATAAAAAGCGGGTGAGGAGTCTTTTATTAATACTTTTCTAGTTTTTAAATCTCGAAATTTATTTTTCACTAATTCAAAGCGTTCTGGTTTTTTAAGAACTCTACTTAAATTTTTCTTTAAATGAATAATGCTCAGAAATGAGAGTGGACTTTTTTGAAGTGTATTTTTAAGTTCTTCAGTTGTATAGCTTTTGTAGGACTTAGAACTAAAGTTTTGAAGGTGTTTTTTGCAAGGACGAATCGCTTTAAAAGGTACTATTTCTGCCATTTAAGTTTAGGTCATTTTAGGTTAGTCTGGGGTTATGAAAATTGTGATGCGACAATAGTCGCTTTTCGATTGTCTTGGTAATTATAAAAACCTTCTCCAGATTTGATTCCATATTTTCCAGCTTGGACCATATTTATCAAAAGAGGATTTGGTGCGTATTTTGGGTTTTTAAACCCTTCATACATAACTTCCAGAATAGATAAACAAACATCTAATCCAATAAAATCGGCCAATTCTAATGGACCCATAGGATGGGCCATTCCAAGTTTCATTATAGTATCAATTTCCTGAACTCCTGCAACCCCTGAATATAAGGTTTCAATGGCTTCATTTATCATTGGTATCAGTATTCGGTTGGCTACAAATCCAGGGTAATCATTTACAATTACAGGTGTTTTACCAATTTTTTCAGTTAAGTCTTTAGTAAAACTAAGTACCTCTTCAGAAGTGCTATACCCAGCTATGATTTCAACCAATGGCATGATTGGAACAGGATTCATAAAGTGCATTCCAATCACTTGCTCTGGGCGAGAGGTTACTGCAGCAATTTGAGTAATTGAAATGGAAGAGGTGTTGGTCGCTAAAATGGTGTCTTCAGAACATGCTGTATCTAGCTGTCGAAAAATTTTAAGTTTTAAATCAATATTTTCAGTTGCAGCCTCAATCACTAGACTCGCATATTCAACTCCTTCAGAAAGTTCTGTAAAGATAGATATGTTTGAAAGTGTTTCAGCCTTTGTGGTTTCTTCTATTTTTCCTTTGGCAACCATACGGTCTAGGTTTTTTGAAATAGTCAGAAGTGCCTTGTTGAGTGCTTTTTTATTAACATCAACAAGCTGAACTTTATAGCCTGATTGTGCAAATGCATGTGCGATTCCATTTCCCATAGCCCCTGCTCCAATAACAGCAATATTTTTCATATGTACTTATTTAAAAACAATCTATAATTTGATAAGCGACCCTTAAAGCATCAGTACCATCCCTAAGCGTGACCACTGGTTTTGTTTGATTATTTATAGCATCCGAAAAGCTTTCTAGTTCTTCTAAAATAGCATTATTTGGTGATATTTCAGGAGTTTCAAAATAAATCTGTTTCTTAACACCTTCTGCATTTTGCAATACCATATCAAAATCTCCAATATTTTCTGGCGCATCTTTCATTTTTACAACCTCCACTTGTTTCTCCAAGAAATCGACGCTTATATAGGCGTCTTTTTGGAAAAAACGGCTTTTACGCATGTTTTTCATAGAAATCCGACTTGCTGTAAGGTTCGCTACACAGCCATTTTCAAATTCGATACGAGCATTTGCAATGTCCGGAGTTTCACTTATAACACAGACTCCACTTGCATTTATGTTTTTGACAGGTGAATTAACTATGCTTAAAATGATGTCAATATCATGAATCATTAGATCTAACACTACAGGGACGTCAGTACCTCGTGGGTTAAATTCAGCTAATCGATGTGTTTCTATAAACATAGGAGAATTAATTTCGTCTTTAATTGCTATAAAAGCTGGGTTAAAACGCTCTACATGTCCTACTTGACCTCTAAGGTTATTTTCATAAACTAACATACGGATGTGCTCCGCTTCTTCAACAGTATTAGTGATGGGTTTTTCAATAAAAACGTGTTTACCTTTAGTAATCGCTTTTATTGCGCACGTGTAGTGAGATAGAGTTGGAGTTACAATATCTACCACATCAACAGCTTCTATTAAGGCTTCTAGTGAGCTATAATAGAGGTAGCCAAACTTTTTTTCGACTTTTTTTCCATTAGTTTCATCAGGGTCATAAAACCCTACAAGATCAAATTTATCTGATTGTTGAAGTAGTTTAAGATGAATTTTACCCAAGTGTCCAGCGCCTAAAACGCCTGCTTTTAGCTTCATAATATAGAATTTATGTAAATCTATGGTTTTTTTATATTTTTCTTCAAATATTGGCTTTTAAATAAATTAAAAAACAAATTGCTATTTTTCTGTTTTAGAACATTTTTTATATTTTTAGTGACTTATCAAATTTAAAACTTGAAAAAAGCGAGGGTTTAACTTATCTTTACTTTTAAATAAAAAGAATACTTTTATACCCAATCATTTTTTTGAAAGATACGTTTAAACATAAAGGATTACGTAAGCAATTGGTGGCTACTTTAGTTTCAAAAGGCATTACAAATTCGGCGGTTTTAGATGCTATAGGCTCTATTCCCAGACACCTATTTATGGATTCAAGTTTTTTGGACCATGCATACCAAGACAAAGCATTTCCTATTGCTGCAAATCAGACGATTTCACAGCCTTATACCGTGGCGTTTCAATCTGAATTACTTGAAGTAAGACCGGAGTCTAAGATTCTTGAAATCGGAACGGGAAGTGGCTATCAAGCCGCTGTTTTGTGTGTTCTTGGTGCTCATGTCTATAGCATAGAGCGACAACTTGAGTTGTTTAAAAAAACAAGTAAATTTTTACCAAAAATCGGATATGTAGCCAAACGATTAATTTTTGGGGATGGCTATAAAGGCCTTCCGGACGAAGCTCCTTTTGATCGTATTATTGTGACTGCTGGAGCTCCTTTTGTTCCAAAACCATTATTGTCCCAATTAAAAATAGGAGGTAGGTTGGTAATCCCCGTAGGAGATGTGGATCAAATAATGACACTTTATATTCGTAAAGGCACCAAAGAGTTTGAAAAACACGAACTAGGAAATTTTAAGTTTGTACCACTTTTAGAAAACAAAAACTAGAAATTAATTCCAAATAAGAACCCATCATTTATAAATTGAGATTTGTAGGACCTTACGTAATCAAATCTTAGTAAACGATACTTTCCCCAGCCAATATTATCAATTCCTAAGCTGAATTCCTTGTATGGTTTTTGATCTTTTGTAGCAAATCCGTGTAGTCCAACAATTAAATTATAATTAAGTTTATTAATCAAAGGAATTTTTCCTAGAATGAACCCAGTAAAATTATGTTCTAAATGGTATTCCATATAGTTTTTGGAGGTGCTAAAATCATAATAAGCTAAGTTTTTAAAAGATGTTAAGTAATTCGATTTTAGATTTATATGGGTTTGGTTTCCGTCAAAGTGCTTAAAGTCCATAAACGCTAGTTTGGAGTTATTAAAAAAGGTTCCAGCGACTATAGCATAGCGAAGGGTTCCTTTGTTCTCAAGACCTAAACTTTGATTTAAATCGATCGACAAATGCTCAAAATTATAATCTGAATTAGTTGCGCTCATTCCTTTTTCAAAACTAAAGTTAAGTTTTGGGTATTTGGGGTTGGAGATATTAATCTTACTCCCTGGGTAGCTGAGGTATTTTTGTCCTAATCGAATGGAACCATTTAATTTAAACTTAATAATTTCATGATTCTCAAAGGGTGCTGAATTATAGTTTAAGGGATCTAAGGGGTTGTTACTGGAATAGATTTGATTCTCGCCTTCAACTGCTGTGTATTCACTTGTGTTGAATAATGCTCTACGGTCTTCAAAACTTAGTGTGCTGTTAATTGTAAACCCATTAAATAACTCTTGGCTATACCTCGCTCTTAAAAAGCGACTTTCATATAACTTCATATAATTGTTTTCAAAAAAAAACGTGCTGATGGAGTTTACAAAATTTGAGATAGGTTCTTGAGGGTTAAATTGTTTCACGTTTATTCCTGCAAAAAGCCCAACAGTTAGATCATCATTGTTATTAAACTTATATCTCGCTCCTAGTCCACCTCTCAATTTTTCGGTATCAAAACTGTAATTTATAAAGCCATCAACCGAAAGATATTTTTTATATTCATCATAGCGTTTGGAGTAATTTAATTTTAAGTTTGAATTGTATCCTTGAATAGTGTTTCTGTTTATTCCTCTTAATGGACTGCTAATACTAATTCTTTTATTTTCAAAAGATTGCTCATAGGAGTATCCTGACAGTAAGTTTCCAATTTTTAATTTATTATTTTCAAGGTCAACCGAATCACGGTATGTTTTGGATGCTTTATGAGTTTGTATACTGTCTTTTTTTATATAATCTTTAAGCTCTTCATCTGTTAATGGGACCGGTCTAAGTTTATTCCAGTATTTAGAATCTTTTTTATTAGCTTCTCCTTCAAAGGCTAAAATTTCACTTGAAAATTCATCTTTCTCAAACATAGGATTTAAAGTATAATCAGAGTAATTAGCAACAAAACTACCATCTCCATTAAACCCTAAAAACCTAAATTTAAATCCAATCGTTTGAGATCTAATAACCCAGTGATCCTCATTTTCATCATAGGTCAAATTTTGTTTAATAGTGATTAAATCCGCAATTGGTGTTTGAATTTGACTACCCTTTACTTGTAGCTCTAATCCAAATAATGCCCATTGATCCTCAACAATGTAAATGCTCCCTGAAAAAACAGGGTCATTCTGACGTCGTGGAATAACTTTAATCTTATTTATCAAATTGCCGCGATCATCATAAAAAACTCCTTCAAGCTTGTAGCGGTAGTACTTAAAAGCATAATCTGATATTGGGGAGATAATGGCTGAATTAATTTTAACGGTATTGTTATAAAAATTATAATCAACATCTAAGGCACTATTAAAACTAAACCCGTTTGAGTCTCCACTTACTTTTGAAGCAATTACCTTTTCTGTAAGCTTATCTGGTTTCTGGTATTTTATTTTAGAAATCGTTTCTGATAAATAGATAATTCCAGAACGGGTAGAGTCCAAGCCGAAATCAGCCTTAATCTCTCTCCCCATAAATTTTTCTGGTAGGCTATCGATGCGAATAAGGCCTTTAGAGTAAAAGTCTGCTGAAAATGAATTAATTTTTCCCAACTGAGATTTACGGTTTTTAATGGCAGCTCGTACAATTCTATTTGCTGGGTTTTCATTCGCATCAATAACTACTTCGTTTAAAGATATGTTTTCTTCCAATAAAGTTATGTTAAGCTTATAAGGAAATTGCTTGATGTCAATAGAATTGGTTTGTGTTTGATAGCCTAAAAACTGAAACACAATTGTATAAGTGCCTGGTTTGGAAAGGGCTAATACATAATCCCCATTGTCGTTGGAGGTGGTTCCCGTATAGGAGTTTTCTATGTATATATTAACATAGGGGATGGGTTTATTGTCAACGTCTGTAATGCTACCTTTAAGCTGAGCAGAAACAAATAAAGAAGAGAAAATAAAAAATAACAATAAACGCATTTAGTTGAGATTAAGGGTTGTTACAAATGAGACGACTAAATCTGTAGGTTGTTACAATTAACTACAATTTATTTCATGTAAAACGGAGACCATTTAAGAATTACTTGAAATTCTTTTTTACACGGTCTAAGTCCCGTTTGTTATCACGGTCTTTTATGGTTTCCCGCTTATCAAAAAGTTTTTTTCCTTTAGCTAAAGAAATTCTAAGTTTGGCAAACCCCTTGTCGTTTATAAACAGCTTTAAGGGAACGATTGTAAGTCCAGAGTTTTTTACTTCTTTTTCAAGTTTTTTGAGCTCTTTTTTATTTAGTAATAATTTGCGCTCTGCTTTAGGGGCATGGTTATAGTGATTTCCAAAGTCATATTCTTGAATAGTCATATTAATCACAAATAGCTCTCCTCTTAAATTAAATTCACAAAAACTTTCTGCTATAGAGGCCTTACTCTCACGAATAGATTTTATTTCTGTTCCTGTCAGTACAATGCCTGCCACATATGAATCTAATAGATCATATGTAAATCTTGCTTTTTTATTTAGTATGTTGACTGACTTTTTCATTAGGCATCAAAATTAAGCAAAATTTGTATTTGATAGCTAGGAGTTATTGTATAATTTTGAGCCTGCTAATAAATAGCATAAGTTTTCAATAACTTTAAAAAAAAAGATAAACATCTATGGGGATTTTCGATTCAATGTTTAAAACACAAAATGAGCCTTTATGGCCAGGGATTACTATTCAGTCTAAGTTGAATTTAGAGGTTTTAATAGCGGACTCTTTTACGCGTCCTCAATTAATCTTCAAGCATTCTACGCGCTGCAGTATTAGTAGATATGTGTTATCAGATTTTATAGCACACTTTACTTATTCTTCAGATGAGTTTACGGCTCATTATTTAGATTTATTAAACTACAGGGAAATTTCTAGCCAGATAGCCGAACAGTTTGTAGTGACTCATCAATCACCACAATTACTAGTTGTGAAAAATGGAAAAGTAGTGGCTAACGCTTCTCATGAAGGTATCAATGATCTTCAGCTTAGCACTTTTCTCTAAACGCCAAGATCATTAAGTAATTCAATCAATCTTTTGCTTGAAGGACGAGGTGCATCTGCATCAATAATATTACCCTTTGTGTCTATGAGTAGAAATCGAGGGATTGCATTGATTTTATAGTCTTGAATGAAGTCCGTATTCCAGCCATTACCAGTAAATAATTGGGTCCCAGTTAGTTGTTTCTCCTTGACCATATTTTTCCAAGACTCATGTGCTTTTTCCATTGTGCCACTACGTCTAGCGTCATCCACAGAAATACTAATGAACTCAATGTTTTTGGTCTTGTATTGTAATTCTAATTTTTTAAGGGAAGGGATTTCCGCCTTACAAGGACCACACCAAGTTGCCCAAACATCTATGTAAACAAACTTACCACTAAAGTCGCTTAAGGAACTTTTACTTCCGTTATCATTTTCGTAATCTGAAAAAGTAGGGGAAGGAGTTCCTTTTGCAAAAAGCTTTCTCATTTCGATTTTTCCTTTAAAATAATCTGAGTAAGCTTTTTTCATAGACTCAAATCCTTTGTCTTGATCCTCAAAATAGGCAGTTTCAATTAATGGGTATTGACCTTTTAAAGCTTGGTACGCAATTTTCAAAGCCTTAAACGTTTCTAAAAATTCATTTTCAGTCGCATTCAATAAATCTTGAGTAAGGAATTTTTCTTGAAGCAGATTGTTAGTGATTATAAAATTACTTTTATCTGCACCATCTCCCTCAAACTTTAAAGTCTCATCAAAAGCGCTAGTATCTACTGAGAATGATATGGAGTTGTTATTTTTAAGGAAGATATTTCCCATTTCACGGCCATCAAAAAAACGATAAATACCTTCTTCAATTTTAAGAGTATCGCTAAAGGTTCCGTCTTCATTGATTTTAATTTCTTTTGAGTAACCTGCTCTATTGCTAAGTGTTATTTTGTTTAGTTTATTTGGATTATAAATTTTACCTGAAACCGCTGCATAGTCCTTTGGCATTTCTGAGCAAGACCCAACTAATAGGGTAATTAAAAATACAGTTATTATAGATTTCATGATAATTCAGCTAAAATGAGCTCAAAAATAAGGCATTAATCTTTATTAATTAATAAATTAATAATTACTTGCATATTTATTACGGAATGTTCAATTTTGAGGAAATCTAACTTAATATAAATGTATACTATCAGCTCCCAAGCGTTAAGCCTACCTGTACTCAACAGTCTCATTTATGAAGGGCTTAAAATTCAACTCTCAGAAGATGTTAAACAAAACATTGTTAGCTGTCGAAACTATTTAGACGAAAAAATAGCAAGAACAATAGATCCTATCTATGGTATTAATACGGGCTTTGGTTCTTTGTATGATGTTAGAATTGACTCTGAAAACCTTACCAAGTTACAAGAAAACTTGGTGCGTTCTCATGCATGTGGAACAGGAGAATTTGTTCCTGAGTCAATTATTAAAACAATGCTACTATTAAAAATTAGGTCTCTTAGTTATGGACATAGTGGGATTCATTTAGAAACTGTGGAGCGATTAGTGGCATTTTATAACAACGATATTTTACCTGTTATATTCACCCAAGGTTCACTAGGTGCTTCAGGAGATCTTTCCCCTTTAGCCCATTTGGCTTTGCCTCTTTTAGGAGAGGGGATGGTTTGGTATAAAGGGACTAAGTTACTTGCTTCCGAAGTTTTAGACATCTTTGGATGGCAGCCGATAGTATTGCAGTCTAAGGAAGGTTTAGCGATGCTAAATGGAACTCAATTTATGAGTGCTTATGGAGTTCATTGTTTATTGAAATCTTACAAATTAAGTTATATGGCAGATCTGATAGGCAGTCTTTCTCTAGATGCTTATGATGGTCGACCAGAGCCGTTTGATCCTCTAGTACATTTAGTACGCCCCCATAATGGTCAGATTAAAACTGCGGAGCGCATCCGAGGTTTTTTGGAGGGAAGTGAATTAATCCTTCAACCAAAAAAACACGTACAAGATCCGTATTCATTTCGATGTATAGCTCAAGTTCATGGAGCGACAAAAGACACATTATCATTTGTTCGAAATACGTTTGAAACCGAAATAAATGCAGTTACTGATAATCCTAATATTTTTATAAATGAAGATAAGATTATTTCCGGAGGAAATTTTCATGGACAGCCATTAGCATTTGGTTTTGATTTTCTTAAAATAGCAATGTCTGAAATTGGGAATATTTCTGAAAGAAGGACCTATCAGTTGGTTTCAGGATTAAGAGAATTACCGGTTTTTTTGATTGAAAAGTCAGGCTTAAACTCCGGGTTTATGATTCCTCAATATACGGCTGCAAGTATAGTGAGTGCAAACAAGCAACTAGCAACTCCTGCGAGTGTAGATTCTATTGTGTCTTCTAATGGACAGGAAGATCATGTTAGTATGGGAGCTAATGCTGCTGTACAAGCGTATCAAATAATAGAAAATGTTGAGCGTATTTTGGCAATTGAATTATTGAATGCCTCACAAGCCCTATTTTTTAGAACTAAAAACACCTCTCCGTTTCTGAAAAGCTTTATATCAAGTTTTAGATTAGAAATTCCAAAAGTTACTGAGGATAGAATCCTTCACGATGACATCGAAAAATCTATAAAATTTATTCAAAACACAGCACTTGAAAGT
Source organism: Flavobacteriaceae bacterium (assembly GCA_018608625.1). Lineage (GTDB taxonomy): Bacteria > Bacteroidota > Bacteroidia > Flavobacteriales > Flavobacteriaceae > Hel1-33-131. The sequence continues at coordinate 11,373 of JABAZC010000038.1, read as the reverse complement.
GAACTACTTTTTAACTAGTTTCAATATAAAAGCCTCACATTGTGAGGCTTTTATATTTCTTAAGATTCTTCCTGCTTATTGTTAGAAGTTATTTTTATTTCTAATTTGCTGTCGTCTTTTCCAACATCTAAGTTGATTACATCTCCTTCGTGTACATTAGACCTTATAATCTCTTCAGCTAGGGAGTCTTCAACATATTTTTGAATCGCTCGTTTAAGCGGCCGTGCTCCGTATTGCTTATCAAATCCTTTCTCAGCAATAAAGCTTTTTGCTTTTTTACTAAGTTTGAGGGTATATCCTAAGTCTGAGATACGTGCAAGTAGCTTACTAAGTTCAATATCAATAATTTTATCAATATCTTCTTTTTCTAGGTTGTTAAATACAACTACATCGTCTATTCTATTTAGAAATTCTGGAGCAAATGCTTTCTTGAGAGCATTTTCAATAACACTTTTTGCGTTTGAAGTTTCTTGAGATTTTTGAGCTGCGGTTCCAAAACCTACCCCTGCACCAAAATCTTTTAGTTTACGTGCTCCGATATTAGAAGTCATTATAATAATGGTATTGCTAAAGTCAATTTTTCGACCTAAGCTGTCTGTTAAAAACCCATCATCTAGGACTTGAAGTAACATATTAAAAACATCTGGATGTGCTTTTTCTATTTCATCCAAAAGAACAACCGCATAGGGTTTACGTCGTATCTTTTCAGTTAGTTGACCTCCTTCTTCGTAACCAACATAGCCTGGAGGTGCTCCAACCAATCTTGAGATTGCAAATTTTTCCATGTATTCGCTCATGTCAATTCTGACAAGTGCTTCTTCACTATCAAATAATTCCTTAGCAAGTACTTTTGCAAGTTGTGTTTTACCAACGCCTGTTTGTCCTAAAAAGATAAATGATCCAATAGGCTTGTTAGGGTCTTTAAGACCAGCACGATTCCTCTGAATCGCTTTTACAACCTTTGAAACAGCTTCGTCTTGACCAATTACTTTTCCGTTTATAAGCTCGGGAAGTTTGGAGAGCTTATTGCTTTCCTTTTGTGCAATTCGGTTTACGGGGATACTTGTCATCATAGAAACCACTTCAGACACATCACTTTCAGTGACTATAATTCGGTTTAGTTTTGATTCTGTCTCCCACTTTTCTTGAGCTTCAGCAAGACTTTTTTCTAAACGTTTCTCATCATCTCGTAGCTTGGCAGCTTCTTCGTATTTTTGTTTTTTAACAACTGAATTTTTTGTTGCTTTTACCTCTTCAAGTTGCGCTTCTAGTTCAACAATCTGATCCGGCACATCTATGTTTGTAATGTGAACTCTTGAACCTGCCTCGTCTAAGGCGTCAATTGCTTTATCTGGTAAAAAACGATCGGTCATGTATCGATTGGTTAGCTTAACGCAGGCATCGATAGCCTCCGCAGTATACTCTACATTGTGGTGCTCTTCGTATTTGTTTTTAATGTTATTTAAAATTTCGATTGTTTCTATAATTGAAGTTGGTTCGACAATTACTTTTTGAAAACGGCGCTCTAAAGCGCCATCTTTTTCAATGTGTTGTCTATACTCATCAAGAGTAGTTGCACCAACACATTGCAGTTCGCCACGAGCCAGAGCAGGCTTAAACATATTTGAGGCATCTAGGCTTCCGGTAGCACCACCAGCGCCTACAATGGTGTGAATCTCATCAATAAATAAAATGATATCGTTGTTTTTTTCCAATTCATTCATCACGGCCTTAATACGTTCTTCAAATTGCCCACGGTACTTTGTACCTGCAACAATACTAGCCAGGTCTAATGTAACAACACGTTTATTGAAAAGAATTCGCGAAACTTTTCGCTTTACAATTCGAATAGCTAATCCTTCAGCAATTGCCGACTTGCCGACGCCTGGCTCTCCAATAAGCAACGGATTATTTTTCTTTCTTCGACTGAGTATTTGAGACACACGTTGAATTTCTTTTTCACGTCCAACAACAGGGTCGAGTTTTCCTTGCTCTGCCATTTCTGTAAGGTCTCTTCCAAAATTATCTAAAACAGGGGTTTTTGATTTTTTGGCGCCTTTTTGACTTGTTGTTTGTCCAAAAGAACTGTCTTTGTTGTCTTCCTTAGGATTTTCCTCACTGGGAAACGATTCAGCTTTTGGGTTATCTATAAAATCATCCTCGCTTGTGGTCATATATTTAAATTGCTCTTTGACACTATCATAGTTTACTTTCATTTTATTTAAAAGTTTTGTAGTGGGGTCATTTTCATTTCTCAAAACACATAAAAGTAAATGGGCGGTATTTATCGTTTTGCTTTGAAATAATTTAGCCTCTAAAAAGGTTGTTTTTAGTGCCCGCTCGGCCTGACGAGTCAGATGAAGGTTCTTTTTCTCATTGGAAGTGATCAGTATATTGGGATTGGCAGGGCTTAAGATTTCAACCTTTCGTCTTAAATGACTTAAATCAATGTCTAAAGAGTTTAAAATGTCTATCGCCTTCCCATTCCCATCTCTTAAAAGGCCGAGCATGAGGTGTTCTGTACCAATAAAATCATGACCAAGACGAAGCGCCTCTTCTTTACTAAAAGAAATAACATCCTTTACTCTAGGGGAAAAATTATCATCCATAAAAAAAAATCTTTGTTAAATTTACATATTCATTGGGAGTATATCAAGAACTATTCCCAATTTATTTTTCATTTATACAAATGATACAAAAAACTAATTAAAATCAAAATTTTTACATCTCTATTTATTAACGAATTTATCTCTTGAAATTGTTGATAAATTGGGTCAAAAAAGCCACATAAATTAGTATAATAATAACTTCAAAAGTAGTATATTAGCTTGGTTATATTACGAACGAAAATACAGCTTAAAAATGATAGAAGGAGAAAAGGTAATTCCTATTAATATTGAGGATGAAATGAAGTCTGCTTACATCGATTATTCGATGTCAGTAATAGTGTCTCGAGCACTTCCAGATGTTAGAGATGGTCTTAAGCCTGTGCACCGTAGGGTCTTGTTTGGGATGCATGAACTTGGAGTTAGGTCTAACACTGCTCATAAAAAATCGGCAAGGATTGTTGGAGAAGTGTTAGGTAAATACCACCCCCATGGAGACACCTCTGTTTATGATGCAATGGTTCGTATGGCTCAGGAATGGAGTTTGCGTTATATGTTAGTAGATGGTCAAGGGAATTTTGGTTCTATCGATGGTGATAGTCCGGCTGCCATGCGTTATACAGAAGCGAGAATGCGAAAGATATCTGAAGATATGCTAGCAGATATTGATAAAGATACCGTAGATCATAAATTAAATTTTGATGATACCCTTCAAGAGCCAACTGTGTTGCCAACACGTATACCTGGATTACTAGTGAATGGCGCTTCTGGAATAGCTGTTGGAATGGCAACTAACATGCCGCCGCATAACCTTTCTGAAGTTGTTGACGGGATTACTGCTTATATCGATAATAAAGACATTGAGATTGATGAATTAATTACACACGTGAAAGCACCTGATTTTCCAACTGGAGGAACGATCTATGGTTATGACGGGGTAAGAGAAGCTTTCAAGACTGGTCGTGGTCGTGTGGTTATTCGTGCCAAGGCAAATATTGAAGATGTCAATGGTCGTGAATGCATTATTGTAACTGAAATCCCATATCAGGTCAACAAAGCAGACATGATTAAAAAGACTGCTGACTTGGTAAACGATAAGAAAATGGAAGGTATTTCTACCATTCGTGATGAATCGGATAGAAATGGAATGCGTATTGTTTATGTTTTGAAAAAAGACGCAATTCCAAATATTGTATTAAACAAACTTTATAAATACACGGCACTTCAGTCTTCCTTTAGTGTTAATAACATCGCATTGGTCAATGGGCGTCCAGAAATGTTGAATCTTAAAGATATGATTCATCACTTTGTAGAGCACCGTCATGAAGTTGTAGTACGTCGTACAACATACGAATTAAAGAAAGCCGAAGAACGCGCTCATATTTTAGAAGGTCTAATTATTGCTTCTGATAATATTGATGAAGTTATAGCGATTATAAGAGGATGTTCTAATGCTGATCAGGCTCGTGAAAAATTAATAGAACGTTTTAAGCTTAGTGAGATTCAGTCCAAGGCGATTGTTGAAATGAGATTAAGACAATTAACAGGCTTAGAGCAAGACAAGTTACGTGGTGAGTATGATGATATCATGAAAACAATTGATGAGTTGAAAGATATCCTTGACAAAAAAGAACGTCGTATGTTGATCATAAAAGAAGAGCTTGCCGTTGTTAAAGATAAATACGGAGATGAACGTCGTTCTGTGATTGAATACGCTGGAGGTGACTTGTCTATTGAAGACATGATTCCTAACGAGCAGGTAGTTATTACCATCTCTCATGCAGGATATATTAAACGAACGTCATTAACGGAATATAGAACTCAAAATAGGGGTGGTGTTGGTCAGAAAGCATCAACTACTCGAAACGAAGATTTCTTAGAGCACTTGTTTGTAGGAACTAACCACCAATACATGTTGTTCTTCACTCAAAAAGGAAAATGTTTCTGGATGCGTGTTTATGAGATTCCAGAAGGAAGCAAAACCTCCAAAGGACGCGCCATTCAAAACTTAATAAATATTGAGCAAGACGATAAGGTCAAAGCCTTTATTTGTACTCAAGATTTAAAAGACGAAGATTACATCAATTCTCACTACGTGATCATGGCAACCAAAAGAGGTCAGGTTAAAAAGACCTCTTTAGAGCAGTATTCTCGTCCTCGAACTAATGGAATTAACGCCATTACTATTAAAGATGATGATGAGTTGTTAGAAGCTAAATTAACAACTGGAGAAAGTCAAGTGATGTTAGCCTTAAAGTCTGGTAAAGCAATTCGATTCGAAGAGGCAAAAACCCGACCGATGGGCCGTGGTGCTTCTGGAGTTAGAGGAATTACTTTAGCGCACGATACGGATGAGGTTATTGGCATGATTGCTGTTAATGATATGGAGAGTAATATTTTGGTTGTTTCTGAAAATGGTTATGGAAAACGCTCTAGCTTAGAAGATTACCGAATCACAAATAGAGGAGGTAAAGGAGTTAAAACCATTTCAATTACTGATAAAACTGGAAATCTGGTGTCAATCAAAAATGTAACGGATGAAGATGACTTAATGATCATCAATAAGTCAGGAGTAGCTATCCGATTGGCTGTTGAAAATTTAAGAGTCATGGGTCGTGCTACACAAGGGGTTCGTTTAATTAATCTTAAAGGAAATGATTCAATTGCTGCAGTTGCTAAAGTGATGCGTGAAGATGAGGAAGAAGTGGATAGTACTGAAGAGCAAACAGAAGAGGGAGCTACTCAAATAAATACCTCTCAAACTGATGAATCAGCTTTAGAAACACAAGAAGAGGAATAATAAAAAAAAATTTAATTAAGATGAAAAAGTATATAGTACTTGCGCTAGCATTAACCATAGGTTTCTCCGCAGTTGCACAAAAGAAAGAATTAAGAACGGCTAAGAAAGAATTAGCAAAAGGAAACTATGATAAAGCTGGGATTGCTCTTGATGCTGCAGAGGCTTTATTAGGCTCCATGGAAGCGAAATACAAAAGTAAGTATTATTTAAGTAGAAGTGTGTATTACTCTAAGTCTGGAGATGGTCAATCTGTTGACGCAGATTATAGCGATATTAAAAAATCGATTGAAGCTTTGCAATATGTTTCTGCTTCGTCGGATGCTGAATCAGTTAAATTCCAAAAGCAATTATTAGGTAATTATCTATACAATACGGGATTATCACTTTACAAAAAAGATGATTACGAATCTTCCTCAAAATACATGGAAACCGCTTATAATTTATCTCCCTCAGATACCATAAATTTGTATTATGCAGCATCTATGTCTGTTAATGCAAAACAATTTGACCGATCTCTAGCTTTGTATGAAAAGTTAAGAGTAATTAAATTTACAGGTATAGAGAAAAAAATGTTTGCTACTAATTTAGATACTCAGGAAAAAGAGTCTTTTACTAGTGAGACATTGATGAATATTTCAATTAAAGCAGGTACCCATGCAAATCCAGTAGAAGAATTTACAAAATCTAAATTTCCTGAAATTATTAAAAACATAGCATTAATTTATAAGGAACGAGGAGATAATGTCAAAGCTCTTGAAGCTTTTGCTATAGCTAGAGCAGATGATCCAGAAAGTGTGATGCTAATACTTGAAGAAGCTAATCTATATTATCTAATGGGAGAGATTCTGAAATTTAAAGAATTATTGGAGCTAGCTGTTCTAAAAGACCCAACAAACCCTGATTTGCAACTTAACTTAGGAATTATTTCTGCAGATTCTAATGATTTCGAGAATTCTAAAAAATATTATTTAAAAGCAATTGAACTTAAGTCAGATTTTACATCGGCTTATATAAATTTAGCAGCTTTAATATTAGGCCAAGAACAATCTATCCTTGACCAGATGAATAGCTTAGGAACTACTAGAGCTGAAAACCTTAAGTATGATAAGTTGAGTGAAAAACGTAACCAGATGTTCTTGGAGGCAATTCCTTATTTAGAAAGTGCAATTTCTGTAGAACCAGACAACTATCAAGCTGCCAAAACATTATCTAATATTTATAGTCAAGTAGGTAATACTGAAAAATATAAGGAATATAAAGCGATAGCAGATTCTTTAGATTCTGGTAAATAGAAAATAATAATTATACATAAAAAAAAGCCATTCAAACTTTGAATGGCTTTTTTTTATGAGACTATTTTTTTAATCACTCGTAGTTTATGTGAATGTATTTTGGTATCTAAATTATAAATTCCACTGTGGTCTAGTAGGTCTATTCTAACCTTTCCATGTGCATGAATTATTCGGTGGTCTTCCATTATAATTCCAACATGGGTAATCTCACCTTCATTATTATCAAAAAATGCTAAATCTCCGGGCGAGCTTTCTTCAATAAAACTAAGTGCTTCTCCTTGAGAGGCTTGCTGTGAAGCATCTCTGAGGATGTTAAATCCGTTTAGCTTATAAACCATTTGCGTAAATCCTGAACAGTCAATTCCAAAGGGAGTCTTTCCTCCCCACAAATAAGGTGTATTTAGGTAAAGTAAAGCGGTGTCAACAATATTAGATTTATTTAAACTTCCTTCTGCTTTAGCCCCTTCAAAGTGGTGTTTTAAATAGGGTAGTCCATTCAGACAAGATCCTAGTAGTATGGGATGCAATTGTTGGTTTTGGTCTGTGATAAAATCTACTAAATCAGTAGTCAATAACGGCGTTTCTTTTTGAAGTGTATTATAGTCGGATTCTTCTATAAATTTAAATTGTTTATTGTCAACCCAGCCTTCATATTTATCATAGGCAAGCCGAATTCGACTCCAACACTTGCGTTGTTCCAAAACCTTAAAAAAGTCGCCATACAGCACTTGAGATACTAGTTCACTAGTATCTGAGGCTTCAAGTCTTAAAGCGACAACGCTTAAGTAGCAAAGGCCGTACTGCATTCCTTATATATTTCGTTCCAGGATTAATGCCGAAGCACCGCCGCCGCCATTGCAAATAGCTGCCGCGCCTATTTTCCCATTGTTTTGTTCTAAGACACTTAGTAAAGTCACAGTAATTCTAGCTCCTGAACAGCCTAGTGGATGCCCTAAAGAGACTGCGCCTCCGTTTACGTTGACGTTAGAATCATCGAGATTTAGTAATTGAGTATTTGCAAGTCCAACAACTGAAAAGGCTTCGTTGAACTCAAAGAAGTCCACGTCGGTGATGTTTATATTTGCTTTTTTAAGTGCTTTTGGTAATGCTATTGAAGGAGCTACAGTAAACAATTCAGGTTCCATAGCTGCATCAGCATATCCTTTTATAGTAGCTAAGGGTTTTAGCCCCAACTCCTCTGCTTTGTCCTTACTCATTAATACGAGTGCAGCTGCACCATCATTGATTGTAGAGGCGTTAGCGGCAGTCACCGTTCCCTCTTTTGTGAAAGCAGGACGCAGACTCGGGATTTTTTCTAAACGGACGTTAGTAAATTCTTCATCGGTATCAATAATTATTGGTTCTCCGCGTCGCTGCATTACTTCTACAGGGACTATTTCAGAATCGAATTTCCCAGCCGCCCATGCTTCCGTAGAGCGTTTATATGATTGTATGGCAAAGGCATCTTGTGCCTCTCTAGTGAAATTATGTTTTTCTGCACAAGCATCTGCAAAAACACCCATAGGTTGATTGGTGTATGCATCCACTAATCCATCTTTTTGCATCCCATCTTCCAATGAAATTGCTCCAAATTTTTGAGCCGTACGCGCATTGTAATAGTGAGGTATTAAACTCATATTTTCCATTCCGCCAGCTACAATAATATCCGCATCGCCTAGGGCAATGGATTGTGTTGCTTGCATAATCGTTTTCATTCCTGAGGCACATACCTTATTAATGGTTGTACACGGAACAGAATCTGGAATGCCTGCGTAAATCGCAGCTTGTCTGGCAGGCGCTTGTCCAGCGCCGGACTGAACAACGTTACCCATCAAAACTTCATCTATGAGCTCTGGCCTCAGGCCAATTTTGTCAAGGGCACCTTTGATTGCAATTGCGCCTAATTTAGGAGCAGAAATAGAAGAAAGGACTCCTAAAAAGCTACCTATCGGAGTTCTGGCTGCAGATACGATTACAACGTCTTTACTCATAGTTGTTTATTTAGCTGTGTTCCATGCGAAAATAACGAAAATTTAGGATATATAAAGTAGTAATATCTTAATATAGAGAGAAAATGTCCTTCTTTTTATTACTTTTGAGTAATTAATACCAACATAATATTACAATTATTTAGGGACTTCATTAGTGGAAGTCTATTTGTTTTGAATATCTGTATAACTTGATGAAAGATTTAATAAACTTATTTCATAAAAACCACTCCTTAATTTACAAGGTGTTTCTGTTTATATTAACTACTTTTTTAATTGTATATCTATTTCCAAAAAGTGGAACATTTAGGTATAGTTTCGAAAAAGGAAAGCCTTGGCAATCGGAAAACTTATACGCCCCTTTTGATTTTGCGATCAAAAAATCTGCTGAAGAAATAACTTCTGAAAGTGAGCAAATCTCTACCCAATCGCCCGTTTTTTTTGATGTTGATACTGTTGCTTTCACGTTGATTAAAAATGATTACACATTGGCCTTTGATCGCTTGTTTTATGAGCTTTCGGATGACCAGATTAAAGCAGAATTATATAAAAAAGGTTCAACTATTCTTGAACAAATTTATCAAAGTGGGGTTTTAGAGGCTTCTTATGATTATAAATTAAATCAACAAATATCTATTTTAATAAATAATACCCAAAGTGGATTTAAGCCTTTTCTGAGTTTTTTCCCTCAAACAAATTTAAGGACTTTTGTAGAGTCCTCGGTTAATTCTTTAGGCCTTGAGGCACATCGTCAACGTTTCTTAGCACTTTTTTTTGATGTAGTAAAGCCAAATGCTAGTTTAAACAAAATGCTAACACAGGCGTCGCTTGACGAGCGACTGAGTCAAATTAAACTTGTAAGGGGGCGTGTTGATAAGCAAACGCTTATCATTTCCAAAGGCGAAGTCGTGCAAGGCGATAAGTATGATGTCCTCAAATCCTTGGAGTCTGAATATGAGTCACAAGTTTTAACGGATTCAAATTATTATTGGATTCTGTCGGCTTATACCGTCCTAGTGTCTTTGGCGTTACTGATGCTATTGTTGTTTATGAAAAAATATAGGTTTGAGGTTTTTTCTAACAATACTAAGGTCACTTTTATATTTTTTAATATTGTCATTATGGTATTATTGACTACTCTAGTGGTTAATTATAATTCCTCATATATATATGTTGTCCCCCTTTGTATTTTACCATTAATTTTAAAAGCATTCTTTGATGCACGTTTAGGGTTGTTTACTCATGTAATTACTGTTTTACTATTGGGTTTTGTGGTGGCTAATAATTATGAATACATGTTTTTGCAAACTATTGCAGGGATTGTAACTATTCTTACTGTGTCTGAGCTGTATAAACGGGCCAACTTATTTATTTCGGTAGGTCAAATAACACTCATTTATATCGTTTCTTATTTTGCATTTTATGTGATACACGAAGGCAGTATTGATAATTTACAATGGGAAACCTTTTTATTATTTATTCTGTGTGGATTAGCGACCTTATTTGTTCAGCCTCTGATTTATGTGTATGAAAAATTATTTGGTCTTGTATCAGACGTTTCTCTATTGGAGCTTTCTGACACAAATTCTAAGCTATTAAAAGAATTATCTGAAAAAGCACCAGGGACCTTTCACCACTCTTTAAATGTTGCTAACCTGGCCGAAGCTGCTGCCAATGAAATTGGAGCGAATGCCATGCTAGTTAGGGTAGGGGCTTTGTATCATGATATTGGCAAAATGTTGAACCCAACTTATTTTACAGAAAATCAATCGACGGGAATTAACCCACACGATGAATTATCGCCAAAAGAAAGTGCGAAAATCATTATCAATCACGTTATAGATGGGATTGAGTTGGCCAAAAAGAATAACCTTCCTGACCGTGTAATTGATTTTATTCGTACCCATCACGGTAGTAGTATGGTCTATTATTTTTACAATAAGCAAGTAGAAAGTAATCTAGCATTTGAGACATCGGACTTTTCTTACGGAGGTCCAAAGCCATTCAACAAGGAGACAGCAATTCTAATGATGTGTGACAGTGTGGAGGCCGCTTCTAAAAGTTTAAAAGATCCGAACTCAACCAAAATAAATAACTTTGTAGATGCCATTGTTTCTAAGCAAATGGATACAGAACAGTTTTTAAACGCTACAATCACTCTAAAAGAAATTCAATCGATTAAAAAGGTTTTAAAGCATAAGTTAGCCAATATGTATCACTTACGTATTGAATATCCTGAATAAGCGAAAATTCCTATAAAAAAGTAAAAAAATAGCTTGCGTTCTTAATAATGAAAAGTTACATTTGCAACCGCAATTTTATTGCATAAGTTCATTTTATAGGAGAGGTGCCAGAGTGGTAATGGAGCAGATTGCTAATCTGTCGACGGGTAACTGTCGCCAGGGTTCGAGTCCCTGTCTCTCCGCAGGACATAAATTACAACTGATAACTATTCGGGGTGTAGCGTAGCCCGGTTATCGCGCCACGTTTGGGACGTGGAGGCCGCAGGTTCGAATCCTGCCACCCCGACTAAAGTTTCTTCGTTTATCCGAATTCACTTTTTAAATTTAGTGTAATCTATGTAATTTACTTATTCTTGGTTCTTAATTTATTTTAGACCAAATATGATAACCAATTCGGGGTGTAGCGTAGCCCGGTTATCGCGCCACGTTTGGGACGTGGAGGCC
>JABAZC010000060.1 GCA_018608625.1 Flavobacteriaceae bacterium | reverse complement strand
TGTTTTCGCTATTGCGAGCGCAAATATATAGTATTTTTTATTCTATACAAATACATTTTATAAATTATTTAATCAAATAGCGCTTTGAAAATATCATTGCCGTTGGCAAACAACACCAAGGATATTAAAAGAAAAAATCCAGCTGTTTGTGCGTACTCCATAAATTTATCACTTGGCTTACGTCCAGAAATCATTTCGTATAGTAAAAACATCACATGTCCTCCGTCTAGTGCAGGAATAGGCAATAAATTTAACACTCCTAACATAATAGACAGTAAGGCAGTCCTATTCCAAAAAAGTTCCCAATTCCAAGTGTTAGGGAAAATGTCAAAAATAGCTTTAAAGCCTCCAACTCCTTTAAAGGCCCCTGTACTTGGCGTGAAAATAAGTTTTAGTTGCATCCAATAAGAATCCATTTCTGAGCTAAAACGTTTAAGCCCAACCTGAACACTCTCACCAAAACTATACTCTTTTTTGATGATTTTAAAGAACCCAGCATTTTCGTAGTCCTGCATAGATCCTGTAATTATGACTCCTAATTCACCTTCATTACTAACTTGTAATTCCTGGGTGATTAAGTTACCATTTCTTTCAAAACTAAACACAGCGGCTTGCCCTTTAAGTGTTTCTAGTAGCGGACTTATTTCATCCCTAAAACGCGCCGGTTTTTGGTTTATGGACGTCAAAATATCGCCTGCTTTTAAATCAGCCGTAGCGTTAAAAGAGTTTTCTTGAAAGTCAGCGATTATAAATGGCTCTCGGAGATCTATCAGCCCTTTAGGTTTACTTGCGCTTAACTGTCCCAAAAAGTCTGTTGGGAACTCTATAGTTTTTGGACTACCATCACGCAAAACAGTCATTGTTTTAGCCTCTATAATATAACGTCTAATGTCCGAAATGTTTACGATTTTATATTCGTTAATCGCAGTCACTTTATCTCCATTTTGAAGTCCAATTTCCTTTAAAACTGAGCTTTTAATTTCATAACCTCCATCAACGCTACTAGCATCAATATCAATAAGGCCATATGAAAAGGCCATAAATATATAAATCACTGCTGCTAGTAAAAAGTTGACGGTAACCCCGCCAAGCATAATAATTAAACGTTGCCATGACGGCTTCGATCTAAATTCCCAAGGCTGTGGCTCTTGTGCCATTTGCTCCGTATCCATACTCTCATCAATCATTCCAGAAATCTTTACATAACCCCCTAAAGGCAGCCAACCAATTCCATACACAGTGTCACCGATTTTCTTTTTAAATAAAGAGTATTTGACGTCGAAGAAAAGATAAAACTTCTCTACGCGTGTTTTAAATAATTTAGCAGGGATAAAATGACCTAATTCATGCAGCACAATGAGTAAAGAAAGACTCAATAAAAACTGTGATATTTTAATAACAAATTCCATGTAGTATTGTATAAGTTTAAGCCAACAAATGTAAAGTTTTCAGATTAGAAACAAAAACTTTATTATGGGTCTGTATTTTTAGGTTTTTATTGTCAACATTTTAAGTTCTGTATTGTACTTTTACTGTCCTAATTAGGTTGATATGGCTTCTTTTTTTAAAAAATATAAACTATTCATCACCACACTTTTTGTGTTATCCTGCATTATTATTACACTGTTTTACAGTATTCTTAGTCCTGAGAAAATACTCCCAATCTATCAGCCAGCCCAAGTCAATTATGAATTGGTAGACAGTACTATTCAACATCAAAAAAAATACCATCACATCGCCGATTTTAGTTTGATAAATCAAAATGGAGATACTATTACTCAAGAATTTTATAAAGATAAAATCTATGTCGCCGACTTTTTCTTTACAACCTGTCAGACCATCTGTCCAATCATGACCGATCATATGTACGACATTCAAAAACAAACCATCTCCGATCCAGAAGTTTTATTGTTATCACACTCGGTAACTCCTGAAGTTGATAGCGTCGCACAACTAAAGAAATATGCTAAAAAAAAGCTAGTAAACTCTTCCAAATGGAATTTGGTAACAGGAAACAAAAAACAAATTTATGAATTGGCACGTAAATCGTATCTCGCCGTTAAAAACGCAGGTAACGGCGGCCCTTTTGATATGATCCATACCGAGAATTTTATGTTAGTAGATAAGAAACGACAAATTCGCGGATTTTACGATGGGACCGACTCAGAAGAAATTGAACGACTTCTTGAGGATATAAAAGTTCTGAAAGCATCGTATAAAAACTAATCTTTTTATTACTTTTGCTTCTTTAAAATGAATCTAAATAAGCATGCGCTTTACAATAGCAGATCTTAAAAAAGGTGAAAAAGGCATAATAACCGATAGCTCATCTGAAAATATCCCTCTAAAATTATTAGAAATGGGATGTCTTCCTGGTAACGAGGTTCACTTACTTCAGTTAGCGCCGTTTTCTGATCCTATGTATTTGAATGTGAATGACAGTTTTTTAGCGATTAGAAAAGAAACTGCAGCCTTGATTGTAATTGAAAAAACAAATGGGTAAACAGCTAAATGTTGCGTTAATTGGAAACCCAAATACAGGGAAAACATCTGTATTTAATGCCCTGACCGGTCTCAATCAAAAAGTGGGAAATTACCCTGGAATTACAGTTGATAAGAAACAAGGGGTTTGTAAATTATCGCGTGGAGTAAAAGCTAACGTATTAGACCTTCCAGGAACCTATAGCCTAAATGCTTCCTCTTTGGATGAAAATGTAGTGATCGAATTATTACTTAATAAAAATGACAAAGACTACCCCGATGTCGCTTTAATTGTAAGTGATGTGGAAACTTTAAAGAGAAATCTACTTTTGTTTACACAAATTAAAGACCTCAAGATCCCGACTATACTAGTGATTAATATGAGTGACTTAATGCGCCGCAAGGGTATTGCATTAGATATTGAACTGCTAGAAGCAAAGTTACACACAAAAATAGCACTTGTAAGCACCCGTAAAAACACAGGAATAGAAGAGTTAAAGCAGCTTATTGAAGGCTATAAAACCATCTCTACTGAACCGTGTTTGGACACCACTCTAATTGATGAAGACTATTTCCAAAGCCTACAAAAAGCCTTTCCAAATCAAGATGTTTACAAATTATGGTTAGTTATTACACAGGATGCGAATTTTGGAAAAATCACTCGCCAGGAACTAGACATTTCAAGATTTAAAACAAAATCAAATCAGGAATTAAAACGACTACAACAAAAAGAAGCTATAAAACGCTACCAGTTTATAAATAGTATTTTAAAGGAGGGCCAAACGATTGACCGTTCTAAAGCAACAGGGTTAAGAAGCAAACTAGACCGAATACTGATTCATAAAGTGTGGGGGTATGTCATCTTTTTCTTAGTATTATTGTCTATTTTTCAAGCGATTTATGATTGGGCTACGGTTCCAATGGACCTCATCGATACCACCTTTGCTAGCTTGGCAGAATGGGTCAAAGTCACCTTTCCTGGCGGGGGAAAAGTTACCGATTTGGTCGCTGAGGGTATTGTATCGGGTATTGGTGGAATTGTTATTTTCATTCCCCAGATCGCCTTTTTATTCTTATTCATTTCTATTTTGGAAGAGAGTGGATACATGAGCCGTGTAGTGTTTTTGATGGATCGCGTCATGCGACGATTTGGATTGAGTGGAAAAAGCTTAGTGCCCTTAATTTCAGGAACTGCTTGTGCCATTCCTGCAGTCATGGCTACTCGTAATATTGAAAATTGGAAGGAGCGTCTAATAACCATTCTAGTAGTGCCCTTTACAACCTGTTCGGCGCGACTCCCTGTATATCTTATTATTATTGCATTAGTTATTCCCGAGGGCTCTATTATTGGGCTTAGCTACCAAGCCCTAACTTTAATGGCGCTGTACCTGCTCGGATTTGGGATGGCTATATTTTCGGCTTATATACTTGACCGCATTTTAAAAACAAAATACAAAACATTTTTTGTAGTAGAAATGCCTAACTATAAACTGCCTTTACTAAAAAATGTAATTATCACCGTCATTGAAAAAACAAAGACATTTGTTTTTGAAGCTGGTAAAATAATTTTGGCTATTTCCATTATTCTATGGGTGATGGCTTCCTATGGCCCTGGAGATAAGTTTAATAATGCCGAATCATACGTCAAAGAAACCTCAACTACTCAATCAACTTCTGAGCTTAACGATCAAATTGCGGCTTTTAAACTTGAGCACTCTTATATTGGGATTGTAGGAAAAACAATCGAACCACTTATTAAGCCTTTAGGGTATGATTGGAAAGTTGGTATTGGGCTTGTAGCGTCTTTTGCTGCTAGAGAGGTTTTTGTAGGAACCTTAGCTACAATATACAGTGTAGGAAGTGCCGGAGAAGGAGAAAACATAGAAACGATTAAAACAAAAATGGCCAATGAAACCTATGCTGATGGCACCAAGGTTTTTACGCTTGCTTCTGGAATATCCTTGCTTTTATTTTACGCCTTTGCCATGCAATGCATGAGTACCCTTGCCATTGTTAGACGAGAAACTAAAACCTGGAAATGGCCTATTCTTCAACTCATTGGAATGACGGCGATTGCGTATATATGTGCCTTAATTGCCTTTCAATTTTTAAAATAACTAGAAATGAATACTTCTTTACAAACTCTAATAATTGCTGTAGTTGTGTTGATTGCTGTACTTTATTTGTTCCGAAAGCAGTTATGGAAGTCTGGTAAAAACAAAAAGGATTGTGGCAATGATGGTTGCGGCTGCTAACCTAAGGCAACGTCTAAGGTCATCATTACAATAAATCCCCCAATAAAACCAAGCGTTGCAACATCAGTGTATTTGTCGCGCTGTGTTTCTGGAATTACCTCTTCAACTACTACAAAAATCATAGCCCCTGCTGCAAATGCCAAAGCGTAAGGCAAGATAGGGGTGAAAAAGGTGACTGCGACAGCGCCTATTACCGCAGCAATAGGTTCTACAATTGCCGAAAGCTGTCCGTACCAAAAGCTTTTAAATTTAGTAACTCCCTGACGTCTAAGTGGCATGGAAACCGCTAGCCCTTCTGGAAAGTTTTGAATACCAATTCCAAGGGCTAGTGCAACAGCACCGCCAATAGTTGCTTCAGGAATACCCGCTGCAACTCCTCCGAAAAGAACACCTACTGCTAACCCTTCTGGTATGTTATGAAGTGTAATCGCTAGCACCAATAAAGTAGTACGGTGCCATGGGGATTTAACCCCTTCCTTTTCACTTTCTTTAAAATTTATATGTAAATGTGGAAGTACTTTGTCGAGTCCAAATAAAAAGAGGGCGCCCATTCCAAAACCAATCGCTGCAGGGAGTACCTTTAAAAAACCTTCTCCTGGGCTCATTTCAATACTTGG
The DNA here is from genome assembly GCA_018608625.1 of Flavobacteriaceae bacterium. Classification (GTDB taxonomy): domain Bacteria; phylum Bacteroidota; class Bacteroidia; order Flavobacteriales; family Flavobacteriaceae; genus Hel1-33-131. The sequence continues at coordinate 2,152 of JABAZC010000060.1, read as the reverse complement.
CGCCAATAGACTCCAAAAACTGGCAGCCACCATAACACCTCCAGTAAAACCAAGCATCCCATCCAAAAGCCCTCTGTTCATACCTTTAAAAAAGAAAACAAGCGAAGCGCCTAAAGCAGTTACTATCCAGGTAAAAAGAGATGCATATAAAGCCGCTAAAATCGGATCTATGCCACTGAGGTAAGAAATAATTTGATCCATCAAATTTTTAAATTTTTGGCAAGTTAATCAATCTGCCTCTAATTGTGAAGTTGTTCATAGGCTTCTTGAACCTTTCTAAATTTTTCTTCAGCACCCTTTTGATGTTCTTTTCCTAAATGAAGGACTTTATCAGGGTGATATTTTTTAGCCATTTTCCTGTACGCAGCTTTAATTTCTGATTTGGTTGCCGTCTCTTCGATCTCTAAAATCTTATAAGCCATGTCAGAACTTTTGTAAAACATAGCTTTGATACTTTCAAAATCTCTAACACTTACCCCTAAGTAAGAAGCAATTAAAGCGATTGCTTTTACCTCAGATTCATCGACGTGATTATCGGACTTTGCAATCCCAAATAAAAAATGGATTAGTTGAAGTCGTGACGCATGATCCATCATTTGACGAATTTGTAAACACACCTGACGGGTAGGGATATTAGTCTGCTTAGAAATTTCTTTAAATAGCTTGAAAGCTTGATTTGCGCGTTCCTTACCATACATTTGAACAAACTGTGCCCGTACAAAATCCAGTTCTCGCTGGTCTTGTTTGCCATCTGCTTTTATAACTATAGAAGCCAAGACTAATAAACTAACCTCAAAATCCCCTGAGCGAGTTGCGGCTTGATTTCGACTGTTGGAAGCTCCTCCTTTTGAAGACGCGTCTAAAAGGCTTCCTACTGCCATTCCAATAATAGCACCAATTGGCCCTCCAAAAGACCATCCTATTGAGGCTCCTATCCATTTCGAAAATCCCATCCTTTATCACGATTAAATTAAAAACCAAACCTACAAAAAAAAGAATAGCCACAATTAATAAGCTCAAAAATTTCTTAGAAATTTATAGTCAATTTAACACTTTACACCCTCAAAAAAAGAATATAATTGCCAGACAAATGTGTATCTTTGTTTTTTAATTAAAAACAAACAAACATGTACCCAGCAGAATTAGTAAAACCAATGCGTGAACATTTGACGCAAGTAGGCTTCAAAGAATTACATAACGCTGAAGCTGTAGACACTGCTTTAGCACAATCGGGCACAACTCTAGTCGTTGTTAATTCGGTTTGTGGCTGTGCAGCTGCCAATGCGCGACCAGGTGCTATTATGAGTTTAGATAACGAAAAGCTCCCAACTCAAACCGTTACAGTGTTTGCTGGAGTAGATAAAGAAGCCGTCCAAAAGACAAGAGAGCATATGGTTCCATTTCCTCCAAGTTCTCCTTGTATGGCCTTGTTTAAAGATGGTGAATTAGTTCACGTACTAGAACGTCATCATATTGAAGGGCGACCAGCAGAACTAATCGCAGAAAACTTAAAGAATGCTTACAACGAATTTTGTTAAGACCTTCTTTTGACAAACAAAAAAGCCAGACATATGTGTCTGGCTTTTTTTATCCGTTAACCTATGATTTCTACCAAATCTTCTATTTTTGTAAGTAATTGAACTTTAATAGCGGATGTTTTTAGGCTTATCTTGTTGTGTTTTGACACAAATATAATTTCGAAGCCTAGTTTTTCTGCTTCCAAAATCCGTTGTTCCACACGCTGAACGGGTCGGATTTCTCCAGACAAGCCTACTTCACCAGCAAAACAATAATTTTTGGCTAAGGCCTCGTCGTCATTTGAAGATAAAATCGAAGCGACTACTGCTAGGTCTATAGCTGGATCATCGACATTAATACCCCCTGTAATATTTAAAAAAACATCTTTAGCCCCAAGTCTAAAGCCTGCTCTTTTTTCCAATACAGCTAAAAGCATGTTGAGACGTTTGGCGTTAAATCCAGTTGCACTCCGCTGGGGCGTCCCATAAACGGCCGTACTTACCAAGGCCTGAACCTCTATGAGTAAAGGACGAACCCCTTCTAGAGTAACGGCTATGGCATTCCCCGACAAGGCTTCATCTTTTTTAGATATTAAAATATCTGAAGGATTAGTAACTTCTCGTAAACCGGTTCC
>JABAZC010000014.1 GCA_018608625.1 Flavobacteriaceae bacterium | reverse complement strand
CTGCAAACATACAACCTTTTTTAACTTTCGCAACTTTTATGTAAGCAATTTTATAGCAAGTCAAAACAACTCACTTTTAGACCCTGAATTACAATAGGTTAAGAATGAAAAATTATAAGAAAAAATTCCAAACTATCCCAAATCTTATAGTGAAATCACGGTATGGGTAGTTAGGAGCCGAATAATAATCATAGCCTGTTAGTACCGAATTAAAGTGCTCTGCCTTTAAGTAGATGCGTGCTTGGCTAATTTTGGCGTTAATAAAAAAGTCTATTCTAGGGAAATCTCCTATTTCTGTAATATTTTGAGTGTAAAACTCTGCCAGCAATGGATCGTATCCGTTCATTGTATAGCTAGAAAAATAGCTCAATGTTATTCCTGTTTGTAGAAATAAGGCCTTTTTAAAGAACTCATTGGAATAATAAAAGGTTTGTCGCGACACTAACTGAGGAATATTTAGAACCTCATCTCCGTCTAAAACACTTTGAAAAAGAATCGTATTATTCAATGCGAACCTTTTGTAGCTTATTTCGTTAGAAAACTTTGCTCTTATGTAGTTGAGCGTTCCATTATACTGAAAAGGCTTGACTGCTGCATCTTCATTTTTTGAAAAATAAAGATAATTATCAATTGTACTGTAGTCTAACTGAAGAATACCAAACTTTTTAGAATTTAGAGCAATCGCCAATTGCTTCGTTTGTTGGTTTTTAAAATTGTTCTGCCAATTATAGCTCATGTAATCACTTTGAAACAACTGAAAGTTAAAGTCAGGCGCTTTTGAGTTTATATGGACGCTCGCCTTAGCAGCTATATCATCAGAAATAGCGTAAGAAACGTCACCATTAACAAAACCTCCTTCAAGGTTTCCTGTTAAATTAAAACCTACATCTCCCTTTACATCTAGAGCACCTATTTTATTTTCATACGCACCCCCAAATGAAACCACATCTCCTAACAAACGATTGGTAATAGTTTGATTGTTTAATATTACAAGTGAGTTGTATCCGTAATTGTAATTATTGTAACCTAAACTAGCTTTAAAAGCTCCCAATGTTTCGTTGGAATAACGCGCATTTAATTCTGCGTAAAAACTTTCAAAAGTAGATTTATCTGAAATACTTGATGAAACAAACGCACTTCCAAAAAAAGGATTATTTGAATCTTGTGTAAACTGGTAATATTTATCCTCAAAAGTCAATAGATTACCTATTGAAATTTGGTTTGAGTTTAGTGAATCTCTTGCCTTTATTATATAGGATTGATCCATATGAAATCGCCTGCCTTCAAGGTTACTTTCAGCGTTTTCAAATAATGGATCAAATAACGAGCGGTCTGTAAACTCTGGATCGCCAGACTCAAAACTTGTGAGATCAACATCTGAAATACCTCCATTTTCTTGATTAAGGATGTCTTGCATTACAATGTGAGTCCTTAATTTGTATCGATTACCTTTGGTATTGTAGCTAGTTGTAAATCTAAAATTTCCAGTGCTAGATAAAATATGCTGATACTGTCCTAAGGAACGCATACCTTTGTAAGCGATTGAAAGATTAAATTGATCTGATGTGTTTACAGTAAAGAAAGCATCTAACACATGCCCTTGCTCAAAAGCCGTTTTGTACATCAATTCGGTAAATGGAGTAGGCACCCGGTAATAATTAATGGCATCAACATCCATGTAGTTAAAATGCTTGGCAGTCGCTCCAATATTAGGAATTATAGTTGTAGATTTAAAATCAAGACTTAAGGAGTTATAGGTTTGCCCCATGTTACTGAAAGGCAAAAGCTCAAAATCATCTCTTCGGAGGTAGTTGAATTTATAATCTTTATAAATTGATAATGTCGTATCTACTTGAATCGTGTCATTTTCACGAGTAATTATCAAGTAATCCTTAATTTTAGCTTCATCATTTTTAACAGCCTTTCTTGATGGCTTTCCTGAAAGAGAGTCCCTATTGAACTGCCCCTTATCCCCTCCCTGAGGCAATCCTTTTGCTCCTCCAACAGTGAGTTTGCGTTGAGAAAATGCCGTATTTCCAAGAAGAATACAAAAAAGGACTAAAACTAATTTATTCATAAATAGGAGTCTAATAACAAATTATTGTTGGGACAAAAATAGCAAATATCTAATCTATTTTGTTTTTTTACAGCATAAAGGCTGATTTAGGTGGTTTTTTAGGGTTAAAAAAAAGAAATGTTAGAATTGAAATTTTCAGATTTTGAATTTGAGTGCGGTACTGACGAAGCAGGGCGAGGTTGTTTGGCTGGGCCAGTAACAGCGGCAGCAGTTGTTTTACCTTTAAATTTTTCGAATGAAATTCTAAACGACTCCAAACAACTTTCGCACAAAAAGCGAGAATTTTTGAAGCCTATTATTGAGAAAGAAGCCGTTTTTTACGGAGTTGCACACGTGTTTCCAGAAAAAATAGATGAAATAAATATTTTAAACGCCTCTATTTTAGCGATGCACCACTCTATTTCTAAATTAAAAAAAGTTACTTTTATTAGTGTTGACGGCAATCGATTTAAAGCATTCAAATCAATTCCCCACCAAACCATCATAAAAGGAGATAGTAAATACCAAAATATCGCCGCAGCCTCCGTATTAGCTAAAACACATAGAGATACCTATATGGAAAAAATTCATCAAGAATTTCCAATGTACAACTGGAAACAAAACAAAGGGTATCCAACGAAAGAACACAGAGAGGCTATCCGAATTTATGGCCCTACAAAATACCACCGGACATCATTTAGACTTTTAGCGGAGTAATAACCTATTGAATTATAAATCTTATCTTTGTGTGATTGCGAATAAAGGATATCCATCAATGCGTAGAATTTTATATTTTTTAGTAGTTTTTCTGCTAATTTTAAGTTGTAATAACATGGAGAGCGCACAGCGCTCCATTGAAGACTTAGTTCCTAACAATGCAGACCTTGTAGTTTCAATCAACTCTCTTGAGAGCTTTAAAAGTGCGCTAAAAAATACCGACTTAGTCACCAAAACAACTTTATTCAATCCTTTAACTAAAGTACTAAAGCCGTTTGATAGCATCCAAAGCAAGAGCCCCCTATTGGTATGTGTTACAAGAAAATCTCAAGAAAACGTATTCACTTTCATAACGCATCTTAAAAACATAAAACTAAAGGACAGTCTATTAATCCCATTTGTGACTGTTGACAGTGTTTTGGTCGCCTCAAAATCCAAGGAAAGTTTAGACGCCATTCTAGCACAAAAAAAATCGAACTATTCTAAACTTTTTAAACGACGTGACACGACTGCTACTGTTTCTCTCTATTGCAAAGCACTTCCTGCTCTAATCTACTTGTCATCTTTTCCTGTTGGGGCTGTTTTTTTAGACTTTAATATGACTCCTGAAAGGGTGACTGTTAATGGTACATTACTTGAAGAAAAATCTCGCAATAAATGGTTTAAGGTTTTTGAAAAACTAGAACCTCAATCCCAAAATCTTCAAGCCATTTTCCCTTCTGAAAGCCATAACACTAGAGTCTTTAATTATAATGACTTTGATCAACTGCAACAAAATATTGACTCTATAGGATATGGCTCAAAAACAACAGAATTAGCGAAAGCAATTTTCAGTACCACTAAAGAAGTTGGAGTCTTTGAAACCAAACAAGGAATTGGTATTGCTTTAAAGTCTATTGACATTAGTGCCACTTATGAAACTTTAAATAATTACCAAAATGAACTAACTAGTTTTAAATCTATTCCTCTATTTGAGTTCACAGAGCCTTCGTTATTCAATGACACTTTCGGACCTCTCCTTCCAAAAATAAGCCCAACGAAATTCATCACTTTAGGAGATTATCTCGTTTTTTCTGATTCGGATGCGGTCTTACAACTGACCATCTCGAATTACTTCAATAAAAATACACTAGATTCCTCTTTATTATATCAAACACTTCAAAAATCACTAAGTGACGAGGCGTCTGTTCAGGCCTATTTCAACAACCATCGCTTGGCAGAACTATTAAGTAGTCAATTCAAAACAACCATAATAGGAGCCGAATTGAATGCCTATAAGCTTTCGGGATTACAATTGGTGAAAGACGACAATATGGTGCACTTAAACGGAGTCTTACAAAAATCAAAGCCGAGAGCCTCAAAAAGACTAATCTCTGAGGAATTTAGCTTATTGCTTCCAGATGATATACTAATGGGACCCGTCTTTGTCTCTAATCACAAAACTAAAGGAAAAGATATTTTAGCTCAAGACATCAATAATAATCTATATCTAATTTCCAATAAGGGTGTAGTACTATGGAAAAAATCACTTAAGAGTGCTATTTTGGGTAAGGTAGAGCAAGTTGACTTATATAAAAATGGACGACTTCAGCTAGTATTTTCTACAACAAATAGATTACACATTATAGATAGAAACGGAAAAAATGTAGGAAAGTTTCCTCTAAAATTTAAAGATGAAATCACACAGCCAGTATCAGTCTTTGATTATGATAAAAAACGTAACTATCGTTTTTTAATCACTCAAAGCTCAGACCTTCTGATGTACGACCTAAACGGTAAGCTTGTACAAGGATTTAAATACAAGGCTTCACAAACTATTGGAAAACAACCCGTTCACGTTCGACACCGCGGAAAAGACTTTATTGTATTCAGCGCAGGTCGCCGACTCAAACTGCTTGACCGACGGGGCAATGTGCGAGTGAGTGTTAAAGAAAATATCAATTTTTCAAATGAGTCTATATACTTTTATAATTCGCTATTTACAACAACCAACACCAACGGCGAGTTGGTTCAAGTGAATACAAAAGGAAACGTGAGTCGTCAAAACTTAGGACTAGACCAAAACCATGCCATCACTTCCACCTCTAAAACACTCGTGACTCGAAGCGAAAACAGGCTGACTATCAAATCAAATAGTATAGACTTGGATTATGGAAGCTATACCCCCCCTTCAATATTTTATCTAAAAGATAAAATATATGTAACCATCACAGACTTGCAAGCAAAAAAAGCATGGATATTTGATAGTCAAACTAAGGCCCTTCCAAAAATTCCTGTTTTTGGAACTAGTGCGATTGACATCGCAAATGCTGATAGTGATTCCGCCCTTGAGTTTGTGACGAAAAGCGACTCTAATAGCATCATCTTATACCAAATGTATTAGGATTTAATGGCCTCAAAAAGGGTGAGGAAATGTTTTAAAAGCTTTTCTTTTACTTCAATTTCATTCACCGTCACCTGTCCTAATTCAACATTTAATGAAGTCACTGCTTTCCCGCGAATACCACACGGGATTATATTATCAAAGTAGCCTAAATCTGCATTTACATTCAACGCAAATCCGTGCATCGTAACCCAGCGGCTTGCACGAACACCCATCGCACAAATTTTACGTGCAAACGGGGTGCCTACATCCAGCCACACTCCTGTTTCGCCAGGGCTGCGCTCGGCTTTAAGGCCATATTCTTTAAGAGTTAATATGATTGTGTCTTCTAAAAATCGAAGGAATTTATGAATGTCAGTGAAAAAATTTTCAAGATCTAAGATCGGATACCCAACTACTTGTCCTGGACCGTGATATGTAATGTCACCTCCACGGTTTATTTTATAAAAAGTAGCTCCTTTGGATTGTAATTGCGCTTCTGATAACAGCAGATTAGACATATCACCGCTCTTACCCAATGTATAAACATGTGGATGACTAACAAATAACAAATGGTTTGGAGTCACTAGCCCTGCTGATTCACGCCGGTTTTTTATCTTAATATCGATTGTTGCTTTAAATAAAGTTTCTTGGAAATCCCAAACATCTTTATAGTCTCTAAGCCCAAGGTCTTGTACGTCAATCGTTTTATTCATAGGTCGCAAATATACAGGATTATGACTTAGGGTTATTCAAAATAACAAGAGCAGCTATTACGCCTGGCACCCAACCACAAAGGGTTAATAAAAATACAATAATGATAGACCCACACCCTTTATCGTAAACCGCTAAGGGAGGAAATAAAATAGACAAAATAACACGCCAAATAGTCATAAAAATTGTTCTTAAATTACTCTTATAAATGTTCGGTAAAACTACAAAAAGAACCTTACAAAACCAATCTCGGATTTATTCAACATAAATTGAAATCTTAAGCAATAGTCAGTATCTTTGTCACATTAAGAATCTTTATAAGAGTACTATGTCGCAGCTTTCAGAACAAGAAATTGTCCGTCGTGAAAAACTATCAAAATTACGTGAATTAGGAATCAATCCTTATCCCGCAGATTTATACCCTGTAACCCATAGCAGCGCTAAGGTTAAATCCGATTTTTCGGAAGGAAAGAAGGTAGTAATGGCCGGTCGGTTAATGCGAAAAAAGATACAAGGAAAAGCCGCATTTGCGGAACTCCAAGATAGTGAAGGACGTATCCAAATTTATATTAACCGCGATGAAATATGCCCTGGAGAAGATAAAAGTAAGTACAATGACATTTTCAAAAAACTGCTAGACTTAGGGGATTTTATTGGAATTGAAGGTGAATTGTTTAATACGCAAGTAGGAGAAAAAACAGTGTTAGTCAAAAAATTTACCCTTTTAAGTAAAGCTTTAAAGCCGCTACCCTTACCAAAAACAGATGCGGAAGGCAACACATACGATGAGTTTAATGATCCTGAAATGCGATACCGTCAACGCTATGCAGATTTGGTAGTCAATCCGCATGTAAAAGAGGTATTTGTAAAGCGAACGAAACTGTTTAATGCTATGCGAAATTTTTTTAATGACGCTGGCTATTTTGAAGTAGAGACCCCTGTTTTACAACCGATACCTGGAGGGGCGGCAGCACGTCCATTTATGACGCATCATAATAGTTTAGATATTCCGTTATACATGCGAATTGCTAACGAACTATATCTTAAGCGATTGATCGTAGGTGGTTTTGATGGAGTTTACGAGTTTTCTAAAAATTTCCGAAATGAAGGAATGGATCGGACTCATAACCCGGAGTTTACAGCCATGGAAATTTATGTCGCCTATAAAGACTATAACTGGATGATGGTGTTTTGCGAACAGCTATTAGAGCACTGTGCTATCGCTGTTAACGGCACTACTAAAGCAACTTTTGGCACACATGAAATTGACTTCAAAGCACCCTATGCTCGAGTCACCATGGCGGAGTCCATAAAAGAATTTACCGGGTTTGATATCACTGGAAAAAGTGAAGATGAAATTCGTTCAGCAGCAATCAGTTTAGGGATCGAAGTGGATGCCACTATGGGCAAAGGAAAACTAATTGATGAGCTGTTTGGAGAAAAATGTGAGGGGAATTATATCCAGCCCACGTACATCACAGACTACCCAAAAGAAATGAGTCCCTTGTGTAAAGAACACAGAGACAATCCAGAACTTACAGAACGTTTTGAATTAATGGTTTGCGGAAAAGAGATTGCGAATGCGTATTCGGAATTAAATGACCCTATTGACCAAAGAGAACGTTTTGAACACCAGCTAAAACTGGCTCAAAAAGGAGACGATGAAGC
>JABAZC010000050.1 GCA_018608625.1 Flavobacteriaceae bacterium | reverse complement strand
TTTAAAGGTGTCTGAAAAGAATAGTTTAGACAGAGTGAGCAGTTTATATAATTGATAAAAGATTGATTAATCAATTCTGTATCTTTGTAAAGCTAAGCGAGGTTAGAACCGCTTAGTATATCATAGGCGATATTAAACCACTTCTTAATCGGAGTGGTTTTTTTTTACCTTTTCTATTAAATCTGCAACCATTTCATTTGCTACATCTAAACCTTTTGAAAGTTTACCTATTAATGCTTGTTGATTATTTATTGTTATTTCCATTTCTTTTATAATCTTAAATAATCTTTCAGTACGCTTATCTGCTTGTTTTAACATATCACTTTGCTCTTCTACTAATTTAGCAAATTTATGAGCAAGCGGTTCTTTTCTTATTGCTTTTGCCATATCTATTTTTTATGATGTCCTTTGTCCTTTGCTTCGATAAAGTTTCTCTCTCTTATTTGTGCAGATATCTCCTGAAGCATCTCATCTTGTTTTTCTACTCTGCCTTTCAAATATTCAACTTGCTTTGTCTGGAAATTAACTTCAGCCATAGTTCCTATAATATCATCGTATTCATCCTCTGAAAATATCTTATGGGTAACACCTTGCTCCATTGCCTCTAAAGTAATCAAACGGATTGCCTCTTTTAATTTTTCTTTATGTGGGACGTCACTTGTTAGATATGCAGTTCTTTCTACCAGCTTCTGTTTTAGTTTGTGAACTTCATCACTTTTTAGACTGTAGACACCATCCTTTTCTTTTATGATTTGGTTCAATTCTTGGTTGTCTTCTGTAAGTGTTTTGATACTATCTTCCATTTTTTTGACGGTTCTAGACATCGTCTCGACTTGTTGAGACAGTCTATAATTACTTGTCTCCAGAGTGGCAATCTCTTTTAATATATCGTCATATTTTCCAACTTCTACCTCTATTTTTTTAAGGTGGGTAATTAAGTCACTCCCTTTAAATATATAGCGATTGTCTATTTTTTCAATACCTAACTTCTTAGCTAAACGTGAAAGTGTTCTAGGGTTGATACCTGTTAAATCGGATGCCTCTTTTATTGGATATGCACCGTTTTCATTGATTATCATAAAATGGTTTTCGACAAAGCTAGTCATTTAATTGACACTTGGCAAATTGATGTAAAGTTGATGTCAAGTAATAAGAGATTGCCATAGATCGCAGTAACAATAAGGCACAAAAAAAAGGCACTTAGTTTTTGGAACCGTGCCTTTTTATAATTTTATAAACCTATAAATACAAAATACTACTACAAAGATAATCAATTTTACGCGATACCTCCTTTTACTAAACATAACAAACTCTTTAATTCATCAATATCTTCAGATGCTTTAAAAACTGCTAATTTATAATCAAAAAGCAAATCTATATCAAACTCGCTTCTTTCTAATTTTTCACCATTAATTAACCTATTTAAAATAGCAGTTACTTCCATTAGGTTTAATTCCATTTCTTCATCAGTCATTTCTAACATTCTTTTTACTCCATCAGTCATAATCTTTCTTTTATTTTAAAATTCAATGCTTAATATTTTGTCTAAAATCGGTTGTTTTAGATCTGGTTGTAAAGAGCCTATTTTATCACTTTTGGTTGTTTGGTGACCAAACGACCAAAGTGCCTCTTTTTTGGTGTTAACTTGTTGGTTATCAACGTTTTTCTTGGTACAAACTTTTGAATGCTTACCTATAGAAGTAACCAAAAGTTTGTACCCACTTTGAAGATGGTATAATTTCGTTTTTCTGTCATATTCAACATCAAAACAAAAACCAATTTCATCGACAACAATAGATGTATTAAATTCTCTTTTCTTATAATTTAATTTAGTCCTAAAAATAGCTTCCAAATCTGTTTTTGATATGGTTTCTTTATCTTTAAATAGCGACAACAATTTTTGCTTCTTATTAAATAGTCTATGTTCGTTTTGTGTTTTATCTGGATTGTTTTCATTCTCTAAAACTGCACAAATATTTCTATTATAAATACGGTTAAATGTCGAAGCACAAAATAATTTATGATTTAGCATTATTGCTGCAGAATCTTCTAAATTAGTTTTAGTAATTTTATTTAACTTGAAAGTATTATCCACCCATTTAGATACCTGTTTAAAGCATTTATCTCTGAATAGTATTAATTCATCCGTTGTTAATGTTTCATCTATGTAAACACCCCTTAAATGTCCCTTAATAGATCCTTTTAGTTTATCGTTCTTACTTTGTCTAAGTACTAAGTTTAATATCTCTGGAGTATGGTAAATTCCTTTTAGCTTATTTAAGAATTCCTTTTTAATTTGCTTTCTGTCTTTATCTAATTTGTCTGCAGCAATATTCCCTTCAACATTTACAAAGACTGGCTTTAAAAAAGTAATCTCTGGCATTTTTTCAAGTATATCACTTTGCCAAATATATAAATTGTAGTTGCTCTCTTTTATCAATTTTATTTCATGGGCAATCTCGAAAGGATTTAAAACATTGTTACCATCAATTACGAAATGTGACCGAGATTGAAAATCATCGCTTATATTAAATCTTTCTTTTTTCTTTACCCCATTAGTCATAAATAATTCAGGAGATATTATTTCAGCACATACTTGGGTTACCAAATTTTTATACAACGCTACTTCATCAATTACCTTCCCAGATTTATTTAAAAATGATTTTTCAAATAATGTATATATTTTTAATGATTTAGCTTTTCTAGGCCTTCTAAAAGACTGTAGAAATTTGTTTACACCTTTACCAATATATAGAAAAGAGAAAGCATCCTCATTGTTTATATTCACTCCTTCAGCAACTTTTGATGTAGCTAGGACTACCTTAGTTCCTGTAGGTATTAAACCTTCCTGCATCAACTTAACATAATTTGGATGTTCTACATCTTCTGTATTGGCCGAGTACATAACAACTTCCTTTTTATTATAGATCCCTAACTTAATTAAATTGTCTTTACAATCATTTAGAGCGCTCTTATCATCCATAAAAATGAATTTAATACTACCGTCCTTTTTACTTGCAAACGCTCTTAAAACATCCTTTTGCTTTGTCTTTTTACTGTCATAAATTAAAGGAGTAACATTAAATTTTTGTTGGTTTAAAGCTTCTATTTTTATACGTTTTAAATCTTTAGCAATACTGTATTCTAAAATATCATTAGGAGTACCAGACATAAATAATGTTCTGTAGCTTCTTTGCATCTTTTGGTATAAATGTAAATTAGCTATTTGATTTATAGGAGACCTATCGCTGCTTAAATGAAATTCATCCACGATTAGAATTTTATCTTCAACGTTGTTTAATTTACTTAATGATGCATTGGTCACATAGATAACATCACAATTTTCGTTTGCTTCTACATCCACACCAACAATTCCCTCAACAATTAAAGCAGCATCTACATTATTATCTAAAATTGTTGCAGTGTATTGTTGTTCTGCAATAGCTTTTGTTGGGACACTTATAATTATTTGTCTATTAAATTTCTTCTGCAGCTGGAGTAACATTGTAGTCTTTCCTAACCCCATTCCAGCACTCAAACTTGTAACTTTATTATCTCTAACACTCTCACAAATTAGCTTCATAGCTTTACTATCTTGGCCAATATACTGCGTAGTAAGTTTATGCTTGTATTCGTTCTTTAAAATGCTTTTTTTAGGTTTTAAAAGTGCCTTCTGATCAGAAATAATACCTTCTAAAACTTCATTATTGATTTGTTCGTTTACAGAACCATTCCAAGCATCCATTACACACTTCCGAACATTTTTTATTGTTGCCTTTTCATTAGAATTATACATTCTTTCAGCTGCAGAAATGAACGTTTCTAATATTTCATTCTCTAAATGTGGCGCATAATGTACTATTTGAGCCAAACTTTTAACAGTTGCTATCTTTGGATGTCTAGCACCATCTGGTGTAAGTTTGTTTACAGTCTTTTTTAGAGCGCCTAATATGTAATTATCTATTTTTGTATCTGCACCTGCAGGAACAACTGTGGGTATAAATGCTGGTCGCTTTGGCTCTTTATAATTAAATTCTAAATCTAATATAGTTGCATCTTTATTGATGTATATATCGGCATCATAAGAGAAATAACAAGGTTGCGACAATGTAAATTGTGCGGTATCTATTTGCTTGTCTGGTTCGTCAAGTTTTAAATAGCTTTGCAGATATGGTTTAAAAATTTCTCTTAATTGTATTTGACTTTGCTTAGCATCAATTGGATTAATCCGCATCATAGCCTTCACTCCTTCGCCTCTGGTGCTTAATAAGGCAAATAATATACTCGGATGTTCTGCTAATTTATTTCTAATCTCTATTGCTTCTTGCTTGTCTTTTAGTTCGTCAATATCAATAGAAACAATATTATTTTTTTCTAAAATACTTTTGTTTTCTCGATAAGAAAAAGTTCCGTATGGGGTGTAATAGGATTGCTTATTTTTAAGAGCGTTTTTAATCTTTTTGGTAGGAGCATTAAGAATTGCTTTACACAACTTTTCATTCTCTGGAGAATTATAATAGTCTAGTAATTCCGTAAAATTAAAGGTTCTTGTTGGTTTGGTTTGAAGCGCTCCAGAGACACCATTACGTGCATCAAAAACGGTGAACCGAAGTTCTTTTTTAATCTTGTTCATTGTATTTTGGTTTATAATAGGTGGTTCCAAATACCTATTGGTTAAAATTATAATATTTTATTTATTCTATTGGTACTATTTGGTTGAATCTGTTAACAAGTTATCAACGGTTTAAAGGCCGATATTCTAGCAAAAAACAATAGAGTGCAATTATTAAAAATTCGTTCATTAGATAGCGTTATTAAAGGTTTTAGAATATCCCTTGCCGATTAAAGCAAGGGTATATTCAGCTGAACTAAAGAAAACAAAACAAACCAAATTTATTTCATCTTTAAATGTTGGTTGGGATTAGGCTTGGTATTGCGTGAGTTTTTTGAACTAGACTTTACAGCATTTGCAATTTTCGCATTTGTTTTTGTGTTGCCATCCAGCTTCTTTAGTGAGTCAATTAAAAATTTAAGTGTAGCACCTTTGTAAACTGTCTTTGTTTCAAACTCTGAATTATAGAGCGAGACATCATATTTTAATTTCTCGGTTGGTATTGGTTCTTGCTTTGCCATTAGAAACGTAATTCAGAGAATATGTTAAATGCCAATTCATTTGAGCGATTAAATGCAATGTGTTGTCTGTTTTCAAGTGACAAGCTATTGTAAGTCTGCATTAAATCTTCTAATGTCTTTTTTGTGGCATACTCATTTTCACTATAATATTCAGTGTGCTTATCAATAACACTTGCTATAACGCTACTTTTTAACTCTTTAGATTTAGTTAAATTTTCAGAAGACAGTTTACCATCTATTAATATTTCTAGTTCTAACAAACGTTTGTATTCATCTTCCTTAGCAAAAGCAGCACTACTTATTATTGCATTAGTGAACCCTGTTAATTCGTTGATATTCTTTTCGAAATCTTCAATAGATTTAGCTTCTAACCCCTCTAGTAAATCATCCATTTCAGCAACCATTATTGCTAGCTTTTTTAAGTGTTCTAGTTCTACCTGGATTAAATGTCCGTTTTCTCTTTTCTTTACTTGTTTCATTTGGTTTGCTTTGGTTTATAATTGGTTTTATATACTTTAATAATCTTAAATAATGGGCGATTTAATTCATCATGAAGCCAAACTTTAAGCACTTCTACTCGTTCTCTTATGCTGCTCATTTTCTTAAAAGAATTGCTATTGCTTTCTGGAGTTTCTTCTCGTTTAAAGTCAGTTGTTTCTTAGGTGCTGGTTTTTTCTTTAAACTAGAAAGTGCACGAAGCTGGGTTGGTGTCAGCTCGATAGTATCAGGCTTCTTATAATTCTCCATATTTGAGTAAATTCTCTCTTTTAGACCTCTATGCATTTTCTATCATTTTTGTAACCGCATAACGAATCACTTTGGCCGTTGTACTTTTGTTATCGATTGCGATTTGGTCTAAATTGTTTTTCATTTCTGTTGGTAATCGGAAACTGAATAGTTCTTCTTTTCTCTGTTTGATTTTCATATTTTATATTTATTACATTAATTCGTTATTGTCATCCAGGAGAAACAATGGTTGCTCTTTATCTATATTTACATCAATGGTTTTAGTTGGTACGCCATATACATATTTGTAGTAAAGCTGCACTGCTTTAAAATCTCTGTCATCAAACATCATATTCTTTAATAAAACTATTGCTTCGTCTCTGTCTATGAATCTATGTAGGTTTTCTACAAGGTTTTGTTCTTCTGCCTTACTCGGTCTCCCTGAGCCCTCTCTTTTACCGCCCTTATTGTTTACTCTATTATCCATATCAATTAATTTTTATAGCTATTGTAAATTGATTCGTTATAAATTTCGTTAGCTTTAATCTGCATGATTATATAATGAAATTGTAATATGATTTTGTCTTTTAGGTATCACTTTTTTTTAAATTATTTTTAAAGTGTTATCATTATAGTTATTTTGTAAACAGTTAATAATAGTTAACTTGCTTATTATCAACATATTAATTATTACCTATTATTTACTGTTATCATTAAGTGCTTTTTTTGTTGTTTATGTAAACACTTTAATATATATTTGTACTATAGTTAAAAATGATTAACCTATAAAAACCCAAAAAAAATGAAAGCAGCATCACAATTACAAAATGAAATATTAGAAAATAGACAGACTATTAATAGATTAAAAAAATCTGTAGGGAAAAGAAAATTAAAGAAGATTATTGAAAGAATAGAAACAAAAGAGAATTACGAAACAATTAAAGCGGATGCTTTAGAAAGGTTTAACGATATTAAATACTCTTATGAGTGTTTGGCTATTTTGATTGGATTAGATACTGGATTAAGAGTATCTGACTTATTAAGACTGAAAGTATCTGACATATCATATAATGAAGATTCAAATAGATATGAGTGTAAATCATATATAAAGAAAACAAATGTAAGTGAACATACAACACTTATATCTAGGGAGACATATAAAGCCTTTAAAACACTTTGTTTGGATAGTGGTTATATATTCACTAACCCTAAAACAAATGGCTTATTTACTCGTATATGGTTATCTAAAAGAACCAACTTAAGATATGGTTTTAGTTTCCATACATTGAGAAAGATATCAGCAAAGCGAATACTAGAGGTTGGTACATTAGCGGATGCTAAAAGACATTTAGCACACAAAAGAATATCTTCTACGGATGCTTATTTAAAGGTGTCTGAAAAGAATAGTTTAGACAGAGTGAGCAGTTTATATAATTGAGATTGCATTTAAAACGTTTTTAAAATGGTGTATTTTTATTATGTTTGTAAAGCTAAGCGAGGTTAGAACCGTTTTAGCATATCATAGGCAATATGATTTAGGCAAGTATTAATTTACTTGCCTTTTTTATTTGGTTCTGTGCCTTTCTTCCAGTCTGTATTTTTAGCTGATATAGTAGTTTGTATAAAATGGTCTTTAGTTTGAGTTTGAATTGTTTCTAATAGTTTTTCGTGCATATCTAAAGTACGGTCTGCTAACTTTTGATAGTATTCTAACTGTCCTTTATAAAATTCTTTCTGCTCTCTTTGGC
>JABAZC010000057.1 GCA_018608625.1 Flavobacteriaceae bacterium | reverse complement strand
CGGTTGCAAGGACTGCCGCCATTACTATATTAGCAGTTCCTGTTACAGAAGCCTCATCTAACAGCATGTAAGTTCCTTTCAATTCTTTAGCTTCTACGCCGTAAAAATGATCCTCACGGTTGTATCTAAAGTTTGCTCCAAGTTTAACAAAACCTTCAAAGTGTGTATCTAAACGTCTGCGTCCTATCTTATCACCACCTGGTTTTGGAATATAGCCTTTACCAAATCGCGCTAAAAGGGGACCGACGATCATAATAGATCCTCTAAGTCCACGACCATCTACCTTAAAAGCTTCTGTTTCTAAATACTCTAAATTAATTTCATCGGCTTTAAAAGAATAACTTCCTTTGTCTAGCTTATTAACTTTTACCCCTAACTTACCTAATAAAACAATCAGCTTGTTAACGTCAATAATTTCAGGAATATTGTTAATTATGATTTTTTCAGGAGATAGTAAAACGGCACACAAGATTTGTAGCGCTTCATTTTTTGCCCCTTGTGGCTGAATCGCCCCTTTTAATTGGTGACCACCTTCAATTTTAAAAGTTTTCAATATTGAGTAATTTAAATATTAAACTGGGTTAGTAACGTTTTCGGTTCCTCTGATGATTCGTCTTTTTCACAGGCTTTTTCTGGGTAGCGAACTTGCGTTGTGTTTTCAATAAACTTGTAGAATCACTTAAATCCTCTTTACTACCACGTAAGTCAATCTTACCATCAGAAAGTTCAAATAAATGACCAAAAATAACCGTGTCTTCCACAGTGTCTTTATTCCAATTCAAGAAAGATTTTTTCATATGATTTGCGATGGTATACTCCAAGGCTTCCTTCATCTCTCCTGCTTCCCAGGTGTTAGCAACATCAATCATTGTTTTTATATTATTTCCATAGAAACGATACTTAGGGAAGTTTTGAGGATACTTTAGCGGTTCTGGGCGAACACTAAGCATTTCTTCAGTTGGAATTTCAAAAGGAGAATCTGCATCTAGCTTTAAATCAGACATAATAAAAAGCTGATCCCAAAGTTTATGTTGAAAATCAGGAACATCGCGTAAGTGAGGCTGCATGTTTCCCATTATTGAGATGATGGCTTTAGCTAAGCGGTTACGTTCTTCTTTAGATTCCTGAGCAACTGCATGGTTAATCATTTTCTGTAAATGTCTTCCGTATTCAGGAATGATTAAGTGTTCTCGTTCAGTGTTATATTGTAATTGATCTGTTAACGCTGTCATGTTGGCGATCTGTGTTTTAAAAATTATGTCTTTGCAAAATACAAAAAAATAGTGTGAGTATGGGAGAAATTAATAATATGCTACAGTGTGCGTCTTTTAGAGCGAGATAACTCCTTCAACTAAACGTCCAACCTCTTTATATTTTTCAATCACAGCCTCTGGGCTTTTCATAACCACATTCACCGAAAGGCTCAAATAAGTGCCTTTTTTTGAAGGAGTTTTTTTTATAACCGCTCCAATATTATCAAAAATAGTTTCAATCTTATTAACTTTAGATGGATTTGATTTGATAATAAATTTATATAAATACTCGGATGGCCAGCTGGCTGTATCGTATAGCTTATCTTTTAAGTTAATATAAAATGATTCTGGGTTAGAAGGTGTATCCATTGTTTATCACTAAGAATACAAATATACATTATATCTGATTTTTTATTTCCCTTTTAAATCACGAATTTTACAAGAATCAAAAAAAAACAATTTGAAGACTCAAAAAATAGCACTTATTGGAGGACCTAGCTCTGGCAAAACGACTTTAATTGACGCTCTTAAGTCCGATGGTTATTATTGTATGGAAGAAATTTCTAGACAGATAACAATTGATGCGCAAGAAAAAGGCATTGATCAGCTTTTTTTAGAGGATCCCTTATTGTTTAGTCAACACTTATTATTGGGACGACAAACTCAGTTTAATGAAGCAGATTCAATAAATCAAGACATTGTATTTTTTGACCGAGGACTTCCCGACGTCGTTGCCTATTTAGATTATTTAGGAAGCAGTTATCCCGATACTTTTAAAACCATCTGTAGTGAGCACAAATACGATTGTATTTTTATTTTAAAACCCTGGAAAGCCATATACAAGCAAGATAACGAACGCTATGAAACTTTTGAACAAGCAGTTGTGATTCATGAATTCCTTGTGAAGTCTTATACAGAATTTGGTTATACAATTGTTGACACCCCTTTTGGAACCGTGAAAGAACGAATCGATTTTATTATAAATCATTTAGCAGAATAAAGATGAAGCATCCAATTGAATTATTGGAACATTATTGGAATTTCTCTGAGTTTAAACCGCAACAAGAAGCGATTATTGAAGCTGTTTTAGCAAATGAGGACTGTATTGCACTGCTACCAACAGGAGGTGGTAAATCAATATGTTTTCAAATACCTGCCTTGATAAGAGATGGCATTTGTATAGTAGTTTCCCCTCTAGTTGCCTTGATGCAAGACCAAGTTAACAACTTAAATGCAAAAGGAATAAAAGCGATGGCTTTAACAAGTGGCTTTGGTTATGATGACATTGATCGAATGTTAGATAACTGTATTTTTGGAAACTATAAATTCTTATACCTATCGCCTGAACGATTACAACAAGATTTGGTACAACAACGTATCAAGCAAATGAATGTCAACCTTATAGCTGTTGATGAGGCACACTGTATTAGTCAATGGGGACATGATTTCAGACCAGCCTACCGAGATATAAAATTATTGCGAACTATTCACCCCTCTGTAAATGTTATTGGACTTACGGCCTCAGCAACTTCTAAAGTTATTGTTGATATTAGTGAGCAGTTGGACTGCATATCTCCACAGATTTTTAAAACATCTTTTAAACGTTCTAACTTAGCGTATTTAAGCCTGGATTGTAAGGACAAGCATTTAAGAACGGTTCAGATTTTAAAAAAATACTCAGGAACCTCAATTATATATGTTAGCAATCGAAAAGCTACTTTAGAAATTTCAAGTTATTTAAATAAAATAGGTATTTCTAGTTGCTATTATCATGGCGGCTTGAATGCTAAGGAAAAAGAAACTCAATTTAGACTCTGGACCTCAAACACAAACCAAGTAATGGTGGCTACAAACGCCTTTGGAATGGGTATTGATAAAGCTAATGTTCAAACTGTCATTCACCACAACCTTCCCGAGAGCTTAGAAAGCTACTTCCAAGAGGCAGGTAGGGCAGGTAGAAATGGTGAAAAAGCATATGCAGTCATACTTACAAACAGCTCAGATAAAACTGATTCAAAAAACAAGTATCTTAATTCATTGCCGGAAATTGAATATATAAAAAACGTATACAAAAGACTGTGCAACTATTTCCAAATTTCATATGGCGAAGGAGTCGATTCAATTCACAATTTTAACTTTAAATTATTTTGTAGCACCTACAAACTCCCTTCTAAATTAACCTATAATGCACTTAAAATTCTAGACCGAACGAGTATTATATCCTTAGAAGAACGGTTTAAAAATTCGGCTTTTATTAAAATTCTTATTAAAAATGCCGCCTTATTTAGCTACCTTGAAAAAAACCCTAAGCAAGCGATTGTAATAAAAGTTGTTTTGAGAAGTCATGAAGGGGTATTTAATCATATTACTGAAATATCGGTTCAAGAAATTATAAATAAAACAAAACTAACTGAAAATAAGGTTATTGAGTTGTTAACCCAGTTACACAAAGCAGATATTATACAATTTGAATCTTCTAAAACCGATGCTAAAATTACATTTATAGAACCTAGAGAAGATGATAAAACAATTCATAGGATCTCTAAAATAATAAAACAACAACAAACTTTAAAAAGAAAACAACTCCAGTCTATATTTGATTATATAAAAAATGATGGCATTTGCAAGAGTCAAAAATTACTTTCGTATTTTGAGGAAACTGATTCTTCGTCTTGTGGCATATGTTCTAGTTGCTTAGAAAGCTTAAAAAATCAACCACTAACAGAAAAGGACATGGAATTAATAATATCATTATTAAAAAAAGGAGCACTATCGTGTCGAAAAATTGAAGTATTGACTACTTTTGAAAGCTCTAAATTAGCGAATATTTTGACTGATTTACTTGAAAGAGAATTAATTGAGATTACTGAAAAAAATACATACAAACTTAAAACGTTATGAAAAAAGAAGATATCCGTATTGTATTTATGGGAACTCCCGAATTTTCAGTAACTATTCTAGAAGGGATTTTAGAAGAAAACTATAAAGTTGTAGGTGTTATTACAGCGCCTGATCGCCCGGCGGGAAGAGGACAGAAGATTCATGAATCTGCCGTAAAAATATTTTCAAAAGCTAAAGATCTCAATGTTTTACAACCAACAAATTTAAAAGACGAAACTTTTTTAATTGACTTGGGAAACTTGAATGCAAATTTACAAATTGTAGTCGCCTTTAGGATGCTCCCAATAGAAGTTTGGCAAATGCCTAAACTTGGAACGTTCAACCTGCATGCCTCGTTACTTCCTGACTACAGGGGTGCAGCACCAATTAATTGGGCCATCATTAACGGGGAAAAATGTTCTGGAGTAACTACTTTTTTTATTGACGAAAAAATTGACACAGGAGCAATTATTTTACAATCAAAGTTAACGATTGAACCTTCAGAAAATGCGGGGAGCTTACATGACAAGTTAATGCACTTAGGAAGCAAACTCGTGATTGAAACTATTCAACAAATAAAGGTTGGATTTGTAGAAACGCATACACAGTCAATAAAAGATACAAAAACTGCTTATAAACTAAATAAAGACAATTGTAAAATTGACTGGGATTCTAGCATAGAATCCATTTACAATAAGGTAAGAGGTCTCCACCCCTACCCGGCAGCATGGGGGCTATTGTCTAACGGAAATGAACAATTAAATATTAAAGTTTATGAAGTTAAAAAACACTATGAGGAACACGACCACCAAACAGGACAACTTATAAATACTAAGAAATCGATCAAAGTAGCTGTAAATGAAGGTTATATCGAATTAATAAACTTTAAATTCCCTGGAAAACGTCAAATGGATGCAACTTCATTTTTAAATGGATTTACATTCCATGAAAATGCACGAATGCTATAATTATAAGAAATGACAAAAAACAAACTCATTGATCAAATGGCTTTAAATGCCGGGATTTCTAGACAATCTGCAAATAAAGCACTGGAAGCCTTAATTGAAGGCATTACAGAAACACTTAAAAAAGGAGAACGCATAAACCTTCAAGGGCTTGGAAGTTGGACAGCCTATCAAAGAGCTGCGCGTGTTGGACGTAACCCAAGCACTAATGAACCCTTAAATATCCCTGCAAAGAATTCACTAAAATTTAAAGCAAGCCCACAGTTAATTAGTCTTTTAAACTAATACGTAATCAGTATAAGAAAGGCTCTGGATTCATTTGTGAAAATAATTCATTACATTTATTTTGAATTAGTCTAATGGAATATGACAAACATTAATTTACAAAAGGGTCATTTATTAATCGCAGAGCCATCTATTATTGGAGATCTATCATTTAATAGGTCCATTATTCTGATAGCTGATCACAATCCTGAAGGCTCCATTGGATTCATTTTGAATAAGCCACTAGATTTCACCCTTCAAGATTTAATCCCTGAAATAGAAATCCCTTTTGAGGTCTATAACGGGGGACCTGTAGAGCAAGACAATCTATATTATATTCACAAAACACCAGAGCTTATTCCAAACAGTATTGAGATTTCAGATGGTTTATATTGGGGAGGTGATTTTCAAAAGGTGACCGAATTAATTAAAAAAGATCAATTGAAAGGCGAGGATATACGTTTTTTTCTTGGGTATTCAGGCTGGGAGACCAACCAACTCACGTCTGAGCTGCGTTCAAATACATGGATACTTTCTGAAAACATGCATCGTAAACGGATCATTGAAAAAGTAAATACTAGCTTTTGGAAAGAAAAAATGCTTGAATTAGGAGGTGACTATAGCATTTGGTCTAACGCCCCCGAAAACCCAACTTACAACTAAGATAATCTTACCGACATATTTAACTTCGCTAAAAGACTTTGACTAACGGTTGTATTGTACAACTTTTTTCGAAAGGCTGTAATAGGCTGAATCCCTTGAATCACATTTGTCAGAAACAACTCATCTGCTTTTTGTAATTCAAAAGGTGAGATTGATGCTTCAACACATTCATAATCAGGTAATTTTTTAAGAATCTCAATCACTTGCTTACGCATGACCCCTTTAAGACACCCATCTTCTAAAGGAGGTGTTTTAATCACATTATCTTTTACTAGAAATAGGTTTCCGTTAAGAGCCTCTACAATACTTTTATTGGTATTAAGTAATAAGCAGTTATCGTATTGATTTTCTTTAGCATAAACACTGCCTAGTACGTTAAGAACCTTATTATTAGTTTTCAGTGTAGATAACAAACCAGGTGCAACATAAAAATCTTTAAACAATTCAATTATACAGTTGGATCCGTTTAAGAGATATAAATCAGATTCTAAAGAATCGGCAGTAATAAAGTAATTGACATCATTGATATCTGGAGTGTAAAAACCTCCCTGCTTTCTAAACACTGTTAGTTTGACACGAAATGAATTTGAATTTGATTTATTATGATTCAATAATTCGAGAATTTGAGATTCTAAAAACTCAGGCGTAAATGCCATTGGGATTTCCATTCTAAGGATCCGCATGGAAGCCATCAAACGAAAATAATGATCTTCCCAAAACAATATTTTTCCATTTAAGGTTTTAATCGTTTCAAAAATGGCATCGCCATAGGCTAAACCTCTGTTGGAGACTGATACCGTTGCTTCTGCTGATGAAATTAAATGTCCGTTATTATTAATCATAAAAAAGTCCTGTAAAAACAGGACAAATATAGTTTAAAAATAAATGTTTTTTCTAGGAAGAACCTAAGACTTTCTTAAGATCAGATATTTGATTGTCCCATAACATCTTAGTTTCTTCTACTTCGTCATTTTCCGAAAAGTCAGTCACCATCAGCGACACATCTTTTGTGATGCCATCAACTTGAATTCTAATTTCAAAATACGATTGATCATCATCATCATCAACCCATTTAAATTTAATACGCTCTCCATTCTTTTTGGTCAATAACTTAGCTTGTTCTTCAGAGTCATCCCATATAAAAGTAAACAACTCACCTCTTGAATTAACATTATCAGCAAACCATTCAGACAGTCCTGAGGGAGTAGAAATGTATTGATACAACAATTGAGAGGAAGCTTGTATTGGGAATTCTAATTCGAACTTAATTTTATCGCTCATCTTAAATTTTAGATTTATAAAAATTCAATATATACATTAATTGGTTAGTTTTAAAGAAATTTTAATTTTTTTTATAGGGGTATTTATTTGTGAGGCATTATTTTGTTTTTATATTTGCAGCCATCTAATTATGGCGAGGTAGCTCAGCTGGTTAGAGCGTCGGATTCATAACCCGGAGGTCGCGGGATCGTGCCCCGCTCTCGCTACTTAAAAACCCTTGAAATTTTCAAGGGTTTTTTTATATGATTTAAGAAACTTTTTCTGTGAGTTGTTCTAAAGTCAATAGCTGTTGTTCTCCAGATGACATGTCTTTACACATGTACTTATTTTGCGCCATTTCTGAGGTTCCTACCATAACTACAAATGGAATCTCTCTCTTATTACAATACACCATTTGTTTTTTTAACTTTACTGGATCAGGATAGAGCTCTGTGGAGATTGATTTTGATCTTAAAAGCGCGATTGCTTTCAAACAATATAAACTCTCTTCAGTACCAAAATTAATAAAGAGAACTTTGGTAGAGATGGCCTTGTCTGTTGGAAATAAATTTAACTCCTCTAAAACAAGATAAATTCGATCTAGGCCAAAACTAATTCCAACGCCACTAACACCTTTAAGTCCAAAAATACCCGTAAGATCATCATAACGTCCTCCCCCACCTATTGAACCCATTTGAACAGATTCTGGTGCAGAAACTTCAAATATAGCACCAGTATAATAGTTAAGACCACGAGCCAAAGTCACATCCATTTGTAAAGATGCTGTTTTAAGTCCAAGAGAAGCCACTGAAAATGCAATGAACTCTAATTCTTCAACCCCCTTAAGTCCTCCGGTTGAGGAGTTTAAAATAGATTTTAAAGACTGTAGTTGTTCATTGAAATCTCCTGTCAAATTAAATAAGGGCTGTAATTTTGAGATTCCTTCAGCAGGAATTCCTTTATTGAGCATTTCCTCTTTAACTTTAGCTTCACCAATTTTGTCAAGTTTATCCAATGCCACTGTAAAATCGATAAGCTTATCTTGAGCGCCAATCAATTCTGCAATGCCTGCTAATATTTTTCTGTTATTTATTTTTATAGTAACCCCGTCTAAGTTTAAGTCTGAAAACACAGCGTCGTAAAGCTGAATAAACTCAATTTCTTGCCACAGAGACTTTGAACCAACAACGTCGGCATCACATTGATAAAACTCTTGAAAACGTCCTTTCTGAGGACGGTCAGCCCGCCAAACAGGTTGAATTTGATATCTTTTAAAAGGAAATACAATGTCATTTTGATATTGGGCTACATAACGTGCAAAAGGAACTGTTAAGTCGTATCGCAATGCTTTTTCTGTTAGTGAATTCGAAAACCGGGAAAGGTTGCCTTCTTTAAGAGCTTGTAAATCTACTTTTTTTACTTTATCTCCTGAGTTTAAAATCTTAAAAATTAAACGATCTCCTTCTTCACCATACTTTCCTAACAAAGTTTCAGATAACTCAAAACTAGGGGTTTCAATAGGTTGAAATCCAAATTTCTTAAAGTTTGATTTTATGGTACTAAAAATGTAGTCGCGATTTGCTAACTGCTTTGGAGAAAAATCTCTCGTCCCTTTAGATATGCGTGGTTTAGACACCATGGTTTTGCTTTAATTACAAATATCTTTCTTTTTGATAACCTATCCAATTAGATCATCAAAATACTTAAAAAGTTCCCCTTTAGTGATAGTAGACCCTTGCTTAATAAGTTCAAATATTTTTATATTTTTATCAGTTTCTATAGATTTATCGGCATTAAAAAGCTCTACTTCATCCGACATTAAGTTCTCTCTAAGCCAAGCAAATCCTTCTTTCGTGGTGAGATCAATTTCCTCTCGTTTAATTTTGAGTCCAATTAGACGTAACTGGGTCTCCCCAGCATTAAATAGATACATATGCTGTGGAGCAATGTTTTCTAAGTAGTCCACTTTTGATAACACCCCTTCCCAAACCAAGTCACTGAAAACATCTAGTTCTTCTTCAGCTACAGCTGGTTTCAGTTCCTTAATTTCTTTCCATTCTTTAGCCGTAATAGACTGAGTTGCTAAAAAGTTGATAAATTCTTGATTTAACTCTTCAAACTGTTCTTTGGTTAATCGTGTGTATTTCATCATTTATAATATTTAAAAAAAATGCGCCCTAATATTAGGGCGCAAATTTATAAAATTACATTCAATTAATGCTAGAAGATATAGCGTAATCCAAATTGCATTTGCCATCTAGAAGCCAAACTTGAATCGTATCCGAACGTTTCTGTTTGATTAGCATTAAATGAATAACTAGGAGTTCCAGTTCCATCTACACTAACTCCGATAGGCTGAACACTATTTGGTTGCTGTACTAGTCCCCAATTAGAATTAACCATATTGCCGGCGTTTAAAACATCTATACTGAATTGAATCGTATTTGTTTTATTTTCTGAAACCTTAATCTTATAGTCTTGCAAAAATTTAACATCTACTCTTGTAGTCCATGGGCTAACTGCTCCATAACGTTCTGCATAATCTCCTCTACGTCCACTTAAATAATCATCTTGAGCTATAAAAGCGTCATAGGCCGCAGCTTCACCAGCTCCAGAGAAGTTCATTTGATTAACTTCACTAGAAGTTGGTACATAAATTAAATCATTACCACCGTTTCCATCTCCATTAACATCTCCTCCATACGTATAGCTAAAACGACCACCTTGAGAGACTTCAAAGAAAGAAGAAATTGATGTTGACCACTGATCACTAGTACCATAGATCCAATTTTTACTCAAAACTCCAATTATTCGGTGAGTATCTCCGTATCTAGAGTAAGATAATTCATCTGCATTAGCATCTCCCACAACAGGGTTAAATGCAAATGCATCACCTGTAATCTCTGCTTCAATAGAATTTACATCTTTTGAATCTAAATAGCTGTAAGCTAACATAGCGTATAAACCATTATCAAATGTTTTCTGAGCTTTTAAAGAAGCATTCCAAATACGACCTTTATCAGAGTTTGTAAATACATATGCATTTGCTTGACTTCCAAAAGCACCTACAACATGATCTGCCGCTGTATATATTGGTCTAGAATCTACTCCTTGTAGGGTTCCTGAAGGAGGGGTTAATCCCCAATTCTGAACATGAGCTCCGTTAAAATCTTTAGTGTAAGACAGGTCTGCAGTAACTATTAATCCATTGTCATACTCGTGATCAATCCCTAAGTTAGTTCTCCATACTTGTGGAAATTTGTAATCAGGATCCACATTTTGTTGAAACCAAAAATTTGGGTTACCAACTTGGTTACCTAGCCATACAAAAGGAAAACGACCAGTAAATAAACCAGACCCACCTCTTAATTGGAACGTACTATCCCCATTGACATCGTAGTTAAATCCTACACGTGGAGACACTAACCAATCGCTAGATGGCATTTGGGTGTTACTCAATTGCTGAATTTGTCCCGTATTAGGATTTACGTAAGGAATTTCAGGGAAATAATCTGTAGTCCCATCAATTACGTCTTGTGCTGTATCTGCTGTGTCAAAAAACAATGGCTTGTCAAAACGTACTCCATAGGTTAATTTAAATTTATCATTCACATCCCATTCATCTTGAAGGTAAAATGCTAATTGACCAACATTAGTTTCTGCTAGCGCCCAATTTCCTGCATTTTGGACATTTTGAGCATTTGCTAATGCTTCTGAAATAAGCCCATTGTTTGAAGCTTCTAAAAATGCATCAACAGATGGAAAAGAACCAAAGGCACCTACATATCCGTTCGCATTTCCATATCCAAAGGTACCAAGATTAAAAGAATTATCAAATTCAAATTGTTCAAATGAAAACCCAACTGTATAGGTGTGGTTTGCTTTAGTATACGTCATATTATTAGAAAACTGTAAAACTGTTTGGTCTAATACATTGTTAATAGAAAATGGCTCATGTCCTGCAATGATATAATTTTGACCTTGTCCGTTCTGTATCGTAATTGCTGGCGCTGGTGTAGACATTGGATTTCTAAAGTCTTCAAATACTGTATATCCAAATTGCATTTTATTAGATACATTATCTGATAACCTTGAATTTAATTCGACTTGAAGAGAATTTAATTTATTGTTAATTTGATATCCTGAATTCTCAAATTGTAAAATAGAAGCATTTGGCCCTCTAAACCCTAACGCTGTAGGGTGAGCAGGCTTGTCTTTAGACGCATCTAACCAGTTATAAATCACTGCTAATTGGTTATTATCGTTTACATTCCAATCTAATTTAAAGATTCCTTTACTAGATTGCGATTGATGAATAAAACCTTCATAAGCTCCCGAATCGTATCCCAGTGCAGATAATGCACCTTGAACAGCCAATAAGTCTGATTCTAATACAACAGATTCGTTAATCGCTCCAGTTCCTCTATTAGGTAACCAAGATTGTCCTAAATCATCTCTTTTATCTTCTTCATAGTTGGCAAAAAAGAATAATTTATTTTTTATGATTGGACCTCCAATACTAAATCCTGTTTGTTCCTGTGTCAAACTAGGTACAAAAATATCTTCTCCCTTAATCTTGGAGCCGGTCATATCTTCGTTTCTGTAAAATCCGTAAACAGTTCCTTTAAATTCATTTGAACCACTTTTTGTAACTGCGTTTACTGAAGCTCCGGTAAATCCAGATTGCGTGACATCATAAGGAGCTGTAGATACTTGAATTTGATCAATCGCATCCAAAGAAACTGGCTGAGCATTTGTTTGACCTCCTGGAGTGGCTGCATCCAATCCAAATGGATTATTGAAAATGGCACCATCTAAAGAAAAGTTATTGTACTGATCATTACGTCCCCCAAAAGAACCATTACTTGCCGTAGGCTCTAAGCGAGTAAAGTCAGAAGCAGATCTAGATATTGTAGGAAGTGTTGTTAATTCTTTACGTCCCACATTAGTTTCGGCTCCAGTACGATCACTACCAAAAACGCCTTTTGTATTACTAGCAGTAATCACTACTGCATCTAATTGTTGTGAATCAGGAATCATCGATAAGCTTAAAACTTCTGTTTTGCCTAAGGTAAGATACACGTTAGGAAAGGTGGTAGTGGTGTAACCAATATAGCTTACAGTAACCGTGTAGGGTCCACCAACTCTAAGGTTGACTAGATTAAATCTACCGTCAATGTCGGTAGCTGCACCATAGGTTGTTCCAGTAGGTGTGTGAAATACCACTACGTTTGCTCCGGGAAAGCCAGAACTTGTTTCATCGGAAACAACTCCCTTAATACTTGATGTTGTCACTTGAGAAAAGGACAATGAACAAGTAAAAAAGAAAATAAAAAGTGTTAATAATTTTTTCATGTTGTAAAATTGTTTAGTTGTTGAACCATAAATTTAAACACAAAAAAAAGCCTACACAAAAATGTAGGCTTAATAAATTTGTAATTTATTAACTTTTTATTAACAACAAATATTAACTACCTGCTATTATTTCGAAAGGCAAATCAACTGCTACATCTCTATGAAGACGAATTACAGCAGTGTATTTACCAAGACGTTTAACGTTACCTCCGGTAACATTAATGAATTTCTTGTCAATTGTATGACCAGCTTTATCTAAAGATGTAGCTAAGTCAATATTATTGACAGATCCAAATAATTTATCTCCAGCACCAACTTTAGCTGATATTTTGATTTCTAAAGCTTTTAATGCTTCCGCTATCGCTTGTGCTTCATCAACGATTTTCTTTTCTTTAAAGGCACGTTGTTTTAAATTTTCTGCTAATACTTTTCTAGCAGATACCGTAGCAAGGATGGCTTTACCTCCTGGAATTAAAAAGTTTCTACCATAACCGTTTTTCACTGTTACAACATCATCTTTAAACCCCAATCCTTCTACGTCATGTTTTAATATAAGTTCCATAGTTATAATAGTTTTATTTCAATAAATCAGCTACGTAAGGCATCAAGGCTAAATGTCTTGCTCTTTTCACAGCAACAGATACTTTTCTTTGATACTTTAGTGAAGTTCCAGTTAAACGTCTTGGTAATAACTTACCTTGTTCGTTTACGAATTTTATTAAAAAATCTGGATCTTTATAATCGATATATTTGATACCTGATTTTTTGAAACGACAGTATTTTTTTGCTTTGTTGGTGTCAATATTTAAAGGCGTTAAATATCTGATTTCACCATCTTTTTTTCCTTTGGCTTGTTGTTCTATAGACATAATTACGCTTTTTCTTTAAGTTTAACTCTTCTTCTTTCAGCCCATGAGATCGCATGTTTATCTAAGCTAACTGTTAGATAACGCATAAAACGCTCGTCACGTCTAAATTCTACTTCAAGGGGGCCAATAGCCTCTCCAGGTGCAGTAAATTCAAATAAGTGATAAAATCCACTTTTTTTGTTTTGAATTGGATAGGCTAACTTTTTTAGCCCCCAATCTTCTTTCGATACCATCTTTGCTCCTTTAGAAACGAGTAATTCCTCGTATTTCTTTACTGTTTCCTTTATCTGGATGTCAGATAAAACGGGATTCAAGATGAAAACAGTTTCGTAATGATTCATAAATTCTATAATTTTTTGTTTTAAAATGGCTGCAAAAATAAGTATTAATTATTGTCCTGACAACATTATATAGCATTATTTAATTTCTATTGCTAAATACGTTTAACGGATTTTTTGTGATTTTAAACGATTTATTTTTTGTATTATTGTTATAGCTTATACTAAACATACTGAGATGATTTTAAATTGCGTAATTATTGATGACAATCCGAACCATCGTTTGGCATCCTTAAAAATTATTAATGCACACCCTTCTCTGAATCTTGTTGGTGAGTTTAAAACCCCAATCGAAGCTAAACATTTTCTGCTAACAAATAGTGTCAATTTAATTATAATGGATGTTCTATTTTCTGGTTTAGATGGTTTTGAATTACTCGACATTTACAAGTCTAATACAAACACAACAACTCCGAGTGTAATTATTATTAGTGACGATAAATCACAAGCATTTAAAGCCTTTGAATACAATGTGGTTGACTTTCTCTCAAAGCCTATTACAAGTAATAGATTCAATGAAGCCGTTTCAAGAGCTATTGATAGATCAGTAATGATTAAAAATCTTAAGGATTTTAATAGTGAGCATATTTTCGTGAAAAGCAACTTAAAGAAACGAAAAATATACATTAATGAAATTAAATGGATTGAAGCGCTAGGAGATTATGTTAAACTAATAACTAAAGACAAAAGTTTTGTCATTCTATCGACCATGAAAGCTTTTGAAAACGAACTTCCTAAAGGATTATTTTTAAGAATACATAAATCATACATTATTAACTTAAAAAAGGTGGATCGTTATGATAGTAAACATGTAGAAATTGAAAAAATAAAACTCCCGTTGAGTAGAACTCGAAAAACGGAATTAAGTCAAGCTTTGGATATTATCATTAGTTAATAATTATCCACATTAATAATTACCCTCACCGCTCTGTAATCCTTAGTACTCAAAAATGTTGTTTTTATTTTATTGATAGCTGATTTTGTTTTTACTAACGATTGATTTTGAGGAATTTTGAGAAGAATATTTTTATGATATTGATTCCTAACCCTTGAAACCACAGGGAATTCAGGCCCCAAAACATTGGCTTTAAAAACTCTTCGTAAACTAATTGCTAACCATTCAGCTCCATCATTTACTTTATTATAATCTCTATGCTTTAACGTTAGCTTAATTATACGACAATACGGAGGGTAATTATAAATCCTTCGATCTTCCAGTTGTTCAACAAACATAGAATCATAATCATTTATTGAAACCTGCTGAAGTATCTTATGGTTAGGGTTATAAGTTTGAATAATTACCTTACCCCTAATATCCGTACGACCTGCACGTCCAGAAACCTGTTGAAGCATTTGAAAACTACGCTCATGAGCTCTAAAGTCTGGAAAATTAATTAACTGATCTGCGTTAAGAACACCAACTAATTTGACATGTCTAAAATCGAGGCCTTTAGTTACCATTTGGGTACCAACCAGTATATCAACCTCTTTGTTCTCAAAACCAGAAATAATTCGGTCATAGCTATATTTTCCACGAGTGGTATCTAAATCCATTCTAGCGACCTTTGCATCTGGAAACAACAGTTCTATTTCTTGTTGGATTTGTTCGGTACCAAAACCTTTACTATCTATTTCTATACCCCCACAAGCACCACAAGTTATTTGCATAGCCATAACATAACTGCAATAGTGACATCTTAATTGATTTTTGTACTGATGAAATGTAAGACTGACATCACAATTTGGACACTCAGGCGTATGACCACAAGTGTTACAAGAAACTATTGGTGAATAGCCACGACGGTTTTGAAATAATATGACCTGAAATCCAGATTCAAGAGCATCTTTAATTTCAATAAGCAGTCGATCACTAAAATGATTTGTCATTCGTTTACGCTTATACTTATCTTGGAGGTCCACCAGTTCTATTTCCGGCATCAGAATATTGTTAAAACGATGCTTAAGCGCTATATAACCATATTTATTCTGCTTTTTAGCATTATAATAACTTTCAATACTTGGAGTTGCTGACCCTAAAAGTGTTTTAGCCTTAAACATAGCTGATAATACAATTGCGGTGTCTCGAGCGTGATAACGCGGAGCTGGATCAAATTGCTTGTAAGACTGCTCGTGTTCTTCGTCAACTATCACAAGACCTAAATCACGAAAAGGAAGGAGTACTGAAGAGCGTGCGCCTATGATTACCCTTGCCGATTGTGAATTATTAAGAACATGATTCCATACTTCTAGCCGTTCATTTTGAGAATAACGAGAATGGTAGACCGCTATTTGGTTACCAAAATACTGTTCTAAACGATGGACAAGCTGAGACGTTAGTGCGATTTCTGGTACCAAATAAAGAACTTGCTTTCCTTGGGCTATTATAGCTTCTATTTTTTTTACATATATTTCTGTTTTTCCAGAAGACGTAACACCATGCAATAGACTAATGTCATGGGTTTCAAAAGATATATTGATCTCATTCAAAGCCTGTTCCTGGTGCTTATTAAGGGCCTTTGAAGTACCAACTCCAGAGTCATCGAATTTAATTCGATCGGTTTGAAAAAAATAGTCTTCAAAAACACCTTTGTCTATTAATGCTTTAATTTGTGTTGAAGTAGCATTGCTTTTTGTTTTAAGTTCCGATACTTTTATTTGATCACTCTGCGACCTTAATAGAAAGTAATTCAAAACAAGTTCACGTTGTTTGGCAGAACGACTAAGTAAGGTTAGAAGGCCTTTTAATGCATTTTTAGGCTCATAATCTGAATGGATTTTGACACACCTAATAAGCTTAGGCTTGTATTTATCTAATACTTCTTGTTCAACAACAATAGCCTTTTGGTCTAATAAACTTTGTAAAATAGGGAACGCATTCTTCTTATTTAGAATCGTATTTATTTCGTCAATTTTTAAGCTCGATTGCTGCTGTAATGCTTCAAACACCAAATACTCCTCATCACTAAGACAAAAGGACTCAAAATCATTAGATTTATTTAAAGAAATTAAAGTTTCACTTTCAAGCAAAAACACACTGGGTAAAGAAGCCCGTAAAACCTCTCCCATTGTACACATATAATAAGTAGATATCCATTCCCATAATTGAAACTGAAAATGATTCAAAATAGGGGATTTATCTAAAATACTATGAATAGATTTCGCTTCATAAGCTGTAGGCGGTTCCTGATGAACTTTATAAACGATTCCTGTATAAACATTCCGCTTACCAAAAGGAACTGCAACCCTAAAACCAGGCTTTATAAACTGAGCTTCTGCTGCTGTAATAGCATACGTAAAGTTTCGCTCTAAGGGCAACGGTAAAATGACCTCTACAAAATCTAGAATTATTGAATGCATTTTTTCTTTAAGAGTTGAAGAGATGAGTTTAGCTCATGGCCCAAGAGAATAATATTAGCATTTAACCAAAAGTAAAATAACAGAATCAACAAAGCCCCTATAGATCCGTACAGCTCATTATATGTTGAAAAGTTTTCTATGTAGAGACCAAATAAATAAGATGATAATAAAATTAAAAAAGTGGTAAACAATGCGCCTACAGAAAAGAAACTAGATAACTTCCCGTTTTTAGTTCCAAAATAATAAATGGTGGCCATGCTCACATAGGTCATTAACACAAAAAAGAAATATTTTGCTCTAGTAATCCAAAATAGCTCACTTACTGAATCACTCGCAGTAAACCTTTCAAGGATTGGATGAATCAAGTATATCTGGGCGTATCCAAAGCCAACAACTGTAAGGATTAATAAAACCACTAAAATAATGGCAACACCAAGAGCATAAATATACTGTCTAACAAAGTGTCTATTAATCTGTTGATGATACGAATTTTCGAATGCTGAAAAAACAGCATTTACGCCATTGGCCATTAAAAACATAGAAATTAAAAAAACAGTAGATAACAATCCGCCTGTACGGGTCTCATTAATGTTTTCAAAAATATTTTCATTGAAAAAATCAGAAGTGTGGGGTGGTAAAAAGGAATCTAGAAAGTTTAGGAAATCAACTTTGAAATTATCAAATGGGATGTATGGGATTAGAATTATAATAAATAATAAAAATGGAAATATGGCCGTAAAAAAGCTAAAGGCAATCGAACTTGCTCGAGTTGTGAGTGCACCTTTAAAGATCCCTATCACATACATTTCAAGAAGATCAAAAAGAGAAAGCCCTTCAAAACCAGGAAGTTTAATTTGTCTCAGAATTTTAGCTATCCAATTAAGAACAGGAGTATTGTAAATTTTATTTTCTACAGATGAACTCATTATAGTGCTTTAAGACTTAGATCCATATTGGAAACTGAATGTGTAAGAGCTCCACTTGAAATATAATCAACTCCACATTCTGCATAATGCCTTAGAGTTACTTCATCTATTCCTCCCGATGATTCAGTTAAACACTGGTCTCCAATTAGCTCAATTGCTTTTTGAGTATCTGTGTAGTTGAAATTATCAATTAAAATTCGGTATACTCCATCATTATTCAAAATTTCAGAGATCTCATCTAAGTCGCGAGCCTCCACTACTATAGGAAGATCTAATTGGTGTTGTTTTAAATAATTTTTAGTCATTGTTATGGCTTTAGTTATGCCACCAGCAAAGTCAATATGATTATCTTTAAGCATGATCATGTCGTATAATGCAAATCGATGGTTAACTCCGCCTCCAATAGCCACAGCCCATTTTTCTAAAGCCCTAAAGCCTGGAGTAGTTTTACGGGTGTCTAAAATTTTGGTATTTGTTCCCTTAAGAATTTCAACATAAAAATTGGTTTTAGTTGCAATAGCACTCATGCGTTGCATTGCATTTAACACTATTCGTTCCGCTTTTAAAATAGATTGCTTAGAGCCTTCTACATAAAAGGCTATATCACCAAATTTTACAGAGTCACCATCATTCATTAATGTCTCAACAACTAAATTAGAGTCTATGTAGTTGAATACTTGTTTTGCAAAGCTTATTCCTGCTATAATACCATTATCCTTAATTAATAGTTTCGCTTTACCAAGGGCATTCAAAGGTATACATGCCAAAGAGCTATAATCCCCTTCTCCGACATCCTCGCGAACAGCATTTTCAATTATTAATTGTACTTCGTTTTTAAATTGTGCATTGGTAATCATATTTGTAACTTTGTAGCTAAAATATGAATTGTTAAGGAAATATTTAAACTATTCTACGACCTTATTCAAAAATAATTTAACACTATAAAATGGATATTAAACTCATTGCTGTAGGAAAAACTGATAAAACTGAACTCGATCAACTTATAAAGAGCTATCAAAACAGACTAATGCATTATGTGCGATTTTCATTTGAAATCATTCCTGATTTAAAAAATAGTAAAAACTTATCTGAAAAGCTTCAAAAAAAAGAAGAAGGAAAGATAATACTAAGTAAAATCTCTAACTCAGACCGCCTCATTCTACTAGATGAAAATGGGCAAGAAATGAATTCAGTCGGATTTTCAAACTTCTTACAAAAACAGATGAATTCTGGGTTAAAACGCCTAGTTCTAGTTATTGGAGGTCCATATGGGTTTTCTGAAGATGTTTACAAAAAAGCTTCTACTAAATTAGCACTTTCAAAAATGACATTTTCGCACCAAATGGTGCGTTTATTTATAATTGAACAGCTTTACAGAAGTTTTACTATTCTGAAAAATGAACCATATCACCATCGTTAGCATAAATAAATCTCTATGAAAATTGTATTTGCCACAAATAACATAAATAAAATCAAAGAAGTTCAGTCACTTATTCCTTCACATATTTTACTGGTCAGCCTAGAATCTATTGGATGTCATCAAGAGATTCCTGAAACACAAAACACTATTGAAGGAAATGCTATACAAAAGGCCACTTATATCAAAGAGCGTTACGGATTAGATTGTTTTGCGGATGACACAGGATTAGAAGTAAATGCTTTAAACGGTGCACCAGGCGTTTACTCAGCTCGTTATGCTGGCAATGAAAGATGTTCTGAATCTAATATGGGTTTATTATTAACACAGCTTAGTGCTAAAAAAGAACGTACAGCCCGTTTCAAAACAGTTATTGCTCTATATTATCAAGGAGAACTTAGCACCTTTAAAGGGATTTGTGAAGGTGAAATAACTGATGTTAAAAATGGATCAGGTGGATTTGGCTATGATCCAATATTTAAACCATTAGGTTACAATAAAACATTTGCAGAGCTATCATTTGCTACAAAAAACGAAATTGGACACCGTGGAAAAGCAGTAAAAAAACTGGTGAACTATTTAAATCGGCTTTAAATAAAATAACACTATATTTGCCGCTTGAATTTCCTCAGGGTGAGGATGTGTTAAATGGAGCTTGGTTATATTATGTTCGATATGCTTCTAATTAACACTTAGTCATATATAGAATAAAATTACAAGAAATGAATGCATTCCATAAACTTGGACTTGAAGATCATTTGGTCCAAGCCGTTACAGATTTAGGTTTTGAAACTCCTAGTGAAGTACAAGAAAAAACAATCCCTCTTTTATTAGAAGAAGACATAGATCTGGTAGCCTTAGCGCAAACGGGTACTGGTAAAACCGCTGCTTTTGGGTTTCCTATGCTCCAAAAAATAGACATTAACAGTCGTACGACTCAAGGACTTATTTTGTCACCAACGAGAGAACTTTGTTTGCAAATTACCAATGAAATGAAACTCTACGGTAAGCATTGTAAAGGCCTTAATGTCACAGCTATATATGGTGGTGCTAGTATAACAGACCAAGCTAAACAAGTAAAAAGAGGCGCGCAAATCATAGTCGCTACGCCAGGAAGAATGAAAGATATGATTAGTCGTAGATTGGTTGATATATCTAAAATTGAATATGCTGTTCTTGACGAAGCTGATGAAATGCTGAATATGGGATTCTTTGAGGATATCACAGAAATATTATCACACACCCCTGATGATAAAAGCACCTGGCTCTTTTCAGCAACAATGCCCAAAGAAGTTTCCTTAATTGCGAAAAAATTTATGGACAACCCTACTGAAGTAACTGTTGGGCATAAAAACATGGGAAGCAAAAATGTCTCTCATGAATATTTCTTAGTTGGAGCAAGAGACCGCTACCAAGCACTAAAACGCTTAGCAGATGCTAATCCAGAAATATTCTCAGTTATATTTTGTAGGACCAAAAGAGACACTCAAAAAGTAGCAGAACAACTTATTGAAGATGGTTATAATGCTGGTGCCTTACACGGAGATTTAAGTCAAAATCAACGTGATGTGGTAATGAAGTCGTTTAGAGCAAAACAAATCCAAATGCTCGTGGCTACAGATGTTGCAGCTCGTGGTATTGATGTAGATGATATTACACACGTAATCAACTACCAACTTCCAGATGAAATAGAAATATATACCCACAGAAGTGGCCGAACAGGTCGTGCAGGAAAGACTGGTATTTCTATGGTTATTGTTTCTAAAAGTGAAGTTCGAAAAATAAAAAGTATTGAACGAATCATTCAAAAAGAATTCATAAAAAAAGAAGTTCCTAGTGGAATGGAAATTTGTGAGGTTCAATTGAAAGCTTTGGCAAGTAAAATTCATGACACGGAAATTAATCATGAAATTGACCCTTATTTAAACGATATTAATAGTTTATTTGAAGATGTATCCAAAGATGAGTTAATTAAAAAATTCTTCTCAGTAGAGTTTACTCGTTTCTTCAATTACTACAAAAAGACCAAAGATTTAAACTCGCCATCTGAAGGAAGTCGTTCTGATGACTATGCTCAAGATGACAATTCAGCTCGCTTCTTTATTAATATTGGAAGTAAAGATGGTTATGATTGGATGAAGTTAAAGGATTTCCTTAGAGATACCTTACAACTTAACCAAGATGATGTTTACAAAGTAGACGTTAAAGATAGTTTTGCATTTTTTAATACCGACAATGCCCATAAAGCTAAAGTTTTAGAATTCTTCACAGATTTCAAACAAGACGGACGTTTTATAAATGTTGAAATCACAGAAAAAAAGAGTCGTGACCGTAACAGAGGTGGCGGCGGTGGACGACGATCTGGAGGTGGTGGTTATGGTGGTGGAAGAGGACGAAGCGATCGCTCTAAGGGTAGTTCTGGATTTAGATCAGAAGGTAAAGGACGACGTAGCGATAGTGAGTCTTCCAGCAGATCTCCTAGACGATCTTCAGATTTTAAGCCAAAGGGAGGAGATTTCTCTAGACCAAGAAAAAGCCGTAGATAGTAAGCTAGATTGTTAATTTTAAGTCAAAATTCAAATTGGCAATCTTAGTGTAGTATTTGTTTACTACTTTTATAACTTGAATCTAAGTATGAAATTACGACTTACATTATTATTATTTTTGATAATTCCTTATTTGGGAATGACCCAGGATTATGCGACAGTAAGTGGTAAGATTATAAAGTCTGAGACCTTGGGTCCAATGGAAAGTGTAAACGTTGTGAATTTAAATCAGGTCATTGGAACTACTACTAATATTGAGGGAGAGTTTGAGATTCGTGCAAAGGCAAATGACACGCTACACCTCTCCTATTTAGGTTATAAATCTATAAAAGTAAAGGTCAGCAATGACTGGATAAAATATGGCACTTCTACAACAATAGAACTTACCGAACTAGCATTGGCTTTAGAAGAAGTGAATGTAAATAAGCTGAAATTAACAGGCTATCTTGAAATAGACATAAAGCAAGTACCTATTCGAAAAAATACACGCTACAGCATTTCTGGACTTAATAGTGGTTATGAATCACGACAACGCTCCCCTAGTATGGTTCGTAATGTGTTAGGAGCTATTTTCAACCCTGCAGATTTTTTACATAATATCTTTGGGAAAAAACCTAAAGAAATGCGAAAGCTACGTGAAATGAAAAAGCAAGACGAAATTAAAGATCTACTTGCTTCTCGATTTGATAGAGAAATGCTAACCGCTTTATTACAAGTTGATAAAATTGATTTAGACCTTCTGATAAGTGAATGTAACTACTCACAAGATTTCATTAGAACAGCTAATGATTTACAAATATTAGATGCTATAAGTGAGTGCTATGAGGAATATAAAATACTCAGTAGAAAAAGGTCTAAATAACAAAAATTATAGACTACATTTTATTACCACTATTTTAAATTAGCGTTTTTTACTTCAATCCAACGGGACATGTATTTAGTACTTTGAAATTGGTGATGAGCGAGTAACTGTCCAATAAAGTTATCAGAACGATGGGACTGTATAGTTGATTGAATCAAAGAAATACGCTCCTTAAGTTTTAATTGATGGTCCAACTTGTTAAATCTACTTTTAAGAACTGCATCCCCCTTATTTTGATACTCAGTCCATAAAGACTCTTGTGTATACAAGTCAATACATTTTTTCACAAATAAGCTAGGATCATCTTCAATGATTCCATTAGGCTGATCTGACCCAAACATACCTTCAGCAGCTATAGTTGACATCGCAGCAGGTGTTCCGCACTGCATCGCCAGAATTAATTTCCCTTTGAGACCTGCTCCAAAACGCAATGGTGCCAAAAGTACTCTTGAAGAATTAACAACTTCAAAAGCATCTTCAACATAACCATGTAGTAGAAAGCCATCTTTTTTGTTATGCATAGATCTAATCGCCTGGGTATCATAAGCACCATAAACATGAAGATTTGCTTGTGGAAGTTGTGATTTAATTAGAGGCCATATATCATTTTTTAAATAAAAAATAACATCTGAATTTGGTGGATGTAGAAAGTTGCCTATCGATACAAAATCAGTTCGTTCTGAAAATGAGCTGTGTTGCTTTTGTTCAGGGTTTTCATTCAAATCTAACATAAAAGGTAAATACAATAAAAGACTACAATCTATCTTAAATTTATCGATTAAAATTTTAAGTTCAGCTTCCGATATAATCAATGAAAGATCACTTCTGTATATGCTTGCTATTTCCCGTTTAGCTATATCGTTTAAATCAAAATCATTTGCAGACCCTGACGAAGAACTAATAGATTGCTGCCTAGTTTTTCGAAGAAAATGTAAATCTTCTGTATCTAGAATTCTTAAAGCGTCTGGACAGTTCTCAGTAATTCGCCAACCAAATTGTTCTTCCGTCATAAAACGATCAAAAAGAACAACTTCTGGATTCAAATCCTTAACAAAAAAATCAAAACTAGAATGGTTCAATAAGATCTCTACTACTTGAACATTTAGGGATTCCAAATCAAATGCATTGGTTGATTTTTTACAGGATGTGGCAAATACAACAGTATAATTTTGATTTATAAAAAAATCAATTAATTGAAGCATTCGAGTCCCCGCCGCAGATGAATTCGGCTCAGGAAATACATAACCGATTATAAGTACAGTCGATTTCATAGGCTTATAAATTAGTCTTCAACTGAACTATTTATAATATTACTTTTGACTAGTCCATAGTTGAAAATCTCTCTTTGAGCCCAATGAATTAAGGCTTCTATTTGATC
The DNA here is from genome assembly GCA_018608625.1 of Flavobacteriaceae bacterium. GTDB lineage: Bacteria > Bacteroidota > Bacteroidia > Flavobacteriales > Flavobacteriaceae > Hel1-33-131. Next base: position 19,829 of record JABAZC010000057.1, on the reverse strand, counting down.
ATTAGTTAAATCTGCAGATGCGTGAGTCCATTTATAGGAAGCTAAAGGCATTTTGCCTTCTCCCACTTCTTCAATCAACTCTTCTAATTTGTGTGCTTTTCGTTTAACTGAATAAGTAGACCATTTTGAAACATCAAGATGACTCTTACCTCCATTAACATGGCTGTTTAGCCAATAATTAACAGGTGTAATAGAGTTATACCACGGGTATGTTGTCTGGTCACTATGACAGTCAAAACAAGCTTGTGTGAGAATTTTTTGGACTTCCATCGGAGCTTTGGTTTCTACAAGAAACTTATTAATAGCGTATAAACCACTTTGGTTTTTATTAGGACTAAAAAATTGGGCAATTATAAACAAAAGTATCAGGGCAACTAGAATTTTCTTCTTGAGGGTCATTTAAATAAATATTAAAAATCAAAGGTAATGAAAAATGGAAACAATAAATTATAGATATTCGAATGGCCTTATGAAAACTTCTAATTAAGAAAACTAATCTTCGATTGAAAATACGTATCTTTATAGCTTTCAAAATTTACAAATTATGGCTTTGTTTATGCTAAACGCAATCTCTCCTATTGATGGGAGATACAGATCAAAAGTGGAAGCTCTTGCTGGTTTTTTCTCAGAAGAAGCACTTATCAAATATCGAGTACTCGTTGAAATTGAGTATTTCATAGCACTCTGTGAAATTCCTTTACCACAGTTAAAACAATTTGACAGTTCCCTTTTTCAAGACCTGAGGGCTATTTATGAAAATTTCTCAACCAAAGACGCGCAAGCAATTAAAGACATAGAAAGCATTACTAATCACGACGTAAAAGCCGTTGAGTATTTTATAAAAGATAAATTTGATGTCCTTCAAATTTCTGAATTTAAAGAATTTATCCATTTCGGATTGACATCACAAGACATCAACAATACCGCAATTCCGCTCAGCATAAAAGAGGCTATTTCTGATGTCTATGTACCAGAATACTATGGCTTGATTGAATGCTTAAAAGGGTTAATAGATGAATGGGCTGAAATTCCATTATTGGCTAGAACCCATGGGCAACCTGCGTCCCCTACTCGATTGGGGAAAGAAATTGAAGTTTTTGTTACCCGCTTAGAAGCTCAGTTTGCAACCATAAATTCAATTCCAAATGCTGCTAAATTTGGAGGTGCTACTGGAAATTTCAATGCACACAAAGTGGCATATCCCAACATAGACTGGCAATCATTTGCAAACAATTTTCTAAAAGACAAACTTGGCCTGGATCATTCATTTCCAACTACACAGATTGAACATTATGACCACATGGCTGGACTGTTTGATGCACTCAAGCGTATTAACACTATAGTTATTGATTTGGATCGTGATTTCTGGACTTATGTATCGATGGACTATTTTAAACAGAAAATAAAAAAAGGAGAAGTTGGAAGTTCGGCTATGCCCCATAAAGTTAATCCAATAGATTTTGAAAATAGTGAAGGTAATTTAGGAATTGCTAATGCACTATTTGCGCATCTTTCTGCTAAACTACCCATATCAAGATTGCAACGAGATTTAACAGATAGTACTGTTTTGAGAAATGTAGGTGTTCCATTTGCACATACAATTATCGCCTTTAAATCCTCATTAAAAGGCTTGAAAAAATTACTTTTAAACCCCGCTAAAATAAGTGAAGATTTAGAGAGAAATTGGGCCGTTGTTGCAGAAGCCATTCAAACAATATTGCGAAGAGAAGGGTATTCTAATCCTTACGAAGCCCTCAAAGGGTTAACGCGAACAAATGAGGGAATTACTCAAGTATCAATTTCAAACTTTATAGAAACCTTGGACGTTAGTGATGCCATTAAGTTAGAACTAAAGGCTATTACACCCTCAAACTATACCGGAATTTAATAGCTTTGAATTAAGATTCTACAGTAAATACTTCATAAAAGAATCCATATTTGAATGATTGGTATCAAACTGGTTTATTACATCTCCTAATTTTAATATCTTAGAAAGATTCATGTCATCACCAAGAACTCTAATGATTGCAAATCCAATATCAGTATAATAACCCAAAATAATGATCTCATCAATTACGGAACGATTTTCAATATAAAGAATTTGTAGTTTTCCATCTGAACTAGTACTCATTCGCATTAAATCATTATAAACATTTAGCTTTAAAATTTCTTTGACTACAGCTAATTCAGATTTAAATTCTTCTAGATTACCGTCCACAAGATTATAGGCGATCATATTAAGTTTATCTATAGATTCGATGGCATTTTTTTGATCTTCAGAGAGATCTATTTTATCCGGATTTAAAAAAGAAACTGGAATATCCATTGACATGAATGCCGGTGCTTCTTGATGATCTACAAAATAGGATTGTAATGTAACTTTATGAGTACATGCTGAAAAACAAAATAGAAATGAAAAGATAATTAGTAGATAATTAGATGTGTTTTTCATTTATTATTTAGTTGCATTTTTTAATAATTCTCCACCAGGGACATTAAGTTTAGCCGTTAGTTTTGAAACTTCACGTAAATCGATATTTCCTTTAAGAGACAAAAGAACGGTTTCAATTTCAAGTTGTTTTCCATTTACAGAAAAATTTCGATCTTGGGTCATTTCTGTCAAACCTTTCACAAACATTAAAAGCTCTATAACATGATTGTCATCACTACCTTCAAGAATGAAAAATTTTATGCTACTTGCTCCATCTTTGATACGCATTAACTCTTCTAGCTTAGAACTCTCAATATAACTAGCGACATCCTTTTCAATGGAATTCGTAACATCCAGACTAGAAGTAGTAAATACAGTTAAATTTTTTAACATTTTGGCTTGACTGATAAATGCTCCAGAATCTGGATCATTTGTTTCTACATCTGCCAACATTTTGAACATCTTTTCATTTACAATTACAGAACTGACTTGATCCATATCTTCATATTTATCAAAAATGTTCTGAGATAAAAGCAATGTAGGCAACAGAATTAAACTAAGAATTAGTGTTTGTGTTTTCATTTTTTATTTTTTATTTAATTTAAATATTTTATTGGTTGAATTATTAAATTCACTTAACATATTTATATTCTTTTTACCTTTTTCAAAAGACGATTCGATTATCCTTAAACTACTTAAAGCTTCATATCCTTTATTCATTTGATTTGAAATTAAATGAAAGGCTTTTAATGTTTCGTTGTATGCGCGTAATTCAGCCCTAGACAGAAACAATTCATCTTTTTTAATGGTTTGGTTGATAGACACTGTAACCATAATTAAAATAGCCGCAGCAACCGAAGCATACCAGCGGGTTTTTTTGGGGAATTGAATTCTTAACATTATGGGGGTTTGTGCAAACTGTTTGGCGTCCGATTCAAAATAAGAGAACAGTTGTTTATAAGACTCTAAATGATAGGGAATGATTTCTTGAGAAAAATAATCCCTTAGCTGCGCTTCCTCGATTAACGTGGTGGCCCCCTTATCATATTTCTCTAAAAGACCTTCAATTTTATTTAATTCCATAATTATGGGTCTGTGTTAACTTTTCTCTTATTGTTTTTCTTGCTCTTGAAAGCGAGACTCTAATTGTCGTTTCATTCATATCTAACATTTCAGCTATTTCATTAAACTCAAAATGTTCTATATCCCTTAGCTGTAAAATAAGCTTTTGATTTCTTGGTAACGAATTCATATGAAATTCTACCCAGCGAAGACTATCATTAACTTCGATAAATTTCTGTAACGATTGTGTATGATCTTCATAATTAGAATGTACTAATTTTATGTTTTGTGAGTGTTTTGACTTTAATTGATCAAAACACCAGTTTTTAGTTATTGTAATCGAGTAAGCTTCTAGATTTTTGTAATCCGAAAATTTATTTCGATTCCTCCATAATTTCAAAATAACCTCTTGTACTGCATCCTCAGCTTCTTCTGTTGACACCAATAAACGCCGCGAAATTCTAAACATCTTGTCCTTAAATGGAGTGATGATTATTAAGAACTCTGATTCACTCAAAATAGATATGGGGTATTTGTTTATATTTTAAAGACGATTAATTACTTAAATTGTTACACGATTAAAAATAAAATTTTTGTTTTCTAATATTTAGTTTAATTTAGGCATACTTCTCAAAGCTAAAGAAAATTACATACAAACAACATATATGAAATCATTTTTTAAATACACAATTGTCCTTATTTGTCTCAGCTTCTCTTTTAGTTGTTTTGAAGATGATGACGATTCTATATCAAATAGCACAGAAATTAAAGATTTTGTATGGAAAGGAATGAATTTTGCTTATCTCTATAAAGAAAATAGTGCTGATTTAGCAAATAACCGGTTTTCGAATAACAATGAATATCAAAGCTATTTAGATGGTTTTGAAACTCCAGAAACTTTATTTGAAAATGTTATTTATGATCGTGAAAACATAGATCGCTTCAGTTGGATTACCAACAATTACATAACCTTAGAAGAGCAATTTAATGGGGTTACAAAAACAAATGGTGCAGAATTCAACTTTTATTATGTCCCAGGAAGCACAACAAATATTTTTGGAATTGTTCGTTTAGTCTTACCAGAAAGCGATGCAAGTTACGCCTCAGTTAGTAGAGGTCAAGTTTTTAATAAAATAGATGATCAAACATTATCCGTAAATAATCTAGAAACACTTCTTGCTAGTGAAAGCTATAATATTGGGTTAGCTACTTATAATAATAATGGAACCGATGAACCAGAGGATGACTTTATTACAAATACTTCTGAAATAGTAACACTAACTAAAACAATTTATTACGAGAATCCAATTTTCAAAACAGAAGTGTTCAATTTGGATGGAGAAAATGTAGCCTATATTATGTACAATGGGTTCTTCTCAGATTTCGATAATCAACTAAATAACGCTTTTGGAGAATTTCAAGCACAAAATATTCAGCATTTGGTTTTAGACCTAAGATACAATCCAGGGGGCAGTGTGAAATCAGCTTCTGCTTTAGGCAGTATGATTACTGGATTTTCAAATGGAGTTTTTGCAAAACTTCAATATAATAATGATTTGCAAAATAATAATTCAAATTACAACTTCTCTAGTAGCTTATATCAAGGAGGTGCTATAAACTCACTCGGTCTAAATAAAGTCTACGTCTTAACAACTGGTCGTTCAGCATCTGCTAGTGAGATGATTATAAATAGTCTAGATGCGTATATTGATGTTGTTCAGATTGGGACTAAAACTGTTGGTAAATCTCAAGCTTCCATAACAATTTATGATTCTTCTAATTTCCAAAGACAAAGCGCTAATTCAAGCCATTTGTATGCGCTTCAACCCTTAGTAGCTATTACCGTCAATAAAGATGATCTCGTAGTCCCTTCAACAGGGTTAATTCCTGACATTGAAATCAAAGAATCTGTTAGTAATTATGGTGTTTTAGGTACTATTGAAGAACCTATGCTTGCTGCAGCAATTTTAGCCATTCAAAACTCAGGAAGATTTGGATTTGATAATGAAGGAATCACTCCAATTATGGATACAGACTCATTTGTACCACATGCACAAAGCATGTACCTTGATTAATAAAAAATATTTATTAAACATTTGTGATTTTGATATTAAATAATATTAGATTCAAAACTAAAATTTCTAAATATAATTAGCTAGGTTGGTCTAAATAATATTATTTTTGAAGATAAACTTTTTAAAATGCCTAAAGCTTACATCACGAAAAAACACTTTGTTATTATCGCGTTCATGCTTATTGCTGTACTATTTAGACTATTCCCTCACCTACCAAATTTCACACCAGTTACCGCAATAGCTCTTTTTGGAGGCCTTTACTTTAAAAATAAAAAAATGGCCTACTTGGTTCCTATATTTATTATGGCTTTATCTGATGCTTTTTTAGGTTTTTATATAATATCAGTATTTGTTTATGGCGCTTTTTTATTCGTTAGTTTTATTGGAACTCAAACCAGAAAACCTAGTGTGTTTACAATTATGCTTGGAAGTCTAAGCTTTTTTGTTGTGACTAATTTTGGTGTTTGGCTTATTGGCTATCCTAAAACATGGACGGGATTATTTGAATGCTACACTCTTGCCCTACCCTTTTTTAGAAATTCTCTTTTAGGTGATTTTTTCTATTCAGGATTAATGATTTATGGGTACAGATTTGTTGAAAAAAAATATCTTAATTTAGCTTAAGAGAAATTAATCTCTAATTTTTCTATTAATACATGTGTCCTTTAATGGACTTTATCTTATCTAATATGGAATTTATAATTTTAGTAGTTGTTTTTTTAGGATTTGCAGGTTTGGCTATATATTTAAAACAACCGAAATCAGATAATGAGGATCAAATAGAACTTAAAGATTCTAGGATATCAATATTGGAAAAAGAGTTGGTTCAAAAGGACACAAACACTTCAAACTTAAATAAACAATTAGAAATTGCAGCTGCTAAAGTAGGAGGTTTTGAGCAAATCAAAATTGAGAAGGCTAGATTAGAAGAACGACTAGAGATTATAGAAAGAGAGAGGAATACACTTAAAAGTGAAACTATCTCATTTCAAAAAGCAGAAGAAGGTCGCCAAAAAGAAGCGAATAAAAACTTTGCAACAGCTGTCACTTTACAGCTATCATTAGAAAAAGAAAAGGAACGTTTAAACGACGAACGTGTAAAAGAAAAAGAGGAATTATTGAACAAAATGAAATTAAAATGGTCTGATCACGAAAAAGAGGTTCAAAATCACCTACAACTCATTTGCAGAAATAATGTCATAAAATATATAAGTCAAGAAGATTTTCCTCACCCTAGAAATAAGCCTGATAATTCCATTGAAATCATGGAACAATTGATCGTGTTTGATGCTAAAAGCCCTGCTAATGATGATTTAACAAATTTCCCTAAATACATCAAGCTTCAAACTGAAAGTTTGAAAAAATATGCTAAACATGAGGATGTTAAAAATGACTTATTTCTAGTTATCCCCTCCAATACTCTGGATGTAATTAATCAGTTTCATTATAATATTGGAGATTACAATGTGTATATTATTACCAAAGATGCATTAGAACCAATTATTTTAAGCCTTAAAAAAATTGAAGATTATGAATTTGCAGATAAGTTAAGCCCTGAAGACCGTGACAACGTTTGTAGAATCATTGGGAAATTTGCTCACACCACAAAAAGACGAATTCAAATCGATGAATTTTTTGCGCGTGAGTTTTTAGATACCTTAACTAAGGCTGGGACGCAGCTTCCTAGAGAGATTCTAGAAAACGTCATTAAATTCGAGAATGCTGAAAAGCTAAACCCTCCGATGGAAAAGCGAAATAAACAGATTCTAACCAAAGATTTAAAAGACAAAGTAGATAAGTTAGAAAGTGAAATGCTTTTACGAGAAATTCCTAAAATTGTTACTAAAATAGACTTTGAAAAATAAAGCTATAAGTCTGCTTTAGAAAGAACGCGCTAAATTAAATCCAAAATATACATCGCTTTCTCCCCATTCCCCGGTACTTGTTCCAAATACTCCGTTGGTATTCATAGATTGAGAATTAGTAAAGAGTAACTGAAAAACATGGCCACCTGTCTCTAAATCTACCCCTATAGAAAAAGGATTTTTATACAATGAATTCTCACTTCTATTCAAATGCACTCCGTACTCCATATTTAAAGACCAGCGTTTTCCAAGCTTATAACGGCCTCCGAAACCAATTCCATACTGTGAGTTTTCCTGAAAATCATCGGTTAAATAATTATCGTGAAAAAATGTGGGTGATAGAATAAGTGACAAATTATTATTCATTTTTCGAGAGACTAACAGTTGTGCTACATAACTCAATCGGTGTTTAAACTCAAGTTTAGTCAAGTTATCTGTGTCTAGAGACGTATTTGCTAATACAGAAGTATAACCAACAACTGTAAGAGGAATTTTACCGGCTTGCTGATTTACTAATCTAAACTTAGTAGCTACTTCATATATTTTCTGATTAGAGCTTCTAGAAGCGCTTATATTAATATTATCAGAAAGACCATAAACAAAGTTCAGGTGTGTCACCGCTTCATCTAAACCAAAAAGATTTTGAAATCCATTTTTCACAGTCCCAAACCGGTGTGATACAATGAAATTAAATCCTTTTTTAGCAACTAGCTTAGTAGATTCAAAATTAATAACCTTAAGCCCTTTGAATACTGCACTTGCATAGGTTGGTTCTTCAATAACTGTATCAATCTCACTCAATAATTCATCTTGAGAAAATACAATAAGGGTACATATTAAAAAAGTGGAGGTGAAAATTTGCTTCATTGGTTATTTAACAATACTACATTGATCTAATTTAATTTCTTGAAGTAATTCATCATATCCAATACATCTTCCTTTGATGACTATTGAATCATTAACTTTAAGTTTACTTAACATGGAATCGAAGTTACAGAAAATTTTATTACTAACCGTAATATCATTAGAGTTCAAAGATGTAATGACGCCAGAAATGGAAATTGTTTGGTCTAAATATTTAAATTCTGCTACTTTAGAATCCTCAATAAACTCAGTAAAAAGAAGAGATGCTTCAATATTGAATTGCGCTTTTTCTTCATTAATAGCTCTATGAGCAGGAAACAAGTAATTGTAGACTACAAAAAATAAGCATAATGAGAATAGAAAGAGAAAGATTTTTTTTTTCATAAAAAGTTAAAGTTTAGAACTTAAAAATAAATTGGATATTGAATTAAGAAAAAATAATTAAATTTGAATATACCAAATATTCGTATCAAATGAAAATCAATCCTTTCTTTTTAGTTGCCTTATGTTTAATAATTTCCTCCTGCACTAACACAAGTGAAAAAGACTTAATAGAACAAATTAATCCTACTGAACCAATTACTTACTCAGAACACATAAAGCCTGTGTTTGATTCTAATTGTATCACATGCCACTCTAGTCCTGCAATTAACGGAGCAGGGGTTTCATTAACAACCTATAACAATGTTAAAAATTCAATTGAAAACACAAATCTTATCGATAGAATTAACTGGCAACCTGGACAAGGAGGCTTTATGCCACTTGGGGGCTCAAGGCTACCTCAGAACTTAATCGACTTAATTATGCAATGGCAGTCAGAAGGATTTGTTGAATAAATTAAAATACAACTATGAAAAGACTCTTTCTATTATTTACATTTATTTCATTTTTAGGATTTTCTCAAGAAAAATACCTTACAAAAAGTGGCCTACTCAACTTTGAAGCAAGTGTACCTTCTTTTGAAGAAATAAAAGCAACTAACACAAATGTGACAGCTATTTTTAACGCTGCAAATGGACAATTTGCTACCCTTGCACTGGTCAAAGGATTTCGTTTTAAGAATGCCCTTATGGAGGAGCATTTTAATGAAAGTTACGCAGAATCAGACATATATCCTAAAGCCATTTTCAAAGGAAGACTGATAGGGTACACAGAAAACAATACTCTTATCGCCTACCCCATTAAAGGGTCTCTTGATTTTCATGGCGTAACCAAAAATATCCAAAACGTGACTGTTCAAATTATAAATTCAGAAAATAAAATAACTTTTAAGGGAGCATTTGAATTAAATCCAGAAGAATTTGACGTAGAGATACCAAAGATTGTAAGCTCAAAAATTGCTGATACAGTAAGTGTCATTTTTGAATTTAATATGACAAAAACTAAATAAAAAAAGCCACAAATAGCGGCTTTTTTTACTTAAAATTTATAATAGAATCCTATTTACTCAAATACATTTTACGTCTCGAGTACAAATCATAAAACGCATCGTCTTTAAGGCTGTCTATAAAAAGAATGCTCTCGCCTGTACTCTTCATTTCTGGCCCAAGTTGTTTATTTACATTTGGAAACTTATTAAATGAGAACACGGGTTGCTTAATTGCATATCCCTCTAATTGAGGATTGAAGTCAAAGTCAGTAACTTTCTTTTCTCCAAGCATCACTTTAGTGGCATAATTTACATAAGGCTCTCCATAGGCTTTAGCAATGAATGGAACCGTTCTAGAAGCTCTAGGATTTGCTTCAATGATGTAAACCATATCATCTTTAACTGCAAACTGTATGTTTATTAGCCCAACTGTATTAAGTGCTAACGCAATCTTTCTAGTATGGTCTTTAATTTGTTGCATTACTAAATTACCAAGGTTAAATGGTGGCAAGGTTGCATTACTATCGCCTGAGTGTATTCCACAAGGTTCAATATGCTCCATGATTCCAATTATATAAACATTTTCTCCATCACAGATAGCATCTGCTTCTGCTTCAATAGCACCATCAAGATAATGATCTAATAAAAGTTTATTACCTGGCATTCTACTTTGCAACTCAACAACGTGTTTTTCTAACTCTTCTTTGTTAATAACGATCTTCATTCCTTGTCCTCCAAGGACGTAAGAAGGACGCACTAAAATTGGAAAGTCTAAGACATCTGCAATTGCAGCAGCTTCATCAGCTGTAGTCGCAATATCAAACTCTGGGTAAGGAATGTTGTTTTCTTTAAGAAGGTTAGAAAACAAGCCTCTATCTTCAGCTAAATCTAACGATTCAAAACTAGTACCTAATATTTTTACGCCATACTTAGTTAGCTTTTCAGCCAGCTTTAAAGCAGTTTGACCTCCTAATTGCACAATAACACCTTCTGGCTTTTCATGCTTAATAATGTCGTAAATATGCTCCCAAAATACCGGTTCAAAATATAACTTATCCGCAGTATCAAAATCTGTTGAAACCGTTTCTGGGTTACAGTTAATCATTATGGTTTCATACCCACACTCTGCAGCAGCCAATACGCCGTGTACACAACAGTAGTCAAATTCAATTCCTTGACCAATTCTGTTGGGACCTGACCCTAAAACAATTACTTTTTTCTTGTCTGTGACCACACTTTCATTATCTGAAAAACGGGTGCCGTCAGCGGTTTCCATATCACTTTCAAACGTTGAATAATAGTACGGCGTTTTTGCTTCAAATTCAGCAGCACAGGTATCTACTAACTTGTAAACTCGATTAACTCCTAATTCTTCACGTTTTTTGTAAACTTGACTCTCTAAACATCCTAACATATGAGCAATCTGTCTATCGCCATAACCTTTTTGCTTTGCTTCAAGTAAAAGAGATTTTTCAATCGTCTCTATTTTGAAGGTTGAAATTTCATTTTTCAACAAATATAATTCTTCATATTGTTTCAAAAACCACATATCAATTTTAGTGATTTCATGAATACGACTCAATGGGATGCCCATCTGAATAGCATCATAAATTATAAATACACGATCCCAAGATGCATATGTTAGTTTATCTATAATCTGATTATAGTCTTTATTTTCTTTTCCGTCTGCTCCTAGTCCGTTACGCTTAATCTCAAGAGATTGCGTTGCTTTGTGCAAGGCTTCTTGAAACGAACGTCCAATACCCATGACTTCTCCTACAGATTTCATTTGCAATCCTAACGTGCGATCAGAACCTTCAAATTTATCAAAATTCCAACGTGGTATTTTAACAATTACATAATCTAAAGTTGGTTCAAATAAAGCAGAAGTCGATTTTGTAATCTGATTACTTAATTCATCTAAATGATAGCCTAAGGCAAGTTTGGCAGCAATTTTTGCAATTGGATACCCAGTTGCTTTACTCGCCAATGCAGAAGATCTAGAAACACGTGGGTTAATTTCAATCGCAATGATGTCTTCTTTTTCATCTGGAGAGACTGCAAATTGAACATTACATCCGCCAGCGAAATCACCAATACTACGCATCATGTGTATTGCCATATCGCGCATTCTTTGATAAGTACGATCACTCAAAGTCATTGCAGGAGCAACAGTTATAGAATCTCCTGTGTGGATCCCCATAGGGTCCATATTTTCAATAGAACAAATAATAACTACATTGTTGTTAGAGTCTCTTAATAATTCTAACTCATACTCCTTCCAGCCTAATAACGCCTTGTCAATCATTACTTCATGAATTGGAGAAATCTCTAAACCTCGAGTTAGTAGCGCATCAAAATCTTCTTCTTTATGTACAATGGCAGCGCCATCACCTCCTAAAGTAAAGGAAGCTCTAATAACGAGTGGAAATCCAAATTCTTGAGCAATTTCTTTTCCTTTCAAAAATGAAGTAGCTGTCGCCTGAGGTGCCATTGGAATTCCAATCTTAAGCATTAATTCACGAAACTTTTCTCTGTCTTCTGTGATGTTAATAGCATCAATATCTACTCCAATAATATCAACCCCAAAATCAGTCCAAATACCTTTTTCGTCGGCCTCAATACAAAGATTTAAGGCTGTCTGCCCTCCCATTGTTGGTAAAACAGCATCAATGTGTGGATGATCTTTTAAAATTTTAATAATGGACTTAGTTGTCAAAGGCAACAAATACACATGATCAGCCATTGCTGGATCGGTCATAATAGTTGCAGGATTAGAATTAATTAAAATAGTTTCAATTCCGTCTTCCCTTAATGAGCGAAGTGCTTGAGTTCCAGAATAATCAAATTCACAAGCTTGCCCAATAACGATGGGTCCTGAGCCTATAATTAAAATTGATTTTAGATCTTTACTTTTTGGCATTTTTTAATGTAATTTATTAAATTATACTTAGTTTCAAAACTAGTTAACGTTTGGATATAAAAAAAGGCATTGCTACAAGCAATACCTTTAAAATGTTAACAATTGTTAATCATTATTTTTTGTGACGAAGTTCTGAAGAAACACTAATTTTTTTTCTTCCTTTAGCACGTCTTCTAGCTAGAACCTTTCTTCCATTAGCAGAAGCCATTCTTTCTCTAAAACCATGTTTGTTTTTTCTTTTTCTTTTCGATGGTTGAAACGTTCTTTTCATTTTAGTATATTTTTAAAACTTTGCGGGTGTTATTATCTTTAAAATAGGCAGTTTATTATCTTCAATAAAACGCTGGGCAAATATACAAAGAGTTTTTACTTTGACAAACCTAATTTAAAATAATTTTCATTTGTTTTTACTACCTTTGTAGTCACTAAATAAAACCAAAGATATGTTCAATAAAAATATAAAATTATTTCTAGCTGTTGCAACACTTGCATATGCTGTATATCAAATACTGGAGACTTATGTCGGTAATGGCATAATGCTCATATTCTTAGCTCTCATTTTTGTATTTTTATATTTTAAAAATGAAATGATTTTATTAGCATTTTTAAAGCTTCGAAAACAAGATTTTCCTGGAACTGATCGTTTATTAAATAAAATAAAAAAACCTAAATCGGCACTTACTCAAAAACAACAAGGCTATTATAATTTCCTAAAGGGGATCATGGTTTCTCAAACAAACATGAATGCTGCTGAAAAGTACTTCAAAGACGCTATCAGCCTAGGCCTTTCAATGGACCATGACTTAGCTATGGCTAAACTAAACCTTGCTGGAATTGCGTTTACGAAACGCCGAAAACAAGAAGCTCAAAAATTATTACAGGAAGCTCAAAAACTTGATAAAAGAGAGATGTTGTCTGAACAAATTAAAATGATGAAGCAGCAAATGAAAAAAGCATCTATGCCGAATCAACACTTTGGCGGTGGGCAGCAACGCGGCGGCAAAAGACGGTAATTAATTTTTAGTGTAATATCCCTTAATTGGAATCTCTAAGGAGTAGACTTTTCTTGAATTATTATTTAAAAATGATTCTCTTAACCAAGGGTTGTGAATTTTTAGTTGTTTATAATTCAAATCATATTTCTCAGCAAACTTCACAAAATTACTCACTGCTGTGTCAACTTTTACTTTATAGGTTGGAATTACTGAATACAAATCTTTTTCTAGAAAGTTAAACCCATATTTTTTTGGATGTGTAATGATTTCCTTCAAGGCTACTATTCGAAACATATAACGGCCAGTTTCCTCTCCTAAAAGCAAATCATAATAACTTGAAACCGCTTGCCGTTCAAGTTGTTTAGACACGCCTCTAATTCCTGCATTGTAAGACGCTGCTGCCAGCGTCCAATTACCAAATTCAGCCTTCGCTTTTAGTAAATATTTACAAGCAACTATAGTAGAAAGCTCTAAGTTATTCCGCTCATCAACATTTGAATTAATTTCTAAACCATACTCTTTCCCTGTTGGTTTCATTATTTGCCAAAAACCCTTTGCTCCCGCAGAAGAAGTTACATTTTGGAGACCACTTTCAATAAGCGCTAAATATTTAAAATCATTCGGGACCCCATAAGACTCTAAGATGGGCTCAATAATTGGAAAATAACGCTTAGCGCGTTTAAACATTAATAACCCATTAGATTGCCAATAGGTGTTAACTAAAAGTTCACGATCTATACGTTCACGAATGTCTGGGGTATGAATTGGCATAGATTCTCCACAAAAATCTAACACTTCAGGTATCTCAATCGCATAAATATTATATCCGTTTTCAGGGTTAGATAGTTTCCTGTCTTTAGAGATTTTATTTGAAAAAGCGAGTAAAACGAAAGCGGACACTAGCAGAACAAAAAGAGGTATGAAAATAGTTTTTATATGATGCATAATTAAAAAGGTTTATACGATTTGATTGGGAAAAAAGTTGAAGGTTAATTATTAATTAATTTTGGTAAGTTCTCATTTAACCATCTATATTTATTTAAAATCATTACATGCGTCCCACCTTTGACCACAATACAATCTTTGATATTGTCTATTGGAAAAATCGTATCTAAATCGCCGTGAATATGAACTAAATTTGGATCATATGCTGTTTGCTCCCACAACACTACTTGTTCTATAGCCCAGTCTAAATAGCGTTTATCTGTTATTGATAAATAGAGTTTATATAAATCTAATCGCTTTACAATTGTTTTATTGAACGCAAATTTAGAAAGTAGATCAATATTTTGAGCAAAGAGGCTTGTGGGCACTAATTTATAAGCCTTTGTTTTCCCTGCTAGTTGAAGATGAAGTGGTAATTCATCACGGTTTTTGACACTCGAAATGATAATGATTTTTTTAAATTGACAAACTAAACTCATTTCTTGTGCAATAATGCCTCCAAATGAAACTCCGATTAAAACAGCATTTTCATGTTTAACCTCCCCACAAAAACGCAAAGCGTAATCTACTATAGACTCATTGTAATAGGGAATCATCCATTCTAAATAATAGGATTCAAAAACATCCGGGTCGAGCTTTATATTTTTAAAAATACTCGGATTAGCCGCTAAACCTGGCAAAAAATAAACGGGTATCTTGGTGTTTTGTTTAAGCACTAAAAGATTAAATTAATTAGTTAGACATTTTTTTTGTAAATTTGCATTAAAGAGTAATCTTAACCTTACCTAAATTTCTTTACTATGGTTGACGCTTCTAATTTAATAGACAATGCCTTTTTACGCCAATACGAACTTAAAGTTGGTGCTGAGCTTGCCACTCTTGAGTATTCCCAACAAGAACGAAAAATTTTCTTAACAAAACTAAATATTCCTGAAATTTTAATGTCTGAATCGTTTTTAGAAAACTTCATAAAAATAGTCTTAGAAAATATTATTGAGAAAGATATTAGCGTGGTCCCAACTAGCCCGCCTGTTGCAAAATTTATACGCCGAAACCGTCGCTACAGAAAAATGCTACCAGTAGGAATTCGCATCTAAGGTTAAATATCTAAATTTTTAAATCCAATCCGAACTAATCCGTCTGAATCAATTTCAGTAAGATTAACATCGTGTAGACTATTCACTAAACTTGGATCCCATGGTGACTTTACTTTGACATAATTTTCTGTAAACCCATGAATATATCCCTCCTTATTTTCTCCTTCAAATAAAACGGTGTGCTGAGTATTGATTTGAGACTCATAAAATGCACGGCGTTTTTTGACCGAAAGGCCTCTTAACATTTTACTTCGTTTGGAGCGAACATATTTAGAAACTTCATTGGGAAGGGTCGCAGCATAAGTATTTGGACGTTCAGAATATGAAAACACATGCAAATAAGAAATATCCAATTCGTTTAGAAAATTATAGGTTTCTAAAAATATTTCATCAGTTTCACCAGGAAAACCTACAATTACATCAACTCCGATACAGGCGTCTGGTAAGACTCTTTTAATATGTTCCACTCTATCAACATATAACTCTTTCATATAACGCCTACGCATCGCCTTAAGCATCACATTGCTCCCGCTTTGTAATGGAATATGAAAATGAGGAACAAAAGAATTACTATTGGCTACAAAATCAATGGTTTCGTCTTTTAATAAATTTGGCTCAATAGAAGAAATTCGCAATCTATGAATGCCATCAATTGTATCTAAAGCCTGGACTAAATCAAAAAAAGTGTGTTCGTGTTTTTTGTTCCCATATTCCCCTTTGCCATAATCACCAATATTCACTCCAGTTAAGACAATTTCCTTAATCCCTTGATTCGCAATATTTTTTGCATTATCTAATATATTTTGAAGCGAATCTGATCTAGAAATACCTCGAGCCAAAGGAATCGTACAATAAGTACATTTATAATCACAACCATCTTGAACTTTCAAAAAAGCACGCGTACGATCACCAACAGAATAACTACTAACATAAAAGTCAGCATCAGCGATTTCACAAGAATGAATTGCAGCAGTATCATTTTTTGTGAGTTGGTTTAAATAATCTGTGATTTTAAACTTTTCTGTAGCCCCTAAAACTAAATCAACGCCACTAACAGCAGCCAATTCTTCCGGTTGTAACTGTGCATAGCACCCGACGGCAACTATATAAGCGGAGGCATTAGCACGTTGAGCTTGCTTTACAATCGTTTTAAATCGTTTGTCAGCGTTCTCAGTAACCGAACAAGTATTAATTACATATATATCTGAAAAATCAGAGAATTCAACACGATCAAAACCCTCATCTTGAATGTTACGAGCGATTGTTGCAGTTTCTGAAAAATTTAATTTACAACCTAAAGTATAAAAAGCGACTTTTTTTCTATCAATCATTCTTGTACTTTTACCAAGTGTACTAATTTACAACTAACATCTATAATGACAAAGCAAGCCTGTAAATACTTCAGAATCTACTTGGGAAGTCTTATTATTTACTGCAACTTCATTTTAAGCTGCAGTACAACAAACGATGAATCTAAGTCTGATCAAGTGTTTAGATATAATGAGCATAAGAATATCAGTTCGCTAGACCCTGCTTTCGCCAAAGATAATGCCGATATATGGGCTACAAACCAATTGTTTAACGGCTTAGTACAAATGGACTCAACTCTAGTTATTTCTCCTGCAATTGCAAGTTCATGGACTATTTCTAAAGACGGTAAGACCTACACGTTTGATCTAAGAGAAGACGTGTACTTTCATCCCCATAAATTATTTGGTAAAAGCAATACTCGAACTGTAAACGCCACTGATTTCGTGTATAGTTTTGACCGTTTGAAATCACCCCAATTAGCGTCTCCGGGAAGTTGGGTACTGAAAAATGTGCAGTCTTACAAAGCAGTTGATGGACGCCAGTTTCAAATAACACTCAAGCAACCATTTCCTGCATTTCTAGGCTTATTAACTATGAAGTACTGCAGCGTTGTTCCAAGAGAAGTTACATCTCATTACGGAGCTGAATTTAGATCAAACCCAATCGGAACGGGGCCTTATAAATTTAAACGTTGGGAAGAAAATATTAAATTAATTTTCAGGAAAAATAATCGCTATTTTGAATTCAACTCTAAAGGGGATCGCCTCCCCTATTTAGAAGCTATTTCGATTACATTTTTAGCAGAAAAACAAAGTGAATTTCTTGAATTTATACAGGGCAATATCGATTTTATTTCAGGTTTAGATGCATCATATAAAGACGAGATTCTTAATTCAAATGGAGCACTTAATTCTAACTACGTCTCTACTGTTAAAATGCTAAGAGCCCCTTATCTAAATACAGAATACTTAGGGTTTTATATGGATTCTGAAAAAACTGAATATCAAAATCAACTAATGCGTCAGGCTGTAAACTATGGCTTTGATCGTAGAAAAATGATGACCTATCTTAGGAATGGAATTGGAATCCCTGGCAACGGAGGTTTTATTCCAAAAGGACTTCCCGGGTACAAGAAAAATAGTGGATATACTTACAATCCAAAAAAAGCCAAAAAACTTTTAGAAATTTACAAATTGGAATCTGGAAATCAAACCCCTGAAATAACATTAAGCACAACCGCTAATTATTTGAGTTTTTGTGAATTTATCCAACGTGAACTTCAAACCATTGGATTAAAAATAAACATTGATGTCATGCCACCGTCTTCACTAAAGTCTGCAAAGTCAAATGGTAAGTTAGATTTATTCAGAGCAAGTTGGGTTGCTGATTATCCAGATGCACAAAACTATTTATCATTATTTTATAGTAAGAACTTCGCTCCTAACGGACCTAACTATACTCATTTTAAAAATACACAATTTGATTTTTGGTATGAAGAGGCTCTAAAAGAAACGGATATCGAATTCCGAATAAAGCTTTACCAAAAAATGGATGCCTTAGTACTCGAAAAAGCACCTATAGTGGTCTTGTTTTATGATGAAGTTGTACGTTTTACATTAGCAAACGTCAAGGGACTAGGTGTTAACCCAACAAACCTGTTAGAAGTCAAAAACGTCCGTAAATATTAATCCTTTCGAAATACCGAAGTTTGCTCAAACACCTGTTCTAAAATAGCTGTGTCTTGCGCAGAAAACTCAATACCACGACGACTCATCACCACACTTGCAACTTCAAAAGCTTTTGATATTAAATAAGTAGAAAAACCACTCGCTCCACCCCAACTAAAACTTGGAATAAAATTTCGAAGAAACCCAGTACCAAATATATTTGCACTAACTCCTATTACGGTTCCGGTATTAAACATCGTATTGATGCCACACTTGCTGTGATCTCCCATCATAAGTCCGCAGAACTGTAAACCAGTCTTTGCAAAATTTTGAGTCTCATAACTCCATAAACGAACTTCTGCATAATTATTTTTAAGGTTTGAATTATTTGTGTCCGCTCCTAAATTACACCATTCACCGACTACAGAGTTGCCTAGATAACCATCGTGTCCCTTGTTAGAATTGCCAAAAAATACAGCGTTATTAACTTCACCCCCTACTTTAGAATAGGGTCCTATAGTCGTAGGCCCATAAATCTTAGCTCCCATTTTAAGAACAGAACCTTCACAAAGTGCAAAGGGGCCTCTCACCAAACTGCCTTCCATGATTTCAGAATCTTTACCAATATAAATTGGACCATTATTAGCATTGAGTACACAAAGGGGCAAACGAGCGCCTTGTTCAATGAATATTTGTTCTGCATTAAATGCTTGAGTTCTTTCTGGAATTGCTGCAGAAGTTCTACCGGCCGTAATTAGCTCAAAATCAGCAGTAATTGCAGCTCCATTTTTGGAAAAAATATCCCAAGTTCTTTCAACTTTTAAAATAGAATCTTCACATTGAAAAGTCTCAAAGGAATCAAAATCTACCTCTTGGTCTTCAAAGCTATAAAAGGCAACAATTGCATCACCATCATAAACAGCTTGATTTTTAGATAAGTTTTTGATCTGATTCACCAATGCATGGGAAGGTAAATAGGACGCATTAATCATGATATTATCTTCCATTTCTACCATAGGGTACTTTTCAGAAAGGTAATCTTCTGTTATTGTGGTAGTGGTAGCCCCTAAAAATAACTCCCATTTTTCTCGAATAGTTAAAATTCCTATACGAATATCTGCTACAGGACGTGTATAAGTAAATGGCAGTAATGCCTCTCTATTTGGTCCGTCAAAAAGTATATAATTCATACCAAAGCTTTGTGTAAAAATAAGAAAAGCCTTTC
>JABAZC010000041.1:6290-7907 GCA_018608625.1 Flavobacteriaceae bacterium | reverse complement strand
ATGTAAATAAGGCAGGAGATATAATGGCAGTTGGTTCTAGATATGATGATCCTAACGGTCTTAATTCAGGTTCAGTTACTGTTTATAAGTGGAACGATACAACATGGTTAAAGTATGGTAATGCGATTGCTGGAGAATTTGCAGACGATAATTTCGGATGGGATGTGGCGTTGAATGCAGCTGGAGATCGACTAGTTGTTGGTGCACAAGTTAGCGACGCTGGTGGAGTTAACTCAGGTCAAGTTCGTGTTTTCTCATACGATAACGGCGTATGGTCACAATTGGGAGCTGATATTGATGGTCAATCGTCTGATGATCGTTTTGGTTGGTCTGTAGATATTAATGCAGCTGGAGATCGCATAGTTGCAGGTGCGATATACAATGATGTCAATGGCAGTAATTCAGGTCAAGTTCGCATTTATGAGTTAATCAGTGGATCATGGGTTCAATTAGGAGCGGAGATCGATGGTGAAGTAGCTGCAGATGAATTCGGATTCTCTGTATCTATGAACGATCTAGGAGATAGAATAGTTGCAGGTGCTAGGTATAGCAATGGATTTGGCACTAGTTCAGGTCAAGCGCGTGTTTTTGAATACGATGGATTGTCATGGAGTCAAGTAGGAGCAGACATTAATGGAAGAACAGCGAATACTAATTTTGGCTGGTCGGTAGACATGAACGCTGCAGGTGATAAGGTTGTAGCAAGTGCACCTAACGATTTTGGTCAGCAAGGATTAACAAGAATCTTCAGCTACAGCGGAAGTGCTTGGACTCAAGTAGGTCAAGATATTTTAGGAGAAGCAGGCAGTGATCGATCAGGCGAAGGAGATGGAAGTGGTGTTGCTATCAATGATTTAGGGGATAGAGTAGTAGTAGGAGCTCCTCTGAATGATGGAGGTGGAAGTAATTCTGGAAGTGTCAGAGTTTATGAAATTATTGGTGGTACATGGTATCAATTAGGTATCGATTTAGATGCTGAAGCTGCAGACGACCGACTAGGTTATTCAGTTGCAATGAATGGACCCGGAGACATAATAGCATCAGGCGCCATTTTGAATGATGGAGGAGGAAGGAATTCAGGTCATGTTCGTGTTTATGAGAAGTTTGATTTATGTTCTCAACCTGCATCTATTACTATTTCGCCATCTACAGTTGCTAGCATAAGTTATTCTATTTCTAGTTATTGTGCCACCGAATTAGACCCTACTCCTGTAATAACAGGTGCTACAGGTGGAACATTTTCTTCTACATCAGGGCTATCTATCAATGCAACTACAGGTGAAATCGATTTAAGCTCATCAACAATTGGGGAATACGTTATTTCATATGACTTAAGTTCAAATTCTTGTGGGGCTGCATCAGTCGCAAAGGATACAATAGAAATTAATCAAAGTAATTCTAGTGTGCAGACTGTAGTTAGCTGCGATAGTTATACGTGGATAGATAATAATACTTATATAGCTAGCAATAATACAGCTACGTATATCTTAACAAATAAAGCAGGGTGTGATTCAGTTATTACATTGAATTTGACGGTAAACTATTCATCAACAAGCACCACAACAGCAGAAGTTTGCGGAAGCTACGACTGGATGGGAATGACTTACACCCAGTCAG
>JABAZC010000041.1:822-6190 GCA_018608625.1 Flavobacteriaceae bacterium | reverse complement strand
GAATGTACTATGACACAATTCCAAATACAGCAGGATGTGACAGTTTAATGACCTTGAACTTAACCATCAATAACGTAACAAGCAGCACAGTATCAGCTACGGCATGTGGAAGCTACGATTGGAGGGGCATGACTTACACCCAGTCAGGAATGTACTATGACACAATTCCAAATACAGCAGGATGTGACAGTTTAATGACCTTAAACTTAACCATAACCAATGGATTTACAGTAAATGTATCAGATACCATTTGTAATGGCGACTCGGTATTGCTAGGAGGTATGTATGTAAGTGTATCAGGTATGTACTCAGATACTTTACAAACCTTACAAGGCTGTGATAGTGTTATTCTAACCGACTTAAGTGTAATACCTGGTCCAAGCATTACTATTGATACTTTGAACAACCCATGGTGTAACCAAGTAAGTTTTGTGGTAAACTCAAATGAAACTGGCTTAAGCTACGTATGGTCAAACAATGAAACAACCACCCAAATACAAGTATCGATAACCGATGGATTAAACCAAAGCTATAATGTAACCGCCATGAACCCTTCAGGTTGTATGAGCAACATGGCTATTGTAAACTACAATGCAGTAGACTTTATTGAGAGTTATACCATATTGGCCAATGACTATATGAGACTTAAAGCAGGAAACAAAGTTTTAAATGGCGCCATTGGAGTTCGTAACCTCAATGGTATTGGCATAGTAGATAACTTCTCTGGCCCAATGGGAGCAAATGGCTTTATTAAATCAGACAGTATTTTGGTAAGAAACAGAACGCATTATGACACCTTGTTATATGGTGCTGCGATGCTAGGATTACCATACCACAACACCTCTACACTAATACCAAGAAACTTTGATACTATTTATGCTCAAGTAGGAGCTGTAAAAGTAGAAGGAAGGAAGAATGTACATGTAATAGCTCTCAGAAACTCAACAGTAACGTTAAACAACAACAGGTATGGAGATATCACAGTACACAAAGGAGCTACGGTAACCTTTACCCAGCCCAATGTAGAAATCACCAACCTGTACCTAAAAAATGCTGCTACAAAAAGTAGTTCAGCAAAAGTTAAGTTTAGCCAAGCTACCAACTTAAGAGTAAGAAATAGAGTAGAGCTAGGCAAGAGAGCAGTGCTGAATCCAGATAGCCAAATGGTAACTATTTACATTGGAGGCGGAACACAGGCACGCTACTTTAAGGTAACCCCAAAAGGAGTTGATTCATATGCGAATGTTTATGTAGACAATGGAAACATAGAAGTAAGAAACATCTTGCTACCAAGCAGAACCAACTTAACAGGCCGTTTTATAGCCGATACAGTAATGGCCAAAGACAGAAACGTTGTATGGAATTGGAGTGAATGCTTGATGCAAACACCACCACCTGCAGCGTTGTTGGCCAACAAAGTGGCAACACCAACACAAGAGGTATTGCCTGAAGTAACCGAACAAAAGGTGGGTAATATGAGCTTACAATTAGCACCCAACCCAAGTAGAGGAATGTTTAACCTAAACCTAAGCACCACAAGTGCAACAAGTGATAGATTAGACATCAGAATAACTTCACAAGATGGAAGCTTGGTAATGCAAAAACAAATGGCCAACTTCAGAGGAGTTTACCAAGAAGAAATAGACATGAGTGGATTGTCTACTGGAGTTTACTTCATCAACGTAATTTCAGGCGATACTATGATTCATGAAAAACTGATTTTGACGAAATAGTAAACCAAATCCCTTTTCCAAAAGCAAGCCGCTTCATTAATTTGGAGCGGCTTTTTTTATTCTCTGCTTATTTCAATATTCCTTTCAAAATTGAGAAGAGGAACCAATCCTTCTTTATGTAATATTTTTTGTCCATCTCTTTGGAAGAGAAATTTTAAAAATCTTGCCTCATGGCCAATACTCTCTTTTTTAAACAAAAAACAAATGGGCATGTAGTATTTGTAATTGCCTTTGGCGATATCAACTGAATTTGGGAAAACTTCTTCGCTATCATTTTCAATCGCTAAAATACTGAGAGAGTCTTTTCCTTCCCAGCCAAACTCATTTTTGTATTGATTCAAGGAAACTAAATTGACTAACCCAATGGCTTTTTTTTCAACCAATAATCTTGTAAAAAGTGAATCTATATTGTTAAGCCCAAAGGTGTTTTCTAAACTAAATTGCTGAATCCATTTATTGATATTTTGTTCTTGGTTTAGAATAAAATATGTGTTGTTCTTGGTAAGGTTAAAAGATTGTTGAGTAGCTGATAATCCAACAATGGCTGAGTAGGCAAGAGGCTCGGTATTTAAAGTGTAACCTTGCGACTTAACAATAGCTTTAAGGTCTTCATCAATCTCAAAACTTCCTATTATTAAATGGCTTGAATCGTCAATAAACAATTTTAAAATGCATGCTTCATTACAAGCAACAATTGGAACTTCAATATGGTACTTGGCTTTATAAACATCGGCGCAAGCCTTAATAACCTGGTAATAAGTTTGGTCCACATAAATTGGTTTTTGCTTTGGTGGATTAGTTTTGCTTTGGCAACCCAAAAAAACTACCAAGAACGATAAACCTGCACCAACCTGTAGACTCCTAAACCTATTAATAAACCTGAAAAAAGATAGCGTTGCCATACGTTAAAAGTGAATGCTCCTTCTGAAAAAAGAGAATATAAATGGCCAAACCAATAAATAGTAAGGCTCTTATAATGGTTAAAATTTTCGAGTACATTAATTATCTAAAAGTGCAAACCTAATAGGCATATTGTAAATAACAGGCACAGCTCTATTATTTTGATATCCTGGCTCCCATTTAGGCATGGCTTTTACAACCCTCAAAGCCTCTTCATCGCAGCCGGCACCAATACCTCTCAGAATTTCAATATTACCAACAAAACCATCTGCATCTACCACAAACCTAACAATTACTAACCCTTGAATTTTAGCTTCTCTAGCCAACCTTGGGTATTTTACATTTTCGGCCAAATACTTTAAAAGCTCTTGTTCTCCTCCAGGAAAAGTTGGCATTACTTCCACTTGCAAATAAGGTTCAATTACTTCATCTTCAATGACTAATTCATCAAACGAGGCTATGTCTTGGTCTAAAACCATAGAGTCTAAACCTTCAACGTTTTCGGTTCCTACATCTGCGGTTTCAAGCTCTTCGATGGTAGGCATTAGTTCCTCATCAATTACTTCTTCATCTGGTTTAACCACTGGTTTAATGAATTTTTTTATTTCCCTCGATTGAACTTGTATTTTCTCTGCAGGTGGTTTTTCTAATTCAATTGGAGGTGGCGCCGAAAGCTCAGAGTATTTTAAAACCTGTTTTTCTCTAATTTTCACAGGAGTGTGGTCTTTTTGCTCAAAAAATTTTAACACTAATGGCCAAGAAAATCCGAGGGTAACAATAACGGCGCTAATTAAAAATCCATAAAGGGCACTTTTGTTTTTTATTTTCCGAAGTTCATAAGCGCCGAAATCTTTGTTTTTGTTCCCAAAAAGTAAATCTTCAAAAGCCAAGTTTTTGATTTTTTCTGCATCAATATGGAGGTTTTTTTCTTTCATTCTTCCATATTATTTGTAATCAGAATTTCATCTTCTGCAGTTGGGTCTATAATGGCAGCCGCCTATCAATTTGAGGGCGATTACATCACGTTAGGATATTTGTAGTTGATTATGCATCACAAGCTGACTTATGTGTTTATAAAGTAAAATATGATTCGCAGGAAACAGGTAATCAAGGCTTATGGTCTTTTGTAGAATACGCTTCCCAAGCTGATAAGAAAATCTTTTTTGTTGATTATCCCCCTCAAGCTGATCTACTGATTTATTTTGTGAACTACACTTCTCAAGCAAAATGGAGGGAAAAAGGGAAGAAATATTTGATGTATTGATGGAAAAGGCATTTGACACATCTCTAAACTAAGGTGATATAGCTATTTAAAAAAGTTAATTAAAAGCTCCTCATCGAACCTATAGAACCCAACTCTTTGAGCGGTTTTCTTATACGTCGCTAACACTTTTTGTTTACCAACAAGATCATCAAATTGTAAGATGTGGTAGTAAACTATCGAATAAAACAGGTAAATGTAATCGAAATAATCACTTGAGGTCTGTTCAATATGAATAGAATCTAAAACAATAAAGGCTCTTTTTAATTGCCCCTCTTTAACATACACTGCTGATTCTGCTATTTGATACATATTAAGGGTAATAAAAGCGTACCACTGATCAATTTCATAGAGTGCTTCATAATGTGAATCGATAAGTTGGCTCAATACATTAAAATCCTTGTTGAGTAATAATGCACTAAATACTTCCAGAAAGAAATAATGTGGAGTAAAATGTTTTGCAAGTGGTTTGATTAACTCTTCTAAAATAATTGTTGTGGACTCAGGATACAATAATAACTGATAGCCAACATACCTGCCGGCTAATGTAGGATAACAAACCTTCAGCTCTATCAGGCTTAATTTTGGCATTCTCCTCAAGCCCATATTAGACAAATAGTTACAATAGCCTTCAAAACTGTTGAGAAATAATTGCTCAGAACGATCACTGGCAACCATTTGATTAATAATTAATCCATAATTACCATTAAAATACGAGTAGGCAATGTGACGATAAATTATATTATTTTTAAAATTATAAAGGTTAATAATAGGAAACAACTGCTTCAAATCTTCATTTTTCAACTCCATTAAAAACGGCATCACTAACTCTGAAAGAAACTTAGAAAATTCTGAACTACCTTCAAATAAGCTACTATGCGTGTAAATTGACTTTAGCAGCTTTATATTCTTGTTTGCAATTGCGTGATTAGTTAAGTAGCCGAGAAGGATAGTAAAGTTTTCGGTGTTTTTTTCTTTTATCAGATATCCAATAATGGATGCTTCATCTCCTGTAGTTAACTCAAGCAGTAACCGGTGGTGTGACTTCCAAAAGGTAATATTTGCATTTTTACTTTCAAAAGTATGTCCACTTTTTAGTCTTAAAAAATCGGTTAACGTCATCCATGTTTTATAGTTAGGTTTCTTTAACTCCAATAAACCAAAAAATCTTCTGAGTGTATTAAAGCTTAGCTTTGAATTTGTTTCCTGCTCTATTTCAATCATCAACACTTTTATTGCAGCTGTGGAGGCTTTTTCAAAACCAATGGCTTGAAGCAATTTCTTCCTGTAGTAATAAACCTTTACTAATTCCATAATCAATCCATTAAAAATAAAGCAATACCTATAGCTAACAAACCAAATGAGTAATAGTATTTAGAAGACCATTTTTCCTTTAAAACAACACTTCCTAGAATAGAAGTAAATAAAGGAGAAACCAATCCTATTAAACATAGCAACAGCGGATCAGTTAACC
>JABAZC010000041.1:0-812 GCA_018608625.1 Flavobacteriaceae bacterium | reverse complement strand
TATGGTTGCCTCATTCACATCTTCCGTTGAGGCTGCAACCGTAGGCTCATTTACATTATCCGTCGAGGCTGCAACCGTAGGCTCATTCACATCTTCCGTCACGGTAGTAGGTAGTGGCGGTGTTTGTGGTGGTCGTTCTGTAACGAGACTCGGAAGAAATACATCATCAGAAATAACATTGGGATCAAAAGGATAGACACCAGTGCGTAGGAAAGAGTTTTTAATGTTTTTTGGTGAGCTTTTCCCTTCACTAACCCAACAATAGTAAGCAACAAGAATAAGAAGATTTCTTGCGTCCAAACTGAAATAAACGGGTTGTAATTCTTTACTAAATGCCAGTTAATAAAACCTGAACATGTAAATGCTAGCGACATTAAAAGAAACCGCCAACTGCTTTTTTGAATTGAAAATTTTCGTACATCGGCAACTGAATGAATTATAAAAGCAACTATTAAAGAAATAGATCCTAATAGATAAGTTATGGAAATATCATTGACTAGCGAGACTCCAAACAAGGACATTACGGACATTAAAACTAGAAAAAATGCAAAATGACTGAGTGAACTTTCATTGAGGCCTGTTACCATTAGAAATAACCCTAGGCTTCCGCAGCTAGCTGCTAACATATAAAGCCACCCATCTTGAGAAAGTGCGCTCCTTACCTCTTGAAAAGAAATACCGAGAAGATACAAAAGAGCAGAACTAAAAATTACAGTAAACACTCCTCTGCACCATATTAAACTTAAGGGTGATATTTTGAATAGCATTCTCTTCCAAAAAAAATTATTCACGGCATAAAAGATTGCTGAAAG
>JABAZC010000071.1 GCA_018608625.1 Flavobacteriaceae bacterium | reverse complement strand
AAGGATCATCACTGTAAGTAATCGCAGGTTCTAAGGGTGTTTTGATACATTTTGAAGTGATATCACTAATACCTCCAAATGGATCTAAGAGGTCGCCATAGTTGGCAGTATTTAGACTAATGGCCATTGCATTGATTGTAAAGTCTCTTCGATTTTGATCTTCCTCTAATGTGCCATCCTCAACTATAGGGTTTCTGCTGTCTTCTGTATAGGATTCCTTTCTAGCCCCTACAAATTCTAGGTCAACGCCTTCATATTTAATCATTGCTGTTCCGTAGTTCTTGAAAATTTGAACCTTTGGATTGTTAGGTAGATTTTTTGAAACGCGTTTAGCTAGTTCAATTCCACTTCCTATCGCTACAATGTCTATGTCTTTTTTGGCATCACGATCTAAAATAAAATCCCGTACAAAACCTCCAATGGCATAAGAGTCAAAACCAAGTTGCTCTGCTGATTTAGAGATTATCTCAAAAATTGGAGTTGAAAGTGCATGTTTATAATTCATTTTTTCGTGTATGGTAACAGTTGAAAATTATTTTCTAATAACTTTAACTTCGCCATTATTACTCAGTTTAATAATAGAAGACGTTTTAGAAGCTTTTCTTGTATGGTCCAAATTTACGACATAGTCCACACCTTTTAAAATATACTCTTCAATTTCTTGAAAGGTTTTTGGAGTAGATTTTCCTGAAATATTTGCAGAAGTTGATACAATAGGTTTTTTAAATCTTTTTAGTAAATCTGCACAGAAGCCTTCTTTTACCATTCGAATAGCTAATGTATTGTCAGCTGCAATAAGATTTTCTGTAACTCTCAAAGGCTTGTCATATACGATAGTTGTAGGTTCTTCAGCATGTTCCAATATACTGTAAGCCGCTTCTGGGATTTCTTCTACGTGATAATTTAACATTTTGAAATCATTAACTAAACATATCATTGCTTTTTCGTCTTCTCTATTTTTAAGCTTATATAATTTTTCAACTGCGGAAAAATTAGTAGAATCACATCCTAGTCCCCAGACTGTATCAGTTGGGTAAAGGATAATACCCCCTTGTTTCAGCGTTTTAATTGTGTTATTGAGTTCAAGAGAATTCATGGCAGTAAAAATAGTTAAGGTTAAATTCTTTCTTTTTTGAAAAAGAGGAAATGTAAATTTACATTATTTTTAAAAGCTAGATCAAGGTTTGTTTTTTATTTCTATAAATTTTCTAGAACTAAGTATTCGAAGCCCTTGCTTGTTTCCAATGCTGTCTAAGTTTATAATACTTCAAATACGTCACTATGAATGTTTGTTTGCATATGTGCCAGCCCGATTTACCATCTAAAAACCCAAGTCTTAAAAAGTAGGCCTTAAAAAAAGCCCAAGAAGACCTGAAAATGGTTTTGAAAACAGAAGATTTAATCCCAAGCTCAAAGTAGGCAAGTGCAGCAATTGTAGAAAAAGATTCCATTTTTTGCTTGTGTTCATCATAATCGCGATAAATCCAATGTAAAAGGTCTCCTTCTAGTTTTCCGGTTTTTAAATTAGGTAATAATTTAAATGAGTCGTGAGGGTTAATCCCTTTCCATTCCCCCATGTTTTTTTTGAAAAGCCGTAGCTTTTTGTCTGGATACCAATCTGAATACTTTATCCATTGACCACAATAATTGTTGAGTCTGTTACAGTAATAGCCATCATATAACCAATTTGATTTTACTTTTAAAATTGAACTTTTGAGGGTATCAGACAATGCTTCATCTCCATCTAGAGATAAAATATAATCATATTTTGCTTGAGAGTTTCCGAAGTTTTTTTGCTCCTTGTATCCTAAAAATGATTGCTTAACTACTCGCACATTAAACGCATTGCATATTTCAATAGTTCTGTCGGTAGAAAAGGAGTCTACAACTATAATGTCGTCAACAATTCCAGTTATTGAACGCAAGCATTTTTCAAGATGCTCTTCTTCATTGTATGTGATGATAACTGCAGATATTTTAATCATTTTTCATAAATATCATTAGTTTATTTTATGAATTTAACAGAATATAAAAGCTTTTCTAGTCTTTAATCTCACAACAAGTTGGGGTGTTTGCTGTTAAGGTTTGTGTTCAAGTTAGAGTCGTAAATTTACAAAAAAACTTTATATTTGTACCACATGAATTCTATAGACACTTCAATTATTATAAGTACTTACAACTCTACCGAATGGTTAGAAAAAGTACTTCATGGCTATAATAATCAAACGTATAAATTGTTTGAAATAGTTATTGCTGACGACGGCTCTAACCGAGAAACCTCTGATCTTATTATAAAACTTCAAAAGGAAGTCTTTTATTCTATTATTCATGTCTGGCACGAAGATAATGGTTTTCAAAAGTCACAAATATTAAACAAAGCCATTATACAAAGCTGCACCTCGTATATCATAATGTCAGATGGTGATTGTATTCCGAGAGCTGATTTTGTGCAGACTCATATTAAACACAGAGAGGAGGGCTGGTTCTTATCAGGTGGTTATTTTATGCTTCCTATGAATATTTCAAAACTCATAACTATTGGGGATATTAATGAAGCTAATTGTTTTGATTTGAAATGGTTAAAAGCAAACGGCTTAAAATCGACATTTAAAAATAACAAGCTATCAGCTTCTGGATTTAAAGCTTGGTTTTTAAATAAGATTACTCCAACAAATGCAAGTTGGAATGGTCATAATGCTTCTGGATGGAAAAATGATATAATTGGAATTAATGGTTTTGACGAACGTATGCAATATGGTGGACAAGATCGTGAGCTAGGAGAGCGCCTGTTTAACTATGGAGTTAAAAGTAAACAAATACGATATAGTTCGATTTGTATCCATCTAGATCACCCTAGGGGGTATAAAACCAAAGAGTCAATAGATCGTAATTTAGCCATTAGAGCTAACACCAAAAAACAGTCAAAAGCATGGACAGATTATGGAATTATTAATACTGAAGCCAACGAACTGATTTAAAATTTTTATGAACAAAGTAGTAGATTCTTTTTTTAAAAACCATCAAACTAAACTTGATGACTTTATATCTAATTTTGCTCAAAACGGAGAACAATTTGGTGAAGCTTCAAGAAATACAATTAAATTATTTAATTTAAATGAGGTTAAGGTTAATGTGAAAGCCTTTAAAGTCCCTATGTTTATTAACCGTTTAATTTATGGGACTATAAGAAAAAGTAAAGCGAGAAGGTCTTTTGAGTTTGCCAAACAATTAAAATATTTAGGGATAAATTCCCCAAAGCCGGTTGCTTATTACGAATTTTCAACTTTTGGTTTATTTGGTAAAAGTTACTACATAAGTGAGCATTTGGCTTATGACCTTACTTACAGAGAACTTACGACAGACTTTAATTACCCCGATCATGAAATTATTCTAAGAGCCTTTACAAGGTTCACATATGATTTACACCAAAATGGTATTAATTTTCTAGATCATTCACCAGGAAACACACTGATTATTAAACAGGATGCAAGTTACGACTTTTACCTTGTCGACCTAAATCGAATGGAATTTAAGGACATGAGTTTTAACGAACGTATCGCTAATTTTTCTAAATTAACAACTCATAAATCTATGATTGAAGTTATGAGTGATGAGTATTCAAAATGTACAGGTAAATCTTATAATTCTATTTTTGATATTATGTGGAAAAGCACCTGTGATTTTCAATACAGATACCATAGAAAAAAACGCATCAAAAAACGTTTGTTCTTTTGGAATAAATAAAACTAGTTAAAGTGTATTTTTGTAGTTAATTATTTTATGCAATTCTCAATCCAGTGAATTAGAAAATTTAGTTTTTTTGGAGGACATTGATCAAGACTCTGTAGTCCTAAAAACTTTTTTTGCTTATGTCTTAATTTGATTTGAAATTTATACCAAAAAAGCGGTTTTTTGTATGATCTAAAGTAGAGAAGTTCTAATTCTATTTTAAGGACGCATGTTTTGTTTTTTATTTCTATGTGATTAGCTAAGCCTTGTGGAGTAAACTGATTTTCATTTCGAAATCTAAACTTAATATTATCTATTAAAATTCCGGGGTTATTTTTGAAATAAGTTTGAAATGTTGATTTTCTAAGTGGGTGAGGGGTGTGTTTAAAGTTGTAGTATTTCTTCAAACCAATGATTTCTGCAGCTTTTTGCTGTGCTTTTTTATGGCTAATTCTTGATTTTTTGAATTTCTTGTAAAAAATATCTTTATCAAACTTTAGCCATTTACCTCTAAGAACAGGTAATTTATCTCTAAAAAAGTCGCTAGGTTTAGTTGGGTTAATCAGAAAAAAATCATCGTTGAAATATATGAAATGTTCTGCTAGTCCTGGAATTTTGTACATACAGGTTTCAATAGGCCTACAGTTAAAAACAGGTAGAAATTTCTCATAGCCTTTGAAAATGACTTTATGATCAATGATTGAGACGTTATTATAGTAATCCTTTCTAACGCTTTTCTCTAAAAAATCGGGAGTTTGTTCATCAGTTATAATATATATTTTGTCAATATATGGCGCAAACTTCAGTATAGAGTCAATCGTAAATTTGATTTCATTAACCTGATCAAATCTTGTTCTAAATTTTGTTGAAGAAATAATATTTTTATTTTCAACATATTTTGATATTTTATCTATGTGTTTACCGTCACTTCCATTTACCCATAAAATTACTGCGTCTATTGAATGAGTATTGACTTTGTCTTTTGTCATAGCCTAGAGTTCTGTTATTAATTTTTGACCTTTTTTGAGTTTAGGAAGCTTCATGTACTCTCCAATTATTTTGTTATACTTATCAGGAGTGAAATCTTTTCTTCCATCTGACGGATAAAAGGTCATTTCACCAAAAATAGCTTTTCCATTGATTGAGTAAAAGTCGACACGTACATAAGGGAATTTATCGGCCAATATTTCAGATAATCTCTTCATTTCGTCAAGATTAGAAGGTTCTTCAATCTCATCTGTGATACTTTTTTCTATTGAAACATAGCGAAAAGGTAAGGGTTTAAATTCTAGGTCAAAAAAACCTCTTTTATGGTTGTCAGTTCTATCTAGGTGAACTTCTAAAAATTTAGCAACACCATCAAAGCAATAAAATTTATAGTCTATTAGTGAAGACCTCTCGTCTTCTTTTAAATACTTCTCTGCAATTAAGCGTGGTTTAACATCTTTGTATGCCCATTCTTGACCTGTTCTATAATATTGATTTTTGCCAAGCCACTTTTTAAATAGCTTATTAGCTGCATTCGTGTCCACCTTCTTTTTATCGGTCACAATCAAGTTATGACTACTAGTATGGGTGGCTTTAACCACAAATTGACTTGGTAAATCTTTAAAAGCTACCTCTTCAGGCCTTTCATATACTCCGTAAATTTCATTCAGATATTTCTCTCCAATTTTTTCTTCAACATATGCTCTAACTGCAAATTTGTCCACTAATTTGTTTAGAATTTTCGGATGATAAAAAACTTTATACCACTGAATTTTTTCATTAAACTCAACCGGATTTTCTAAATTCAATCTTTTTCCTGTATAATATTCGTAAAGAAAATGAGCATATAACTTTGGAGGAGAATGACGCATTTTTCTTAAGAACCGTAAGCTGAATTTTCGTAATTTATTAACCATATAGTTAAAGGTTTTGGTAGATGTAAGTCATATTGTAAAAATGTACTATACCGCTACATTATGTGTTCTCAATGCATCATTTAACGAAGTCTTTTTATTAGTACTTTCTTTTCGTTTGCCAATTATTAACGCACAAGGGACGTTGAAAGTACCTGAAGGAAATTCTTTGGCATAACTACCGGGAATAACAACCGAACGTGCTGGTACAATTCCTTTAAATTCTTTTGGTTCTTCACCAGTTACATCTATTACTTTAGTACTCATTGTTAGAACAACTCCAGCCCCAAGTACAGCTTCGTTCTCGACACGAACACCCTCAACTACGATACAACGCGAACCAATAAAAGCATTATCTTCAATAATAACAGGTGCCGCTTGCAGAGGTTCTAAAACACCTCCAATACCAACCCCTCCGGAAAGGTGGACATTTTTTCCAATTTGAGCACAACTTCCTACCGTAGCCCAAGTGTCTACCATGGTGCCTTCATCTACATAAGCTCCTATATTTACATAGCTAGGCATTAAGATTGTGCCTTTAGAAATGTAGGCACCATGGCGTGCGACTGCGTGAGGTACTACTCGAACACCTTTTTCAGCATAGCCTGTTTTTAAAGGAATTTTATCATGAAACTCAAATGGACCAACTTCAATTGTTTCCATTGTTTGAATTGGAAAGTACATTACGACAGCTTTTTTAATCCATTCATTAATTTGCCATCCTTCTGAAGTTGGTTCTGCAACGCGAACCTCTCCTTTATCTAGTAGATCTATTATCGATCGGATCGCTTCTTTCGTTGTGTTTTCCTGCAGAAGCATTCTGTCTTCCCAAGCAGTTTCAATAAGTGTTCTCAGATTAGTCATTGCGTGTTTTTTACAAATATAGCCTTAATAAAAAAATAATATAAAATAATCAAGGTTTTTTACTGCTTAAGGGACTCACTTTTTAAGGCAGACATATCCGTTTTAAATTCTTATTTTTGTCATATATGGGACGTCTTTTAGCAATAGATTATGGAAGTAAGCGAACAGGTGTAGCTGTTACAGATGAGATGCAGATTATTGCATCAGGATTAACTACTGTAGACACTAAAAATATAATTGATTTTTTAAAATCTTATATCGATAAAGAATCAGTGGACTTGATTCTTATTGGATTGCCAAAACAAATGAATAATGAACTTTCAGAAAGTGAGCCATTGATACTGAAATTCATTAAAACATTGGATAAAGAGCTTCCTGATATACCTATACACAGAGTTGATGAGCGTTTTACTTCAAAAATGGCTTTCCAGACAATGATTGACAGTGGTCTTAATAAAAAAAAACGAAAAAATAAGGCGCTCGTTGATGAAATTAGCGCGACGCTTATTCTTCAGTCCTATCTTTACAATAAATAATTCTTGAAGTATTATTTTATAAAACCAAAGAATTGTATTTTTGACCCCTTATTACTAAAAGTATGATTTTACCAATTGTAGCCTATGGAGATCCTATTCTTAAAAAAAGAGCTTCTGAGATTTCTAAATCCACTCCAAAGTTAGATGAAACCATCCTCAATATGTACGAGTCTATGTATGGTGCTCATGGAGTTGGACTTGCTGCTCCACAAGTTGGACTTTCAATTCGTTTGTTTCTTGTAGATACGTCTCCTTTTGCAGATGATGAGGAGTATTCTGTTGAAGAACAAGAAAAGCTAAAGGACTTTAAGAGAACGTTTATTAACGCCAAAATCATTGAAGAAACTGGCGTAGAGTGGTCCTTTAATGAAGGGTGTTTAAGTATTCCAAATGTTCGTGAAGAGGTGTTGAGAAAACCAGTTATAAAAGTAGAATATCTGGACGAAAATTTTAATACGCATACCGAAACATTCGATGGCTTAATAGCTAGAGTGATCCAGCATGAATATGATCACATTGAAGGAATTTTGTTTACTGATAAAGTATCTACTCTTAAAAAGCGACTTCTTAAAGGCAAATTGAGTAATATATCTAAAGGAAAAACAAGTGTTGATTATCGAATGCGTTTTCCTAACATGTCAAAAAAAAGATCTTAAATAAATAATATAATTTAATCAATGGAATTAGATAAAATTTTAGCCATTTCAAAAAAACCAGGCTTATATAAATTAATTACACAATCTCGTGGCGGTTTTATCGCAGAATCTTTGTTAGATCAAAAACGTATTTCAGTAAGTATTAGCAGTAACGTTAGCCTGTTAAGTGAAATTGCGATATACACACTTAGCAAAGAAGTGCCTTTAAAAACTGTTTTTTCAAACATATTTGAAAAGGAAAATGGTGGGCAAACAAGCATAACACCAAAATCCTCCAAAGATGATTTAGAAGCCTATTTCTTTTCTATATTATCTGATTACGACGAGGACCGGGTGTATGCCAGTGATATTAAAAAAATATTGAGTTGGTATAATTTATTAAATCAACACAAGCTTATCGATTTTAAAACT
Organism: Flavobacteriaceae bacterium; assembly: GCA_018608625.1. Lineage (GTDB taxonomy): Bacteria > Bacteroidota > Bacteroidia > Flavobacteriales > Flavobacteriaceae > Hel1-33-131. Next base: position 135,517 of record JABAZC010000071.1, on the reverse strand, counting down.
GAAACATCGGTTTCGGAAGAAGAAGAATAGAAAAAGCAGCTATTAGCTGCTTTTTTTAACAATGTATTTTAAAAATGTTATCACACCTCTCAAAAGAATTTCGTTATAATTGGAAATTGTCTGCTCCTGTTATTATGGGTATGTTGGGTCATACTTTCGTAGGATTAGTGGACAACATTATGGTGGGACAATTAGGGTCTGCGGAATTGGCGGCAGTTTCTCTTGGAAATAGTTTTTTCTTTGTAGCTATGTCCTTGGGAATTGGGTTCTCTACGGCCATCACTCCATTGGTTGCAGAAGCTGATTCTGAAAATAATTTTAAAAAAGGAAAATCTGCTTTCAAGCACGGTTTGTTTTTGTGTATCGTCTTAAGTCTATTGCTTTTTGGGATGATTCTATTAGCTAAGCCGCTTATGTATTTGATGGAGCAACCTGAAGAAGTAGTACTTTTAACAATGCCATATTTAGATATTATTGCAATTTCTTTAATCCCTCTCATTATATTTCAAGGATTTAAGCAATTTAGTGACGGGCTTTCATTGACCAAACATGCTATGTATGCGACTATTGTAGGTAACCTGATTAATATAGGTCTTAATTACATTTTGATTTTTGGAAAACTAGGTTTCCCAAAAATGGGAATCGTTGGCGCAGGAGTGGGTACCTTGGTGTCGAGGCTAGCTATGATTGCGATTATTTGGACTCTACTTAAAAATGATAAAAAAGCATCTGCATTTGTCACGCATATAAGGCTGTTTATTTTAGATAGCACGATGCTGAAGAAAATAATTAATTTGGGATTGCCAAGCGCTATGCAAATGTTTTTTGAAGTGGCTATTTTCACCTCGGCTATATGGTTAAGTGGTCTGTTAGGTAAAAATGCACAAGCAGCTAACCAAATTGCTCTTAATTTATCGTCAATGACATTTATGATCGCTATGGGACTAAGTGTTACAGCCATGATCCGTGTTGGTAATCAAAAAGGACTGAGAAACTATGAAGAGCTACAGCGAATCGCAAAGTCTATATTTTTGATGGGAATTATGTTTGCCTCAGTTTTCGCGCTTCTTTTCTTGATTTTTCACGATATTTTCCCAGCGCTCTACCTTGATTTAGATGATGTAAATAATTATTCAGATAATCAAGAGGTTGTGTCAATTGCTTCGAAATTACTGCTTGTGGCAGCTTTATTTCAAATCAGCGACAGTGCTCAGGTTATTTTCTTAGGAGCTCTTAGAGGATTACAAGATGTTAAGATACCAACAGTGTTAACTTTTATAGCCTACTGGATGATAGGGTTTCCTACGAGTTATTTTCTTGGCAAAGAATCAGCTTACGGAAGTACAGGGATTTGGATTGGTCTTTTAGTAGGATTAGCATCTGCCTCCATTTTTTTATACCTTAGATTTATTTATTTAACGAATCGCTTGATTCAAGCTCATAAAACCAATTAATTATGGAATTACCAAAATTTATACTCGGCGATAATACGGACTTACCTAATGCTATCTTTGTGATTCATACAGATTTCCCTCGTTTTATTATCAATCTAGAAACGGATGAAGTGGAGTGGTTAGAGGATTTTGATACTCAAGATGAAGAAGAGCTTCTTTCAGAAACAGAGACAGCGATTAAAGAGGCTACGGAGTTTTACGATAAAGAAGTATCTACATACGATAATTAATCATGCTAGAACAACTCATAGAATTTGATAAGTCGTTTCTAATATTTCTAAATAACTTAGGATCTCAATCTTGGGATGGCTTTTGGATGGTAGTTACAAATAAGCGAACCTTTATTCCAATGTACTTGGTTTTGCTTTATTTTATGTGTAAGCCGTTAAGTAAAAAGGGTGTATTTCTTCTATTAATTTCAATCACCTTTATGATTATATTTACAGATCAAATCACCAATCTGTTTAAATTCACATTTGAACGTCTTCGTCCCTGCGCACAGGAAGGGGTTTTGGAGCTAATACGACAAGGGGAGTGTTGGGGTTACGGTTTCTTTTCGGGCCATTCCTCGAATTCAATGGCAACAGCTATTTTCGTCGGGTTAATGCTTCGTCCATTACACAAAAACTTAATCTATTTATTAATCGCGTGGAGTGTTGTTGTGGCGTATAGTCGTATTTATTTAGGCTTACATTATCCTTTGGATATTTTATGCGGACTTAGCTTTGGAGTATTCGCTGGGTATGGCTTCTATAAAGTTTTTGAAGCCTTAAGATTGCGTTTTCTGTAAGTTGAGTAGGTATTCAGCAGCTGCAAAAGGGGAGCGCTTGTTGTTGTTGATTAACTCAATTTGAGACTCCATCTCTTTGTTAATCACACTGTCTTTGAAAAACTGGTCTTTTAGTTGGTTTTCAATAGATTGAATTAGCCAAAACATGTTTTGTTCTTGTCGTTTTTTGGTGAAATATAATTCTGATTTAGCTAGATCTAGATAGTCTTTAATCAAAGTCCAGCTTTCTTCAATTCCTATTTGCTTCAGTGCACTGCACATAATTACTTTTGGTATCCAGTTAGAGGCTTTAGCAGGGTAGAGGTGAAGGGCCCGTTTAAATTCTAACATCGCTAATTTGGCGGCATTTTTATTATTCCCATCTGCTTTATTGATAATAATAGCATCAGCCATCTCTATGATTCCTCGTTTGATACCTTGTAGTTCATCGCCTGCACCTGCTAGCTTAAGAAGTAGAAAAAAGTCAACCATACTGTGTACTGATGTTTCGCTTTGTCCAACTCCAACAGTTTCAATTAAAATAACATCATAACCTGCAGCTTCGCAAAGCGTAATCGCTTCTCGAGTGTGTCGCGCTACGCCTCCTAGAGATTCCCCTGCTGCAGAGGGTCTAATGAAAGCATTTGGGTTTCTTACCAAGACGTCCATTCGGGTCTTATCTCCTAAAATACTTCCCTTACTTAGGCTGCTACTAGGGTCTACAGCCAAGACAGCTACTTTATTGCCTAGGTTTGTTAAATAAGTACCCAATGCTTCGATGTAAGTGCTTTTTCCTACGCCAGGTACGCCAGTAATACCAATCCGTACCGAAGGCTTTGTGTGTTCTAAGCAGTTCTGGATTAAGGCGTTTGCTTTTGACTTATGCGAAAGGTTTTGACTTTCAATCAGGGTGATTCCTCGGCTTAATGCGGCAGTGTTACTTTTTAAAATACCTTTCAGTAATTCTTCAACAGAGGGTTGCTCTTGACGTTTTCTTTTTAAGTTAGAAATTCCATCCTTATTGGTGGATTCTTGACTAGAAACTCCTTCATTTTTACGAAGTGCAGCTTTATTTGATTGGTTTTTATTCACATTTAAAATGTTATCACTAATTTAATCTAATTTTTTATATTAGAATTATTTTTTTTAATATACGTATCTTTAAATCATATTTATATAAATGGATTTCAGAACTTTTTTAATGGAATTGTCAGAAGCGCCAATCAGGGTTGTCGCTTCTGATTTAGATTTCAGTGCTTATATTTCTATTGACTTGTCGGTTGGGAATATAAAGTTAGAAGAGTTTGATGTAAAATGTTCTACGTCATGGATTAAATATATAGGTTCTTACTTAAAAAGCCATCAAAAATTAATAGCGTTTGGTGGTTATTTGGAGCGTCGTAATATGTATGACAGAAGTGATTATTTTCATCAAAGTAGTTCATTAAAATCACGGAATATTCATTTAGGGATCGATTTTTGGTGTGTGGAAAAAACTCCAGTCATGGCTGCTTTTGATGGGGTGATTCATAGTGTTGCTGACAACACTAATCATGGCGACTATGGGCCTACTATAGTGATAAAACATTATATAAATAATATGATTTTTTACACTCTTTATGGACATTTATCTAGGGCATCAATTGAATGTTTAAGTGAAAACACACAAATAACTAAGGGTGAAGTAGTTGGTTTTATAGGTAGTAGTGAAATAAATGGCGATTATGCACCACATCTACATTTTCAAATCATAAAAGACATTGAACATTATGAAGGTGATTATCCAGGTGTGTGTTCCCAGGCTGATATTGAATTTTATAGCAATAATTGTCCAGACCCTAACTTGGTTTTGAAGCTATAATTGTCAATCAATATTTAGATCATATTTTAATTAACTAATACCCATTCGCCTTTAACAATAAGGGGTTCAGCTTGCTTGTATTTGACGGTTTTATTTTCACCGCTCATAACATGCTTTATTGTAACTCGATCGTTACGACCAATTTTTGGTTGGTCTCTTACAATCGTTTCAACTGTTTGTTGGGACCCTTGTGTGTTTCCAGCCGCTCTCGACTGAGCCGAGCGCTCGTCCAAATTGGGGATATTTTCCTTAGACGTTCGAGTCTTTTCACGACGACGCGATTTTGCTTCCTGAATAGTATTGGCAGTTTCCTGTGGAATTTCCCCCTTAAATAGAAATGAGATTACCTCTTTATTTACTTGGTCAATCATGACCTTAAACAATTCAAACGATTCAAACTTATAGATTAGTAAGGGATCTTTTTGCTCATGTACGGCCAGCTGTACCGATTGCTTTAGTTCGTCCATTTTTCTTAAATGGGTTTTCCATGCATCATCAATAATCGCTAGGGATATGTTTTTTTCAAAATCTGTCACTAATTGTTTTCCATTTGTTTGGTATGCTTTTTCCAGGTCAGTAACCACTTGTAATGATTTTACACCATCTGTAAAAGGAACCACAATACGCTTAAATTTCTCGCGCTGGGTTTCATAGACATTTTGAATTACTGGAAAAGCCAATTCGGCATTTCGCTCCATTTTTGAGAGGTAGTGTTGGAAGGCGGTTTTGTATACTTTACCAGCAATATCTAGGGGGGTCATTTCAGAAAACTCATCTGAAGAAATAGGGCAGCTCATTGAAAAATAACGAATCAATTCAAACTCAAAGTTTTTAAAGTCATTATTAGCCTTATTTTCTTCCGTAATAATCTCAGACGTGTCATAGATCATATTAGCCAAATCCACACGCAGACGTTCTCCAAAAAGAGCATTATAGCGACGCTTGTAAACCACTTCGCGCTGTGAGTTCATGACATCATCATACTCTAACAATCGTTTACGCACTCCAAATTGATTTTCTTCTACCTTTTTCTGGGCGCGTTCAATGGATTTTGAGATCATAGAGTGCTGAATCACTTCACCTTCTTCCAGACCCATTCGGTCCATCATTTTTGCAATCCGTTCACTTCCAAATAAACGCATCAAATTATCTTCTAAAGAAACGTAAAACTGTGAGCTTCCTGGATCTCCTTGACGTCCTGCACGTCCACGTAATTGTCTGTCTACACGGCGAGAGTCATGACGTTCCGTTCCTACAATGGCTAAACCACCTGCTGCTTTCACTTCCTCAGATAATTTTATATCCGTACCCCGCCCCGCCATGTTGGTGGCTATAGTGACCTGACCGGGTTGTCCAGCCTCTGCTACAATATCGGCTTCCTTTTTGTGAAGTTTAGCATTTAGGACATTATGAGGGATTTTTCGGATGCTCAACATCTTCCCTAACAGTTCACTAATTTCTACATTGGTTGTTCCAATAAGTACTGGACGCCCTGACTTAGACAAATTAGTCACTTCCTCAATAACGGCATTATATTTCTCTCTCTTGGTTTTATATACCAAATCTTCACGGTCATCTCTTGCAATTGGGCGGTTGGTAGGAATTTCTACAACATCCAATTTATAAATTTCCCAAAACTCACCTGCTTCTGTCACTGCTGTTCCTGTCATTCCTGAGAGCTTGCGGTACATTCTGAAGTAATTCTGTAAAGTAACTGTAGCAAACGTTTGTGTCGCCGCTTCAATTTTTACATTTTCTTTGGCTTCAATCGCTTGGTGAAGTCCATCACTATAACGGCGGCCATCCATGATACGTCCTGTTTGCTCATCGACAATCATGACTTTGTTTTCCATCACTACATATTGAATGTCTTTTTCAAATAAGGCATAGGCCTTTAGTAGTTGATTTAGAGTATGGATACGTTCCGACTTAACGCCAAACTCTCTGAACAATTCTTCTTTGAGTTCGGCTTCTTTCTCGGTCGCAAGGTTTTGACTTTCGATCTTAGAAATCTCCATGCCTATTTCTGGCATTACAAAAAAGTCGGGATTGTCTTTTCCAGACAAATGTTCGACCCCTTTATCAGACAGTTCAATCTGATTATTTTTTTCATCAATTACATAATAGAGTTCTTCATCCACTTTGGGCATTTCTCTATTGTTGTCCTGCATATAAAAATTTTCAGTTTTCTGAAGGAGTTGTTTGATCCCTTCTTCACTTAAAAACTTAATCAGTGCTTTGTTTTTTGGAATTCCTCTAAAGACGCGGAGTAATTGAAACCCACCTTCTTTGGTGTCTCCAGCAGCAATCATTTTTTTAGCCTCTGCTAATATCCCTGTGAGGTATTTACGCTGAATACCAACAATATCTTCAACTTTTGGTTTCAATTCCATGAATTCATGACGGTCGCCTTGCGGAATTGGGCCAGAGATGATTAATGGCGTTCGAGCATCATCAATTAAAACCGAATCAATTTCATCTACAATTGCATAGTGATGCGGACGCTGAACCAAGTCTGCTGGCGTATGCGCCATGTTATCTCTTAGGTAGTCAAATCCAAATTCGTTATTTGTTCCATAGGTAATATCGGCATTGTAAGCATTTTTTCTTTCTTGTGAGTTTGGCTGGTGGTAATCGATACAATCGATACTCAGTCCGTGGAATTGAAAAATAGGTGCCATCCAAGCACTGTCTCTTTTTGCTAAGTAATCATTCACCGTTACCAAGTGAACCCCCTTTCCAGTTAAGGCATTTAAGTATACAGGAAGTGTCGCCACCAATGTTTTTCCTTCCCCTGTATGCATTTCTGCAATTTTTCCTTCGTGCATAGCAACTCCACCAATCAGCTGAACGTCATAATGTACCATATCCCAAGTAATTGGTTTTCCGGCAGCATCCCATGAGTTGGCCCAAAATGCTTTTTCTCCGTCTAATGAGATGTAGTCTTTAGTACCTGAAAGCTCTCTATCATAGGTGCTTGCTGTGACCTCAATAGTTGTGTTATTTACAAAACGACGGGCTGTTTCTTTAATAACCGAAAACGCTTCCGGTAAAATAGTTTCTAAGACTTCCTGCGTTTTAACATATACATCGTCCTTAAGGCTATCAATTTCTTGGTAGATTTCCTCTTTTCTGTCAATGTCCTCTGTAGTGTCTGCTTCTATATACAGCTCAGCAATGGAGTTTTCAAGCGTTTGACAAGCGTCTTTAATAGTGGTTTTAAAACCTTGTGTTTTTGCTCTTAAAGCATCATTGCTAAGGGCTTGCGTCGCAACTTGAAATGTTTTTATTTTATTAACGACAGGCATGAGCGCCTTTACGTCTTGTTTGGATTTATCTCCAACGAATACTTTTAGTACCGAATTCAGTAAACTCATTTTTGGGTTTTATTTTAATAATCTTTAAATGTAAAGACAGTCAAAGATACAGTTTGTTGTTATTTTCTTTGTGAAATAAAGCAAAAAAAAAGTCTCAAATGAGACTTTTTTAAAATAATTTTTGAGTTTTTAGTATTCATCTTCATTCCAAAGATAATCTTCGTCTGAAGGATAGTCAGGCCAAATTTCCTGAATAGAGTCGTATGAGTCACCTTCATCTTCAATTGCTTGAAGGTTTTCTACGACTTCTAGTGGTGCTCCAGTTCTGATAGAGTAATCTATTAATTCGTCTTTAGTGGCTGGCCAAGGGGCATCACTAAGGAATGATGCGAGTTCTAACGTCCAATACATTTTTTAAAGTGTTTAATTTCTGCAAAAATAATTTTTTAGTTGAAAAATTCAAGTAAAAAAGCATTTATTTCATCAATAAAGTTATGAACGTTATTAATTACCTCGTAAACTAAAATTTTGTTAATCAGTAATTTGTAAAAACTTGATCTTTAATTAGGAGGTTTTATTTGGGATCCATTTGATCTCTTCTGCTTCTAGTTCTTTGGACAATTTCCGTGCCAACACAAATAAGAAGTCAGATAAGCGGTTCAAATAGATGAGAACTTCTGTTGGAACCGGCTGCTCAGAATGAAGTTTTGTGGTGTTTCTCTCAGCTCGACGGCAAATACTTCTTGCAATATGACAGTATGACACCGTCGTGTGACCCCCTGGCAATATGAAGTGGGTCAGTGGCGGTAAGGCCGTATTCATAGTATCGATGGTAGTTTCTAAAAAAGTAGTTGCTTCTGGTTTAAGTGTTAGAGTCTGAAAACGGTTACTAATAGAGCTTTGCTCAAGCTTAGGGTCCGTCGCTAGGAGTGCACCAATTGTAAAGAGTTGTTCTTGGATATTAATTAGACCCGCTTTGGAGTCACTTGAAATTTCTTGATCTCGTATAAGGCCCAAGTAGGAGTTGAGTTCATCTAAGGTCCCATAACATTCGATTCTTAAATCGTGTTTAGGCAATCGGGCACCACCTATAAGTCCTGTAGTACCGTTATCTCCTGTTTTTGTATAAATCTTCATTAGCTATTTTCTGCCCTAAAGTTAAAAGTAATATTATAAAACAACAAAGTATTAGAGCCTTATTGTGAAATGTTCTTTGGGTTGTTCTGTTCTGAAAAACAATAATCCCCAGTAAAAGGTGTCTATAGAGACCGAAACGTCAGCAGATGATTTGAGCTGATTCCAGTTATCATAATGGGCTTTGCTTTTTCGTATAGAAGGAATTAAAACAAACGAATCGCGATGGCATGCTTTAAACAATTCTAGGACTGCGTCAGTATTTATTGAATTCATATCCATGTAGATAAGGCTAGGGGTTTCCAAAATTAAATTTGAGTGGTCCACTAGGTTTTCAATCCTATTGAATTTTTTAACAACACCATCCAAACTTAAAGCACATTCAAAAACAGGGGGGATAGATGCAGCTAGGTAGCAGTGGTTATATTTTAAATACAGCCCTAAGCGTGCTAAGAATTGACTCTTTGAATCGTTTTTTGGAAATTGCTGAAAGGCTATGTTTGTACTGCGGTTGTAAAAGCATTTTGTAATTAAATTATAAACAAAAGGGGAGTGGACTCCATGTTCATTTTTGGAATGCCATAAAAATTTTAAATATAAGAGCAGTTGATTCAATTCAATTTTTCATTTAATTCTAACCATCTTAGTTCTTTGTCTTCAATCACTTGAAGTACCTTTTTTAAATTAGTAGAAAGCATTTCTATGGTGTCTATACTAATGTCTTCCACCAAAAATTTAGACTCGATTTGTTTCTTGTCAAACTCAAGCGACTTCAACTTGCTCTCAAGGTTCTTTAGCTCCTTTTGCTCATTAAAACTTAGTTTGGTTTGCGATTGCTTTGGAGTGATTTCTTTATTAGTAGTGGCTATTTTTTTGGGTTCTGAAGATACAGAAGTACTGTCTTCATAGGTTCTAAAATCTGAGTAATTTCCTGGGAAATCCTCCACCATGCCTTCGCCTCGAAATACAAATAAATGATCCACAATCTTATCCATGAAATAACGGTCATGCGAAACAACAAGCAAACAACCAGGGAAATCAAGTAAAAAGTTTTCTAAAACGTTAAGCGTCACAATATCTAAATCATTTGTGGGCTCATCGAGTATTAAGAAATTCGGGTTTTGTATTAAAACCGTACATAAGTAAAGACGTTTACGTTCACCACCACTTAGTTTTTCAACAAAATCATATTGCTTTTTACGACTGAATAAAAAACGCTCCAATAATTGTTGGGCGCTAATCTGCTTGCCTTTCATTAGGGGGATATAGTCGCCGTAGTCCCTTACTACATCAATCACTTTTTGCATCGGTTTTGCTTTGATGCCGTCTTGTGTATAATAACCAAACTTAATAGTTTCGCCTTGAATAATTTTACCGCTATCGGGTTGAAGACCTCCAGTAATCATATTAAGAAAAGTTGATTTTCCAGTTCCATTCTTACCTATGATTCCAATGCGTTCTCCTCTTTGAAATACGTATTCGAATTTGTCTAAAATTAACTTTTCGTCAAAGGCCTTAGAGACCTTGTAGATTTCCAAGATTTTACTTCCCAAACGTTCCATGTTAATCTCTAGTTGAATTTCATGGTCGTTTCGACGTTTGCTTGCTCGTTCTTTTATTTCATAAAAATCATCAATTCTTGACTTCGATTTGGTTGTTCGTGCTTTTGGTTGTCGACGCATCCATCCAAGTTCTTTTTTAAATAACTGCTTGGACTTGTTTGTTTCGATCGCTTCGCGCTCAATGCGTTCTTCCTTTTTCTCTAAGTAATATGAGTAATTCCCCTTATAATTGTAAATGCAACCTTCGTCTAATTCGATAATTTCTGAGCAGACTCGTTCCAAGAAATACCGGTCATGCGTCACCATAAAAAGTGTGATATTTTCTTTTGCAAAAAAAGCTTCTAACCATTCAATCATTTCTAAATCTAAGTGGTTGGTAGGCTCATCTAAAATTAATAAATCTGGTTTGCTTAATAGCGTATTTGCCAGCGCCAAACGCTTTTGTTGTCCTCCAGAGAGTTCACTTACCTTTTGATCTAAATCAACAAGTTTTAATTTAAAAAGTATTTGAGTGTATTGTGTTTCGTAGTCCCAAGCTTGGTAGCGCTCCATGTCGTCAAAAGCGGTTTGATACAGCTTGCTATCTTCGGGGTTTTCAAGCGCTTGGTGATAGGTATTAATAACGTTTAAAATCGGGTTGTCGGACTTTAAAATCGTCTCCTCCACGGTCAGAGACTGATCCAAAACAGGTTCTTGAGATAGGAACGTGGTTCTTAGGTCTTTTCGATAAATAATCTGTCCTGAGTCGGGAGTATCTTTTCCAGAAAGTATATTTAAAATGGTTGTTTTTCCAGTTCCGTTTTTGGCGACAAATGCTATTTTTTGGTCTTTATGAATACTAAAAGAAAGGTTTTCAAAAAGACTGAGTTCGCCGTATGACTTCGATATATTTTCTACGTTGAGGTAATTCAAAATTTTGTTTTTGCAAATAAAGGTTAATTATACACGAATTGCCTTGTTGAAATGACGAATTAAAAATAAATATCGTACTCCAGTTGCAATCAGAATAGGGATTAATCCAATCGCAAAGGATTGAACTCCGGTCATCCAATGCAGTAACATTAGAGATAAAAGGATGATTAGAAATACAATGTATTTAATGCCTCGATTGTTTAGGCGTGTTTTTAAAATAGAAGGAATAAAAAGAAGATTTGTGGCAAAGGCCCATAACAAATTATAGTTGTCCGCTGTTGCCGTATGATCTGTAGCAAACCATAACATCAGTAAAACAAGTCCTATACTCCCTGTGGTGGCAAATAAAATTACATCTAACCATTTACTTCGTTTATTGTTCTTGTTGTCTTTATAGGTTACAAAAAGCATAAGAAAGGCGACTAATGATAAAATGACAAGAGGGCTGCCAAATCCTTCAGAAGTTTTATCAAGAGTAGCAGGTGTCAGAATTTTTAATTTTTTAACAAGCTTTAACTCTTTTGATTCCACTTCAGCATTTTCAAGAAGCAGGTAAAGGTTTTTTGGTAAAAAGAGATGTTCCTTTACACTTGCTAACTGGTCAATTTTTGATCCTAATGCCACATCAATCCCTAGGCTTCCCCAAGAGTTTTGATTTAAGTCCGAACGGATTAAGTTTCTAAACGTTTGTTGCTCGAAACTGCTAGGTGGGTTGTAGGAAATTTGTTCTCCTAAAACGGTCTCAATAGCATCTGTGATTTTATTCGCACAATTGTTGTAGAAAAAATCATATGGATACGCTTGGTTTTCAGGCTTGTTATTTTCTCTTAAAAAAAAATAAAAGGCCGTTTTCTGTTCGATGCTTAAGTTCAGCTGTTGCTCTTGAATACTTCTGTTTTGGTATTCGTAAAACGATAAAAAGTCATCAAAGGCAGTGCGTCCAAGCATATAATCAAGTTTACCTTGAGCAAAATTCAAATAAAATCCTTCAGCTTCAAAGTTATAGCGTCCGTAATCAAACACCACATCAAAGTTGTATAATGGGTCTTTTACTCGAATGGCACTGTGTCCAAATGAATCGTTTAACAAATGCCCAGGTCCAATAGTTAAAACACTAATTTCTGAGGCGTCTGTTAGCTGAAGCTGCGCGCTCGAGGATAGCGAAAGCAGTAAAATGAGCAGAGTAGTTACGTTTTTTAATATCATTATCTAAAAATACTTAAATCAATTTTGAGTGAAAACACATTGGAATACAAAGCAGCACTTTGATCGCCTATATCAGTAAAAGCGTAGTCTATATAGATGCCATTGTATTTAAACCCAACCCCAAAATTAGGTTGAAATGTTAGAGATTCTGAGTTGTCAATTTGTAATTCATTTTGAAAATTCCCAACACCCCCTCTTAAAAATACGAGATCTGTATAGCCAAACTCAAATCCGAAAGCTGGGTTAATACTTACAAAAGAGGTAGAAATGAGGTCGTTGTTTTGTTCAAGTCTAGCTATTAAATCCACTTCAGTTCTTAATGTATAGTCGTAATTAAATGTAAATAATTTAGATATACCAAATTGTAATTTCGGCAGGGTTAGTTCGGATGTTTTTGGTGCTTCTTGGTTCTCGCCCGGGATTGCGTTTTGTATATCTTGTAACCGCCCTTCATCAATGGCCCAAGCATTGAAAGTTGTTGTTATATCTCTTGCCATTAATCCAAATTTCCATTCATTGGATTCAAACTGAATTCCAAGGTCAAACCCAAAGCCCCAAGATGTAGCGAAATCACCAATAATACGTCGGATTACTTTCGCATTCACGCCATAATTCAAGCCTGGAACAGGAAGTTTTCTAGCAAAAGAAAATGTAAGTCCATAGTCGGCAGCAGAAAATAAATTAATACGGTCGTAATTAACGATCCCTTGATGATCGATTAGGTTGGTTGTGTCTAGAATATCATCGACCCCAAATCGGATTAAAGAAATACCTATTACAGTTTGGTTGTCTAAAGGCATTGCAAAAGCCACATAATTATAATTGGCAATGTCTGCAAAATAACTAGAATGCATTACTGCTATTTGACGGTCTTCAATCTGTACAAGACCAGCGGGGTTCCAATAGCCTGAATTGACGTCTTGAGAAGATGCTACTACGGCATTACTCATTCCTAAAGCGGCTGCATCCACGCCGATATTCATAAATTCGTTTGAATATTTTCGTGTAGTTTGTGCTTCTATAAATAGAGGGACAAAAAGGAGTAAGATTAGTCTTAAGATTCTCAAAGGCTTTTTTATCTGGTAAACACTATTATAAAACTCTATTTTTTTTTAGATATTGTTGTTTATTTACGTAAAACAAAAATAGTTTATTATTTTTACTAATTAATTACAATTTAGCGTGAAAAAATATATACCTAATTCTATAACATTATTAAATTTATTCTCTGGATGTATTGCAGTAGTGTACGCTATAGGGGGGGATATGAAATATACAGCCTTGTTTGTTTGTGCTGGGATATTCTTTGATTTTTTTGATGGGTTAGTCGCACGCAAATTAAAGGTTCAGAGTGAATTAGGCTTGCAGTTAGATTCTTTGGCAGACATGGTTACTAGTGGGCTAGTGCCTGGTTTAGTGCTTTATTATTTACTTGGTCTTACGCCTCAGTTTTCATGGGATCCCTTCAGGCTTCTTCCTTATTTTGGATTGCTAGTCACCCTTGCTTCGGCTTACAGGTTAGCTAAATTTAATATTTCAAACAACCAATCAGACTACTTTATTGGATTGCCAACTCCTGCAAATACTATATGTATTATCGCCTTGCCATTAATTTTAGAATATCAATCAAATGACACGATTCATGCACTCATTTTAAATCCATGGGTTTTAATAATGATGACTTTAATAAGTTGTTATTTGCTAAATGCGCCTATTAAGTTGATTGCGTTAAAGTTTAAAAACTGGAGTTTTAAAGATAATATGTTCAGGTATCTATTAATCGTATCAGCTTTAGTCTTTCTTTTGTTCTTTCAGTTTTCTGGAATTCCACTGTCTATAATTGGTTATGTGGTTTTGTCAGTAATTTCTAACAAATAACATAAGTTATATGGCTTCTGGCTTCTTTGTGCTTCTTGATGATATTGGTGTTCTTATGGATGATGTACTTGTTATGAGTAAAATATCCGCTAAAAAAACAGCCGGTATACTGGCAGATGATTTGGCAGTTAATGCGGAAAAAGCATCTGGATTTTCATCGTCTCGAGAACTTCCTGTGTTGTGGGCTATCACTAAAGGCTCTTTTTTAAATAAACTAATTATTTTGCCATTCGTTTTTTTATTAAGTGCTTTTTTACCCTCAGCGATTTTAGTAGTGCTTGTAGCTGGAGGCGCCTATTTAGCCTTTGAAGGGGTAGAGAAAATTGCGGATTATTTTTTCCCTGACAATATAGCATCCGTTATTCCCAAATCGGAGCTACTTTCAAAACAAGCACTCTTTAATTTAGAAACTAAGAAAATTAAGTCTGCTGTTTTAACCGATTTTATTCTGTCTATTGAGATTATTATTATTGCCCTAGGTACGGTTGTTAACGAATCGATGGGGATGAAGTTAGCGGTAGTAACTATTATTTCTATGGTAGCTACGGCTGGTGTGTACGGAATGGTAGGACTTATTGTACGAATGGATGACTTGGGCTATAAGCTTGTTAAATTGAGTAAGGGTCGAAAAAATAGTTTGTATTTTATAGGGATGGGATTGGTAAATGCTTTACCACTTGTCATCAAGTCATTGTCGGTTGTAGGAACTGTAGCTTTATTATTAGTTTCAGGAGGGATTTTTGTACATAACGTCTCCTTTTTTTATCACTTTTTAGAGGGAATTCCGAGCATGCTAAAAGATTTAATAATCGGAGCTTCTGTTGGAACACTAACGTTATTTGTTGTGAAGTTATTTAAGAAAATTTATGATACAACCTTCAAGTCTAGAGAGTCTTAAAATTCTAATTTTTTCTTACGGAGTTCAAAATTCTGTCCAAGATAAACTTTTCTCACCATTTCGTCATTTGCTAAGTCTTCAGGTTTTCCAGCCTTTAAGATGCTGCCTTCAAACATCAAATACGTACGATCTGTAATTGCCAATGTTTCTTGAACGTTATGGTCTGTAATTAGAATTCCAATATTTTTTTTAGTCAGTTTGGCTATAATTCGTTGTATGTCTTCTACTGCTACGGGATCAACGCCTGCAAAAGGTTCATCAAGCAAAATAAAACTAGGATCAGTAGCCAAAGCCCTAGCGATTTCAGTACGTCTTCTTTCGCCTCCGGATAATAAATCTCCTCTGCTTTTTCGAATGTGGTGAAGACTAAATTCATCAATCAATAACTCCATTTTATCAATCTGTTCTTTTTTAGATAATTTGGTCATTTGAAGTACACTCAAGATATTATCCTCAATACTTAGTTTTCGAAAAACTGAAGCTTCTTGAGCAAGATATCCAATACCACTTTGCGCTCTTTTGTACATCGGATACGAAGTAATTTCTTTATTGTCTAAATAGATTGCACCCCCATTTGGTTTGATTAGTCCAACAGCCATGTAAAAAGATGTTGTTTTTCCGGCTCCGTTAGGGCCTAGGAGTCCCACAATTTCCCCTTGATTAACTTCAAGAGAAACATCTTTAACAACTTTTCGGCCATTATAGGATTTCATTAAATTTTGGACTCTTAACTTCATTAGTTGGTTTAAAGAATTTTTTTAAAAATAGTGAAATGATTTTTACTATTCACCAAGTCAGACTAGTTTATATGAAATTCAACTAGACTTTTTCTGTGTAATTAACGTATAAGATTCAGCAGCTATTCCAACAATCTCCAGTAATAAGCCTGCAAAAAGCGCATTAAAAGAATAGTCTATTTTTTGTATTATAAGAAGTTATCCTCAGATTAACAGAACGATTCCAGCCGCCAGCAATAGTGCTGATTTTTTCATTTTTTTTTTAAAATTTAGCTTCTAAAGCCTCTAAATATTCATAAGCCCGTCTTAAGTGCGGAATAACAATTGTTCCTCCAACTAAGGTCGCAATACTTAAAGCTTCAGCAATTTGTTTTTTGGTGAGTCCTTCGGAATGACATTTCTCAAGATGATAGCGCACACAGTCGTCACATCTTAAAACAGTAGAGGCAACAAGCCCTAATAATTCTTTTGTTTTTGTGTCTAAAGCACCTTTTTTGAAGGCATTGGTGTCTAAGTTAAAAATACGCTTGATGACCGTGTTGTTTTCTGCAAGAATTTTGGTGTTCATTTTCTCGCGATAGGCATTAAATTCTTCGACTTCTTTAGCCATTGGTTTCTTTTCTTTTCTGGTTTCTTAATACAATTTTTGAAATAAGGATACTCACTTGATAAAGCACCAGTACTGGGATTGCTACAATAACCTGGCTCGCTATATCAGGAGGGGTTATTATAGCGGCAAAAATTAAAACAATAACCAATGCATATTTCCTGTTTTTTTTAAGAAACTCAGGAGTGACCAATCCAATTTTAGTTAGAAAATAGATAATTATCGGTAATTCAAATATGAGCCCAGAGGCTAGTGTAGATGCTCTAATAAGCCCAATGTAAGAGTTTAAATCAAAATCGTTGTGTACGAGGTCTGCTACAGAATACGTTCCTAAAAAGTTTATGGACAACGGGCAAACAATGTAGTAGCCAAATAGAACTCCAATAAAAAATAAAATTGAAGAAATGAAAATAAAACCTCTTGAGCTATTTTTTTCTTTGTGGTGCAAGCCTGGGCTTATAAATTTCCAGAATTGAAAGATTACATATGGGAAAGCTATGATAAAACCAAAGGTAATAGAGGTCCATATGTGTGCGGAAAACTGACCAGCCATGGTCCGACTTTGCACTTCAAAATCGAAGTTGGTGTTGCAAAAACTCTCAAATCCAAGAATCCGAGACGTATTACACAGGAACTCATATGTGAAAAAGTCAGCTTTAGTTGGTCCAAATATTAAAACGTCAAATAAGAATCCTTTTGCTAAAAAAGCGACGATTGCGGCTATAATTATAGCACCAGATGCTTTGATAACATGCCATCTTAATTCTTCAAGATGATCTAAAAAAGACATTTCTTTTTCTTGTCCCATAGTTAAATTAATCCTTCTTTGATTAGGTCGTGAAGATGAATAACTCCAGCATATTGTTCATTATCTTGCACTAGGAGTTGTGAGATTTCGTTTGACTCCATTATCTCCATCGCTTCTATAGCCATGGCACTAACGTTTATAGTTTTAGGAGCTTTACTCATGATGTCTTTAGCATATAGCTTAGAGAAGTCTTCAGTATTAGCCAACATGCGTCTCAAATCTCCATCAGTTATGATACCTACTATTTTATTGTTTTCTATCACAGCGGTGACTCCTAAGCGTTTTTTAGATATTTCAATGATTACTTCTTTAATACCCGAATTTAATGATACAGCTGGTTTCTCGTTTAGTTCTAGTAATTCCTTAACGGATAAAAATAGTTTTTTACCCAGTGCTCCACCGGGGTGGTATTTAGCAAAATCATCACTAGAAAACCCTCTGATTTCTTGAAGGCATACTGCTAAAGCATCGCCGATTACAAGCTGAGCAGTTGTGCTTGTGGTTGGTGCTAAGTTGTTAGGACATGCTTCTTTTTGTACATAAGAATTGAAAATAAAATCGGCTTGCTCAGCTAACATAGATTTCATGTTTCCTGTGATTGCAATTAAGATGTTTTTAGCCTTTTTCAGTAATGGAATTAAAACTTTTATTTCTGGAGTGTTTCCGCTCTTTGAGATGCAAATAACAACATCCTCCTTCAAGATAAGCCCTAAGTCTCCGTGAATTGCATCCGCAGCATGCATAAATACGGAGGGAGTTCCTGTGGAATTTAGCGTGGCTACAATTTTATTAGCAATAATGGCACTTTTACCAATGCCAGTTATTATAACACGTCCTTTAGAATTATAGATCAACTCTACAGCTTCTGCAAATGATTCATCTACAAAATCAGCAAGTTTTGAAATAGCTAAACTTTCATCAATGATGGTTTTTTTAGCGTGCGATACTATGGCTTTTTTAGAGTTCAAATTTTTTATCTTTTGGTTGTGTACTTGTTTTAATATATTTACCTTTAGATTAAGTTACAAAAAAACAAAAAAAATAGGAGTGTTCTTGAATTTATTCTAGTTTTTGATTAAATAAGATAACATTTTTTACTTTAAGTTAAGAAATTTGATGATTAATGAGTATTTCGACTAAAGAATTACATGCCGCACTGAAAACTTATTTTGGATTTACTAAGTTTAAGGGACTTCAAGAACAAGTTATAAAAAGCATTTTATCCAAAAAAAACACGTTTGCAATTATGCCAACAGGTGGGGGTAAATCTCTTTGCTATCAGCTCCCAGCCTTGATGCAGGACGGAACCGCAATTGTTGTATCACCTTTAATCGCTTTAATGAAAAATCAAGTAGATGCCATTCGGGGTATTTCTAGTGAAGAGGGTATTGCTCATGTATTAAACTCTTCCTTAAATAAATCCGAGATTAAGCAGGTTAAATCAGATATTGAATCTGGAATCACAAAGCTTTTGTACGTGGCTCCTGAATCGCTTTCTAAGGCTGAAAACATAGCTTTTTTAAAAGAACAAACCGTCTCTTTTATGGCAGTTGATGAAGCCCACTGTATTAGTGAATGGGGACATGATTTCCGGCCAGAATACAGAAATTTAAAACATATTATAACCCAAATTGGGGATAACATTCCCATAATAGGATTAACTGCAACTGCCACGCCTAAGGTTCAAGAGGATATTTTGAAAAATTTAGGTACTACAGATGCAAAAACTTTTAAAGCCTCTTTTAATAGGCCTAATTTGTACTATGAAATATTGCCTAAAACGGCACAAGTTGATAATGATATTATTAGGTTTGTCAAGCAAAACGAAGGCAAATCAGGTATAATCTATTGCTTGAGTAGAAAACGAGTTGAAGAACTCTCACAAATTCTTCAAGTTAATCAAGTCAAAGCAGTGCCTTATCATGCAGGTTTAGATGCCAAAACACGTTCTAGACATCAAGATATGTTTTTGATGGAAGATGTAGACGTTGTTGTTGCAACGATTGCTTTTGGTATGGGAATAGACAAGCCGGATGTTCGTTTTGTGATTCATCATGACATTCCTAAAAGTATAGAAAGTTACTACCAAGAAACCGGTCGCGCGGGGCGTGATGGTGGCGAGGGTCATTGTTTAGCCTACTATGCATACAAAGATATAGAGAAACTAGAGAAATTCATGTCTGGCAAGCCTGTGGCGGAACAAGAAATTGGGTTCGCTTTGCTACAAGAAGTTGTGGCTTTGGCAGAAACTTCGATGTCAAGACGGAAATTTATACTGCATTATTTTGGGGAATCTTTTGATTCTGAAACTGGAGATGGGGGTGATATGGACGATAATATTCGCAACCCAAAGCCACAATCCGAAGCAATAAACCAAGTAAGTTTACTTCTTGAAGTAGTTTCCTCTACCCATGAAAAATATAAAAGTAAGGATTTAGTGAATGTACTGACGGGCCAGGAAAATGCGCTTATTAAATCACATAAAACAGATGAAAAGCCATTTTTTGGTAAAGGAAAAGAAAAGATGCCATTATATTGGATGGCATTAATTAGACAATCTTTAGTAGCAGGGTTTTTGCGCAAGGATATCGAAACCTATGGTGTTTTAAAGATTACAGATGAAGGGCTAACATTTATAAACGAACCATCATCGTTTACAATGACTGAAGATCATACCTACAATTTATCAGATTCTAATAGAAGGTTCAGTCCTTCCACTTCAGTAGCGGATGTCAATTTAATGCCCATGCTAAAAGACCTTAGAAAATCAAATGCTAAAAAATTAGGAGTACCTCCTTTTGTTATTTTTCAAGATCCATCTTTGGAGGATATGGCGCTTAAGTATCCAATTACTATAGAAGAGTTGTATAATATTCATGGAGTTGGAGAAGGTAAAGCAAAGCGATATGGAAACGATTTTGTAGAGCTTATAAAGCGTTATGTAGATGAAAATGAAATAGATCGAATGCAAGACATGGTCATTAAGTCTACAGGGTCAAATTCATCACTGAAACTATATATTATCCAAAATATAGACCGGAAATTACCACTTGACGACCTCTCATCTGCTAAAGGAATGAATATGTCTGAATTTATTAGAGAGCTAGAAGCGATTGTTTTTTCTGGAACTAAATTAAATATTGATTATTGGATTGATGAACTTTTTGATGAAGACCAACAAGAAGAAATTCATGATTACTTTATGGATTCTGAATCTGATGATATTGAAGCGGCTATTGAAGAATTTGACGGAGATTATGACGATCAAGAACTGCGATTATACCGGCTAAAGTTTATTAGTGAGGTTGCTAATTAACGTCGCAAACAACAAAACCATTCCAGAATCTTTTTTGTTTATAATTCCTGCTTATATTTGCAGCTATAAAAAAATATAATTTTAAAATCATGGAACACGGTTTATACGCAAAATTTAACACATCTAAAGGTGAAATCTTAGTAAATTTAGAATTTCAAAAAACACCTGGAACAGTAGGTAACTTTGTTGCTTTAGCTCAAGGTCAATTAGAGAATTCAGTTAAAAAACAAGGTGACCCGTACTATAACGGATTAAAATTTCATAGAGTAATTCCTGATTTCATGATTCAAGGTGGATGTCCATTGGGTTCTGGGACAGGAAATCCAGGATATCAATTTGATGATGAGTTTCATTCGGATTTAAAGCACGACGTTCCTGGAATCTTATCCATGGCAAATGCAGGTCCTGGAACGAATGGAAGCCAATTTTTTATTACACACATTCCAACACCATGGTTGGACGGTAAGCATACTGTTTTTGGAAACGTAATTGAAGGGCAGTCAATCGTTGACTGTGTTGCTCAAGGCGATGTGCTTGAGACTGTTGAAATTATTGCAGTAGGTGTAGCGGCAGAAGCGTTTCAATCGGTTGAGGCTTTTCGAAGCTTTGAAGGATCACGTGAATCTCGACTCGCAGAAGAGAAAGCATCAATTGAAGCTGAGCTTGATAAATTAGCAACTGGTTTTGAAAAAACAGAAAGTGGTCTTCGTTACCAAATTCTTCAAAATGGTAGTGGTTCAAAAGCGGAAAAAGGGGCTACAGTTTCAGTACACTATAAAGGACAATTAACAGATGGAACTGTATTTGATTCTTCATACAAAAGAAAAGAACCTATCGAATTTGTGTTGGGCATGGGACAAGTTATTGCTGGCTGGGATGAGGGTGTTTCTCTTTTAAAAATTGGAGATAAAGCGCGTTTTGTGATTCCTAGTAATTTAGGTTATGGCAGCAGAGGTGCAGGCGGTTCGATTCCCCCAGATGCAAATTTGATATTTGATGTTGAATTAGTTGACGTTAAATAAGACTTTTTTTATTTAATATAAACTGTTCATAAACAACTTAAAATTTTACGAATAGTTTCAATACTTATTTGTAAATTTGTTCGCGTTTAACAACGCATAATGACAGACACTACCACTAAATATATTTTTGTTACTGGAGGCGTAAGTTCTTCGTTAGGTAAAGGTATTATAGCAGCCTCTCTAGCTAAATTACTTCAAGCTCAAGGCTATCGTACAACCATTCAAAAATTAGACCCTTACATCAATATAGATCCAGGAACTTTAAATCCTTATGAACATGGCGAATGTTACGTCACTAATGATGGTGCTGAAACGGATTTAGATTTAGGGCATTATGAACGCTTTTTAAATGTGCCCACTTCTCAAGCTAATAACGTAACAACAGGTCGCATTTATCAGAGTGTTATTGATAAAGAAAGACGTGGGGAGTTTTTAGGAAAAACGGTTCAAGTCATACCTCATATTACAGACGAAATTAAACATCGTATCCAGATTTTAGGAAAATCTGGAGACTATGATATCGTATTAACCGAAATTGGTGGGACCGTTGGAGATATAGAATCCTTACCCTACGTAGAAGCTGTAAGGCAATTAAAATGGGAAATGGGTAATCAGAATGCACTGGTAATTCACCTCACCTTGATTCCTTACTTGTCTGCTGCAGGCGAGTTAAAAACAAAACCCACACAACACAGTGTTAAAACACTAATGGAGAGTGGGGTCCAAGCAGATGTTTTAGTATGTAGAACCGAACATGAATTAAGTGATGGGATTCGAACAAAATTAGCACGTTTTTGTAACGTCAAAAGAGAAGCTGTTATTCAATCTATCGATGCATCAACTATATATGATGTTCCAAACATGATGCTTGAAGAAGGGTTAGATAAGGTAGTGTTGAATCAATTACAACTTGAAAGTCGCAACCCAGACTTGACCTCTTGGAATAACTTTGTAACAAAACTTAAAAACCCCAAGGGCGATGTTGTCATTGGACTAATTGGGAAATATGTTGAACTTCAAGACTCTTACAAATCGATTTTAGAAGCCTTTATTCATGCTGGTGCTGCTAATGAGGTAAAAGTTAAAGTCGTCTCTATACATTCAGAATTTCTTAATGCAGAAAATGTCACTTCAAAAATCGCACATTTAGATGGTATTCTTGTTGCTCCAGGATTTGGAGAACGCGGAATTGAAGGCAAAATTGAAGCCATACGTTATGTTAGAGAAAATAAAATTCCATTTTTTGGAATCTGTTTGGGAATGCAAATGGCGGTTATTGAATATTCAAGAAATGTTTTAGGATTACACCAGGCTAATTCATCCGAAATGGATGATAAAACTCCCTTTCCTGTTATTGATTTAATGGAAACCCAAAAACAAGTGACTGAAAAAGGAGGAACGATGAGACTTGGATCTTGGAAGTGCGATCTTTTAGAAGACAGTAAAGTTGCAGCGGTTTATAATGAAACTAGTATTATGGAGCGACATAGACATCGTTATGAATTTAATAACGATTTTAAACAACAAATTGAAAATTCAGGAATGAAAGCTACTGGTTTTAATCCTGATACAGGACTAGTAGAAATAGTGGAAATCCCTAACCATCCATGGTTTATTGGAGTTCAATACCATCCAGAATATAAGAGTACTGTAGCTAATCCTCATCCTTTGTTTTTGTCTTTTGTGAGAGCGGCTTTAAATTATAAAACAAAAAAATAATATTTGATTTTCAATTGTTTAACAACTTTGGAGCTAATTAAAAAGTAAATTATGGAAGAGAAAAAAATTGACTCAAATACAATTATTGGTTTTTTACTTATTGGTGCTATTTTGTTGTTCATGTTATGGCAACAACAACCAACTCCAGAAGAACTTGCAGTTCAAGAAGAAGCTAAAATAGAAGAGTTGGCAACTGAGGCAGCCCTAAATAAGGCAGCTTTAACAACAAATAATGCAAGCAATCAATCTATTGAAGATTCACAAAGCTTGTCAAATTTAAAAAATAGAGTTGGTGATTTTGCCTACTCGATGACTTTGCCTTCGGCAACCCCTGCTATTACAACGTTTGAAAATGAAGTCTTAGCTTTAAAAATTGATAACAAAGGTGGCTTTATCTCAGAAGTAAAGTTAAAAAGCTATGTGAATCATGATTCGGTTCCAGTTTATCTTATTAAAGACGGTAGTTCACAGTTTAATTTAAATTTTGTAACTACAGATAATCGAACATTAAATTCTTCTGAACTATATTTTCAACCAATATTTTCAACTTCAGGAGATAATCAAATTCTTTCAATGCGACTCAAGGTTTCAGAGTCACAATTTTTAGAATACCGGTACGAATTAAAGCCGAATGATCATATGCTGGGGTTTTCGGTTCGTTCTCAAGGATTATCCTCTGTTTTAAACACTTCTCAAGAGGTTCAATTGGATTGGAAATTTGACGCTCACCGACAAGGTAAAAGTATTGCTTTTGAGAATCGTTACACCCGTTTATCTTACGAGCACGAAGGCGATAAAACAAATAAATTATCTCAAACAGGAGACGATGATGAATCTGAAAGAGACGTTTCATGGATTTCTTTTAGACAGCATTTTTTCAGTTCTATTTTAGTTCCAGAAGTTCCTTTCAAAACAGCCGACTTAAAATCATTTAATTTAATTAATGATGAAGCGGTTGATACCTTATTTACGAAGCGTTATGAAGTGAGTCTTCCTTTAAGCTTTTCTGGTGGTGAATTGGCACATAAAATGAGTATATACTATGGGCCAACGTATGATAAAATCTTAAATCAATACGACAAAAACTTAGAGGCTAGTATTCCTTTTGGATGGGGTATTATTGGATGGATTAATAAATCGGTTTTCAGTCCTTTGTATGGATGGTTAACCAATTACTTATCATATGGTATCGCTATAATAGTAATGACTATTCTTGTTAAGATTTTATTATCATTTGTTCAATATAAACAGTTTTTAACACAAGCTAAGAATAAAATAATAAAGCCAGAGTTGGATGCTATAAAAGAAAAGTACAAAAAGGATAAAATGAAAGTTCAGAAAGAAACAATGGCCCTGCAAACTAGAGTTGGTGCAAACCCCATGAGTTTAGCGGGTTGTTTGCCTATGTTCTTTCAAATGCCAGTATTCTATTCTCTATTTATGTTTTTTCCAATTGCATTTGAATTACGCCAAAAGCCATTTTTATGGGTAGAGGATTTAAGTTCCTACGATTCTATTGCAGAGCTTCCATTTTATATTCCTCTTTATGGAGACCACATTAGTTTATTTCCAATATTAGCATCGATAGCAATTTTCTTCTATATGAAAATGACTACCGGACAGCAAATGTCGAATCAGCCTACGCAAGAAGGGGCCCCGGATATGGCCAAGATGATGAAATATATGATTTACTTTTCTCCAATTTTGATGCTGATATTTTTTAATAATTATGCTTCTGGATTGAGCTTATACTATTTTATATCTAACTTAATTAGTATTGCTCTTATGCTTGTGATTAAAAACTTTATTATTGATGAAGACAAAGTATTAGCACAAATACAAGTGAGTAAAGCAAAGCCTAAAAAACAAAATCGTTTTCAAAAGAAAATGGCCGATATAATGGAGCAGGCTGAAGCACAAAAGCAAGCACAACAAAAGCGAAAAAAATAAGCATCGCATTACTATATTTTAAAAAGCTACCCAACTGGGTGGCTTTTTTGTTTTAATACAAGGAGTAGTTAACTAGTCATACAATAAATTAATTCGTAAATTTGCGGTATGAAAACAGTTGTTGTTGGTCTTTCAGGAGGTGTAGATTCTAGTGTTGCGGCCTATTTGTTAAAAAAACAAGGTTATAATGTAATCGGTTTGTTTATGAAAAACTGGCATGATGATTCTGTAACTATTTCTGATGACTGCCCCTGGTTAGATGACAGTAATGATGCGATGTTGGTAGCAGAAAAATTAAATATACCTTTTCAAACAGTTGACCTTAGTGTGGAATACAAGGATAAGATTGTCGATTATATGTTTAAGGAATATAAAAATGGACGCACCCCCAACCCTGATATTCTATGCAACCGTGAAATTAAATTTGATATATTTCTTAAAATAGCCTTATCTCTTGGAGCAGACTTTGTTGCTACAGGACATTACTGTAGAAAAGACACCACGAAAACAGCTTCGGATTCTCCAGCATATCGACTTCTTTCTGGGAAAGATTCTAATAAAGATCAATCTTATTTTTTGTGTCAATTATCCCAAGAACAATTGTCAAAAATATTGTTTCCTATCGGAGAATTAACCAAGCCAGAAGTTAGGGCGATCGCTACAAAACAAGATTTAGTAACGGCAGATAAAAAGGATTCTCAGGGATTGTGTTTTATAGGAAAAGTGAGATTGCCTGATTTTCTGCAACAACAGTTACAGCCTAAAGAGGGACAAATTATCGAAATTCCAGAGAGTTTTGAATCCTATTCCAGGAGTCAGCCTACGTTTAAATCTCTCCAAGAAGAATTAGCTTTTAGAGCTATGAAAACTAAATACGATCATTCAGATGGAACTGTAGTTGGTACGCATCAAGGCGCACATTACTTCACTAAAGGACAGCGTAAAGGCTTAGCCGTTGGCGGTACTGTAGAGCCTCTTTTTGTGATAGACACAGATGTTGTTGATAATATTATTTACACGGGTCAAGGGAAAAGTCACCCCGGACTATATAAATCTGTACTTTTAGTTCAGGCATCAGAAGCCCATTGGGTACGGCCTGATTTAGCGATTGATTTAGGAGGTTCTCTAAAAGTGACGGCCCGCATTCGTTATCGACAGAAACTAGAAACAGCATGCTTGTATGCTACTTCAGATGGATTATATGTTGCTTTTGATTCGCCACAGTCAGCTATTACTGAGGGCCAATTTGTAGCTTGGTATTTAGGAGATGAGTTAGTGGGTTCTGGAGTAATTTCTTAGACTGATAGACTCTAGTTTTTAATAATACACGTCTTTTACGTTATGCAAAACATCATTACAAAGCTTTTTAATATTCGTTATCCAATTATTCAAGCAGGCATGGTATGGAATAGCGGGTGGAAATTAGCCTCTGCATCTAGTAATGCGGGTATATTAGGCTTAATTGGAGCTGGATCGATGTACCCCGATGTACTAAGAACTCATATTCGTAAATGTAAAATTGCTACAGATAAGCCTTTCGGAGTCAATGTTCCAATGTTTTACCCAAACATAGAGGAGTTGATGCAAATTATTATTGAAGAAGGGGTTAAAATAGTTTTTACATCAGCTGGCAATCCAAACACTTGGACATCCTGGTTAAAAGAACGAGGAATTACTGTTGTACACGTTGTGAGTAGTTTAAAATTTGCATTAAAAGCGGAAGCTGCAGGAGTGGATGCAATTGTTGCAGAAGGATTTGAAGCCGGTGGTCATAATGGCCGTGATGAAACAACCACATTGACACTGATTCCAATGATACATGCCCAGCTAAAAATTCCTTTAATCGCTGCTGGGGGAATTGCAACTGGAAATGGAATGATGGCAGCTATGGCTTTAGGAGCGGACGGAGTTCAAATCGGAAGTCGCTTTGTAGCAAGTGTGGAGTCCTCTGCACATAAAGCTTTTAAAAAAGCCGTACTTTTAGCCAAAGAAGGCGATACACAGCTAACTCTGAAAGAACTAGCACCTGTTCGTCTTTTGAAAAATAAATTTTATGAAGACATTAATCACCTATATACAACCACTCCTTCCAAAGAGGATTTAAAAAATCTGTTAGGGAAATCACGTGCCAAGTGTGGGATGTTTGAAGGCGACCTAGAAGAAGGAGAACTAGAAATTGGTCAAATCTCTGGATTGATTGATACTATTGCCTCTGTTTTTGATATTGTAAGCACAATCCTGAAAGAGTTTGATGAGTGTAAATCACGCATATCAACAATTAATATAACTACTACTAATGACCAATAGACCAACTCAATTAAAAGCATTTGATCGCTTATTAACGATCATGGATGAACTTCGCGAACAATGTCCATGGGATCAAAAACAAACGATGGAAACTCTTCGTCCTTTAACCATTGAAGAGACGTATGAATTGGGAGATGCTATTTTAGATGCAGATTTAAATGAAGTTAAAGAAGAGTTAGGCGATCTTTTGTTGCACATCGTATTTTATTCTAGAATCGGTAGTGAAACTAATGATTTTGATATTTCAGATGTGATTAATGGAATATGTGAAAAATTAATTCATCGGCATCCACATATTTACAGTGATGTAAAAGTTAAGGATGAAACTGAAGTCAAGCAGAATTGGGAGAACTTAAAACTTAAAGAAGGAAAGCTAAGCGTGCTTCAAGGAGTGCCGAAAAGCCTTCCTGCGTTGGTAAAAGCATGTCGAATACAAGAAAAGGTAGCTGGAGTCGGATTTGACTGGGAACATTCTGACCAAGTTTGGAGCAAAGTAGAAGAAGAGATAGGAGAGTTAAAAGAAGAAATTGTAAATAAGAATCAAGACGCCATAGAAGACGAATTCGGAGATGTTTTATTTTCATTAATAAACTATGCTCGATTTCTAAATATTAACCCAGAGAATGCACTAGAACGCACGAACAAGAAATTTATTAAACGTTTTCAATACTTAGAAAAAAAGGCTAAGGGACTTCAGAAATCACTTTCTGAGATGACCTTAGCCGAGATGGATGTTTATTGGGATGAAGCTAAAAAGTTATGAATAGTTAATTTATAAGCTTTTTTATTTTTGAATATTTCAATTCCCAAACTTTTAAAGCTTCTTTATGCTTACTGATATTTTTATGAACTTCTTTTACAAGAGGGTTATCGTCATCAACATTTGAAAAGAACTGTAAATTATTTTCAAGTTGGTTTATTTCACTTTTTATTTCGTCTATTTTCTTTCTAATAAAAATCACTTCATTATTAAATAAACTAGGGTCTTTAGAAATAGTTTCAAGCTTCAGACTATATTTTAAGTTTTCTAAAGCCTCTTTGTCCAGTCCTATTTTTGAATAGAAACCATCTAAAGATTTAAAGAATTTGCCATCTATAAAACGTTTACTTTTTGTTACATTTCCGATTTTTTTCCACTGACTTGAAAATTGGTTTAGACTATCCAGGTTAGTATCTTTATCTTCACTTGGAATAAAAGAATTTAAAGTCTCTAGAAGGCTTGTCTTATCTTCAAAAGATTTAATCTCTTCTTCTGAACCATTGTTTTTTTGTTCATGATAGCGGTCAAAGAATAAATTACAAGCACCTCTAAATCGCTTCCATAACTTATCACTGTCTTTTCTAGGAATGTGACCAATAGATTTCCAGCGATTCTGAATGTCTTTCATTAAAGCTAAAGTCGTTTCTAAATCTAAACTATCTTTGTTTTGTTCAGCGATTTCTACTAGCTCTAACTTTTTCCGGTAGTTTTCTGACTGGTCTTTCTTTAATGTTTTATAGTAAGTGTTTTTGTTTTTATTAAAAATTCTTACAGCATCTTTAAACGCAGTCCATGTTTTTTCGTTTTGCTTTGAGGGTACTTTACCTGCTTTAAAAAAGGCATCTCTAAGGGCTTCAATCTCCTTTATATTAGCTTGCCACTCTTTATGAACTAAACTGGTTTTTTCTGAGATTGCTTTAATTTTATCTATGATATCATTTTTTATAACCAGATTATCATTAAAAGTCTCTTCAAGCTGTCCGTAGTAATCTTGACGTTTATCATTAATCACTTTGGTAGCGGCACTAAACCGTTCCCAAAGCTCATCTTTAAATTCTTTTGCTACAGGTCCTAATTCTTCTTTCCAAATTTTATGAAGTGCCTGAAGTTCTCTAAAAGCCCTGTTTAAGTCAGTTTCAGTTGCTAACTCTTCAGTGCTTTGAATTATTTTTTGTTTTTGTTCTAAATTATGTTTGTAATCTAAATCTCTTAAATCTCTGTTTAGATGCAGAAATCCATAAAATATCTCTACATGGTGTCTATAATTATTCCAAGTATTGTTATTTTCAGTTGATGGAATCTGCCCCGTATTTCTCCAACGTTCTTGTAAACTTTTAAAAGTATTGTATGAAGAATTAATATCCCCTTCTACATTTATCAGTCCTTTTATTTCTTCGATTATTTGAAGTCGAATCTCAAGATTTTGATTCAGTTGTTGGGCTCTGTTTTTTTGAAATGATTGTTGTCTTTCTCTAAATGATTTTGATAGATCATTAAACCTTTTCTTAAGTGGACTTGTAAAATTAAAATCAATAACATTACCGCCATCAGCTAAAAATGCATCTTTTTTTTCCGCAATTAAAATTGCGAACGCAGCGTTAAAACTGTTTTTAATCTTATTAATGTTGTTGCGAACGTTTTGAGAATTTTCATTTTCTAAAAGAGATTCAAATTTATTAACCAAATCTTCTAAAGATAAAGATTCAAAACTTTCTTCAGAATCTATTTTTTCAGACCCTATTTTGGCGTCACTTTTATCAGTTTTTTTCTGATTCCCCTTATCTAAACTCTCTTCATCATCATCTTCTTCTTCTTCTTCTTCTTCTGAGCTGATTTCTTCTGAGTTATCTTCCTTAGATTGTACTGTGATTGTCTCTATTGTGGCGTCTTCAGTTGATTTATTTTCGATTTCATTTACAACTTCACTTAGAGAATTCACATCTTCTGTAATTTCTGATTTTGGGGGAGTGACGTTTAGGTTATCTCCATCTGCATCTTGCAGGTTATCATGCTCTGACATATCTTTCAATGTTTTAGGGTGTTTAATACTTTAGATAAATATAACATTATCCCATTAATCTACAAATTATCCCATTAATCTACAAATTATCTAATTATTTTAAATAAATTTATTTATTAATAATTCCATATTTCCCATGATTTTTCAGCTTGATTTTTTAGCATTTCTAAACCATTTATTACTTTAGCCCCTCTTGATTTCCCTTTTTTTAAAAATATTGTTTCGGCTGGGTTATAAATTAAATCAAAGAGTAAGTGTTGATCGTCTATGTCATCATAATGAATGTCTGGACAACTTTCTATTTCTGGAAATGTTCCTAAAGGGGTGCAGTTGATAATTAGTTTATGAGCCTTAATTTCTATAGGAGTTAATGAGTTGTATGTGTATTTTATTTCTGGTGACTCTGTTCTTGACACATATTCAAATTTGATTCCTAATTCTTTTAATGCAAAAGCAACTGCTTTTGATGCACCTCCTGTCCCAAGAATAAGAGCTGTTTTATGCTGTGGTTTTAAATGTGGAGCCAGACTTTTTTTAAACCCGTAATGATCTGTATTATATCCAATTAATTGGTTTTTTTTAATTTTAATAGTGTTTACGGCACCAATTTTATTCGCTTCTTCGTCAATTAAATCCAAATAGGGTAGGATGACTTCTTTGTAAGGGATGGTTACATTGAATCCTGAGAAATCTTTACAGTTTTCTTTCAGTTCAATAAACGCATCAATCGTTTCAAGATCGAAGTTTTTGTAAGTACAGTCAAATTTGTTATTCTCAAACTTTTCTTTAAAATACTCTCTTGAAAAAGAGTAATCAATGTTCTTTCCTAGCAGTCCAAAAATTTTCATATGTATTTTTTTCGTTTTTTTCCATACCAGTCTAAACCAAGTATAATACCAACCCCAAGAATAATAAAAAGTATAAGGGAGATAGTATGAAAATTAATTTCTGGCAAATAACGTTGATAGTTTTCTATAACCTGTGACCCATTAGCGTCAACAAGAATTTCTCCGAAATTATCTTGCTTATAAATAGTTTTTTTCCATGGCCAAACTACTCCTAGAGACCCTGTAATAAACCCCATAATCAGAGCCAAAGTGATGTTTTTATAGCGCTTAAGGACATAAGTCAGGACATGTGATAGACTAATGAGTCCAATGATGGAACCAAATGTAAATACTAATAGGACTTTTAATAATCGCATGTGCTGAGTGTCCGAAATAAAACCAAAGTCACCAGTTAATACGAATATAAACGTATCAAAAAGTGTGTTAACAGAATCTACAAGTAGCATTACATAATTGCCAAGTAATATTAGTATAAATGATCCAGAAAAGCCAGGTAATGCCATCCCTGTAACGCTTACAATACCACAAAAGAACACAAACCAAAGATTGTCGTCTTGTGTTGCAGGATCTAAAAGACTAATCCCAATTCCTACTGTTATGCCAATTAAAGCGGTGATAGCGGTTTTAAAATTCCAGGACTGATAATCATTATAAATATAAATAACAGACCCGATGATCATTCCAAAGAACACACTCCATACAAAGAGCTCATAGCGACCTATTAAGTAATCTAATAGTTTAGAGATGCTGAAGTAGCTGATTATCATCCCTAGAAAAAGCAGTGATAGAAAGCGTCCATTTATATACAGATAAAAACTTTTGAAGCGTCCCTGAAAAAACAAGTTTGCAGATTTTGAATTAAACCTTTGTAAGGAATATATAAACGTCTCATAAAAGCCCATTACAAAAGCTACAATTCCTCCGGACACACCAGGAACCTTGTTCGCAGTTCCCATGATGATTCCTTTTAGAATCAATGAAAATGAGTTAGATTTTTGATATTTATCTATCAACTATGTTTATTTTTTTTGCCTATTTTTTCTAAAAATAGAATGATAAAAAAACCGAATAACATCAAGCCAATTGCCTGTAGAAATTGAGCATCTCCAACGTAGTTAAATGGAGAGATGCTTTCTTCATTTAAAGGAATTTCTACTCCTTTAGAATTCATTCGATATGTTAGTACTACCTTCCATGGCCATATTTTATTTAAAGATCCGATCATAAACCCAGTAAGTACTGCTAAAGTTAGCTGATTATAGGATTCAAACAGCCATTTTAAAAGCTTTGAAAAAGAGAGAAGTCCTACGATTGAGCCAGTTCCAATAATTAAAATTGTTTTAATATCTCTATTTGAAATCGCTTCAAGTACGGGACCGTATGCCCCTATAATTACCAAAATAAAAGCCCCTGAAATACCTGGTAATATCATTGCGCATATGGCTAATGCTCCAGCAAAAAATAGAAATAAATTGGAGTCTGAGGATTCAATAGGATTTAGAATTGTAATAAAGTAGGCAATACTACCTCCTATAGTAATTGCTAAAACCACTTTGAGTCCTGCGATATCCCATAAAGTGGTTTTAATCTGCTTGCTTATATATACGATACTTGCTGCGACCAAACCAAAAAAGAATGCCCACAAAAGTATAGGGTGATGTTCAAGTAGCCACTCAACTCCTTTGGCGAGTGAGAAAATACTAATTAATACTCCAGACATAAGCGCAAGCAAAAAGGGGCCATTCAATTTTTTCCAAGTGTATTTTATTCCTTTAGATCTCAATTCTTTAAAAATTGAACTATTAATGTTGTTCAAAGATTCAATGAGTTCTTCATAGATACCAGAAATAAAAGCGATTGTACCACCAGAAACTCCGGGAACTACATCCGCAGCACCCATAGCCATTCCTTTCAATGAAATAATAAGATAATCAGTTAGAGATCTCTTCATGTCTTGAGCAATAAGTGTGTTCTAAAGTAATTTTATACTATAGGATCCTGCAGTAAATATATGAAATTTTACTTGTAAGTATTTTTGAAATTTTCAATTAATTGAAGGACTGCTTTACGGTTGTAAACCTCTGGAAATAATTCCTCTAATATAAACACATGCTCTGAATTAATATGTAAAGCAGTAAGTAAATGTGCATACCCAGCTTCCATATTATTTAGTTTAAAACACACACCAGAAAGACGAAATTCTAATTCCTCGCTTTTTGGATGGTATTCTAACGCTTGAACAAAATTAAACTTTGCTGCTTCATCTTCTCCTAGCTTAATTAAAATATCTCCTCTTGATAACCAGGTATTTAATTTGCTATCACCAAGTTCTAATGTTTTTTTATAGCCACGCTCTGCTTCTTCTAATTTATTTAGCCGTTCATTGATAGTTGAATACAACTTCCAATAAGATGCATTTTCAGCGTCAATATCAATCGCTTTATTTATGTAAAATAAAGCCTTAAGAAAATCTTTTTTAGAATTGAAAAACTTAGTAATTCGCATCCAACCATTATCCAAAGCAGGATCTTGTTCAACTGCAAGGTAGTAGTTTTGAAGTGCTAATTCTTCATTGCCAAGTCGCTCAAAACAATACCCTATTTTAACTAATGCATATGGGTTTGAATTTTCGATGGCTATGGTAATTTTATAGTTTTCAATAGCTTCTTCAAGTCGATTTAATTTTTCTAAGACTTTTGCTTTCTCAAGATAAGCACCAATAAAAGTATCATCTGAAATAATAGCAAAATCAAAGGCGGTAACCGCTTTTACTAGTTCTTTGGTCTCAGTGTATTGTTTGCCCAGTTGATGCCATGCAACCTCACAATAAGGATTTTTGTCTAGGTAGCTATTTAGGTATTCAATAGCTCCCTCTGTATCGTCTAAAAAGTCGAAGCAATAAATAATATTATAAAGTGCAGAATAATCTTCCACATCTAGCTCAATACATTTTATAAAATTCACTTTAGCATCTTGAAATTGATCTAAAAACAAGTATTCCATTCCAATTAATGAATAGAGGTCAGCACAATCATCAGAGATTTTAATAGCACTTTTAAAAACCTCTATCGCTTTTTCATGTTGATCCTTTTTCGAGTAAATATTTGCTTTTTGAATGTAAAGCTCTTCATTATTTGGTTCGATTTCAAATAGGGGAGATAATAACCTGTCCGCTTCGTTTAATTTATTCTCAAAAATCAATATCTCAACTTGAAATAATTTAAGATTTAAAGAAGACGGGTGCTGGCTCAGTCCAAGTTTTATCGCCTTTTTTGCTAGGGCAATTTTCCCACTCTCTAGGTAATGATGAATGATGTTTTCAAACTCATTAGAGTCAAAGAAAAATACGCTGTTAGTTTTTAACATTGACTCAAATTTTGAGACTGTAACTTCTTGATTTTCTTCCGATTGATCGAACTCCATAAATGGTTTTTTTACAATATTAAATTTAAGAGTATATGCACTCCAAACACTTAGAGAGTTTTAATGTTTTCAACAAAATAATTAACATTATTTTTTCAGATTGAATTTAGAATCTTTAGAATAATAGCACAGCCTTTCATGAGTTCATCATTAGAGATTGTAAGAGGTGGTGATATTCGTATAGCTTTTGGTTCGTAGAGCAGCCAAAATAAGATCAAGCCATTTTCTTTCGCTTCCAAGACTATTTTGTTTGCTATTTCTGGATTTTCAACGATTAACGCTAGCATCAACCCTTTTCCTCTAATCTCTTTGATTGAGGGATGTTGTAGTTTTTTTCTTATCAGTTTTTCTTTGTAAAGGGTGTCTGGAATTAAAGTACTGCGTGTAATTTCTTTTAGGGTTGCTAGGGCAGCGGCTGCTATTACAGGGTGTCCACCAAAGGTAGTAATATGACCTAGTTTAGGATGGTCAGATAGACTGTCCATCATTTCTTCCGAAGCTGTAAATGCACCAATAGGCATACCACCTCCAAGTCCTTTTCCAGTTACAACCACATCTGGGATACAGTTGTAGTTTTCAAACCCAAACAGTTTTCCGGTTCTTCCAATTCCAGGCTGAATTTCATCTAGTATGAATAAAGCACCAACTTCATTACATCTTTTTTGAACCTTTGTCAAATAGCCGTTTAGGGGCTGGATAAAACCAGCACCTCCTTGAATAGTTTCTAAAATTACAGCGGCTGTTTTCCTGGTGATTTTTGATAAATCTTTAGCGTTATTAAATTCGATAAATCGTACATCAGGGATCAGGGGTCTAAAAGGTTGTTTTCTTTCTTCATATCCCATAATACTCAAAGCTCCCATAGTGTTTCCGTGATAGGCATTATTTGCAGCTATAATCTCTGAGCGTCCTGTATAACGCCGTGCAAGTTTCATGGCTCCATCAATAGCCTCAGTTCCTGAATTTGTTAAGTATGTTTTTTCAAGTTTTTGCGGCAGATGATCAGCAAGTAACTTCGAAAGCTTAACAGCAGGAGATTGTATGTATTCGCCGTAAACCATGACATGCATGTAAGAGTCCAGTTGTTTTTTAATGGCGTCTATCACTTTCGGGTGTCGATGCCCTAAACTACAAGCTGATACCCCGGCAATAAAATCTAAATAAGGAGTTTTATTTTGATCATAAATATAAGAACCTTCAGCAAAGGAGATTTCCATTCCTAATGGATGGGGAGTAGTTTGTGCTTGGTGTTTTAAAAAATCGTTGATCATTAATCCTTTTTATATTCTCCTCTACTTTGTAATATAATTATCTTTCAATAGATTATTTGGGACTTTTCGAGCAGATTTATTGTTGGGCTTTTGTTTTTTTTCTTTTGTGTTAAGATCCGATTTTGGTTCAGCCTTTTTAACTCGGTCTAATAGATTTGAGTCAAAAAATAATTCTTGAGAGGGATAGGCATCTAATCCTTTTATAACTTTGAGAATCAATGGAGGATCGTCTTTAAATAAATCTTTTACACTCTTAGGTTGTTCTGATTCACGCCAATTAAATCCGCGAAGAATCTTTTCATTTTCAGGAAAATCCAACTCCGGGTATGTTTTGCCACCAATCTGATTATATTTTCGCATTTCATCGATATTATTTTCGGATAACCAAATTTTAATAGCCCCAGATTTAGACTTGTCAATTCCAACCAATTCATTATCCTCATTTCTTAGATAATATATAGTTTCGGCATTTTTAATTATATCGATGGTTGATAGACTATTATTTTCAAATAGTCCAAATAGTTTTTTTCCTGAGATCTGATTATATCCATCACCTAATGTGTCTTTACTAATCACAAAGGCATTATTAAAAACTTTCAAAGAATCTAAATTTTCATTAGCAGAGTTTGAAATTAAATGGATAGAATCTCCTGAGATCTGATTCTTAATATTCCATAAAACAGGTTTTTGAGGTTTATAGAATGCATCCTGTGTAGTATTTCGATCAATATTTATTAGCTGGGTTAAACCAGTTCTTTGATTCATGTGAATAGAATCAGCTTTTCCACTCAAATCTGATTTATATATTTTCGAATTATAATATCCTCTCGTTATTCTTCTTTCAGGTTTGCCAGTCACCATTAAGGTATCGCTGTGTACAAATATGGAGTCGTTTTCTTGTAACGTAATTGCTAAAGCTCGCTTAGTTATAAATAAAGAATCTTTGGCTCTAAATACTTCGGCATAATGTCCTTTTACAATCGTGTTATTTAGTGTATCTGTAATTACAATGTTATTGGTAGCCGATGCAAAACTTTTATTTCGGTCAAAGTATAGGCTGTCCCCTTCAACAACACGTTCATCATAATTTATTTTTGATTTTTTCACAAAGTATCCAGTATCATCAGTGGTATTATAGAATCCTCTTTCACAGTATATTACACTAGTTTCACTTGTGATTGTTGTTGGTCCATATAAAAAGGCATAGCCTGAAAGACTGTAAAAATCAAGCCGATTAGATTCTATTATATATTCAGGATTTACTAATTTAACATTGTTCACAAATTGATATTTTTTAGTTTTCATGTAATACAGCCCAACCGTACTAGTAATGGTACCAGTTGTGTCTCGAACGACCTTACCATTACTTTCATAAAAGGCTTTTTGCTTCATTCGATCAAAGTATAGGGTGTCGGTTGTGATTACTGAGGTTGGATCCTTTAAAACAACCTCACCACTTGCAAATGCTAGTTGAGTTTTACCACTATATTCAACATATTTAGAGGTCATGTTAATTGTATCCCCTTGGTTTATTCTAACTTTACCGTAGGCCTCTATAAAGTCCTGTTTGGCGTCATAGATGGCTTGATCACACCACATCTCAATTCCTTCATGTTTAATGTGAACTTGTTTTGAATTATCTCGAGTCAGTATTGCAGCATCAGGTTTAGATTCATCAAAAGTCATGAATGGAGCATACTCAATCTCAATCTTTCTTCGTTCTTGGGCATATAAAGTAGTACCTAATAAAATTAGGAGGTAGGTTATGAAATTATGACTTTTATACTTCAAGTTTATATGATTTATTCCAAAAATAAGTAAAATAGAGATCTTTGGTTAGCAACTTAAGATTATTTTATGACCTAAAAAAAAATCTATCGCTAGGATAGATTCTTAATTATTATCTAAATATTGTTTGTTTTCTATCAGGACCTACAGAAACTACTTTTATAGGAATCTGTAATTCTTCTTCAAGAAAATCAATGTAAGCATTCAATGATTTTGGAAGTGTAGATTCATTGTTCATTTCTGTAAGATCTTCATCCCAACCCTCAAAATCAGTATAAATAGGGGAGATATTATCGGCTTCTACATTGTAAGGGAAATGGTGAATGATTTCTCCTTTGTATTTATATGCAGTACAAACCTTCAGTGATTTAAATCCTGACAACACATCTGCTTTCATCATCATTAGTTGAGTTACTCCATTAACTTGACATGCATAACGGAGCGCTACCAGATCTAGCCATCCACATCGACGTGATCGACCTGTAGTGGCTCCAAATTCATTTCCTACTCGTCCCATAGTTTCACCATCTTCATCAAATAGTTCAGTTGGGAATGGGCCAGAACCTACTCGGGTTGTGTATGCTTTAAATATCCCAAACACATCTCCTATGGTGTTAGGTGCAATTCCTAAGCCTGTACATGCGCCAGCTGCTGTTGTATTCGATGAAGTTACAAATGGGTAGGTCCCAAAGTCAATGTCCAATAAGGATCCTTGAGCACCTTCAGCTAAAATTGATTTTCCATCGCGTTGTGCTTGGTGTAAATATTCTTCAGAATCAATAAAATTTAAAGATTTTAAAACGTCTACAGCTTTAAAAAATTCAGCTTCTAGTTCATCTAAGTCATATTCTAAATCAACGTTATAGAAACTTACCATTGACTCATGTTTGTTTGCCAATACTCTATATTTCTCTTTCCAGTTGTCCAATTCTAAATCACCAACTCGTATGCCATTACGGCCAGTTTTGTCCATGTAAGTTGGTCCGATTCCCTTTAGAGTAGATCCAATTTTGGCTTTACCTTTTGAAGCTTCAGAAGCGGCATCCAAAAGGCGGTGTGTTGGTAATATCAAATGCGCTTTTCTAGAAATAACCAAGGACTTTTTATAATCAATATTATGAACGGCTAATTTGTCTAATTCTTTTTTGAAAATTACGGGATCAATAACTACTCCATTGCCCACTAAGTTTATAGCCTCTTTATGAAAAATTCCAGAAGGAATAGTATGTAGCACATGCTTCATCCCATTAAAAACAAGTGTGTGACCTGCATTTGGACCCCCTTGAAATCGTGCTATAATATTATAATTTGATGTTAATACATCTACAATTTTTCCTTTACCTTCGTCACCCCATTGTAACCCAAGTAATAAATCTACCGCCATGCTATTTAATCGTTAATTTTAGTATTTCTTTTTGTTCCATAAAAGTATAAAGAGTGTTTGTCAATATTTATGTCAAATACTTCCTCGATTGTTTTTTGTATCGATAAAATTCTTGGATCACAAAACTCAAATACTTCACCAGTATCAGTTAAAATAATGTGATCGTGTTGTTTGTCAAAGTATGACTTCTCATATTGAGCTTGATTTTGACCAAATTGATGTCTTCTTACCAATGCACATTCTAAAAGTAGTTCAATAGTATTGTATAAAGTTGCCCTTGAAACACGGTAGTTTTTGTTTTTCATTTTGATGTAAAGAGATTCTATATCAAAGTGATCCTCGTTATCATAAATTTCTTGAAGAATAGCAAAACGCTCTGGGGTTTTACGATGACCATTTTCGCCAAGAAATTTAGTAAACTCATTTTTTACAATTTCCTGATTGTTATTTTTTGGTTTTATACTCATAAGAACTTCAAATTTAAACTAATTTTTAGATTCTAAACACTTTTTCGATACCATTTATTTTTTGCAGGCGCTCCATGAGCTTTTCAACAAAGTTATTATTGTTGACTTCTACACTAATTTCCCCATTAAAGATTCCACTATCAGTATCAAATTTTATACTTTTAATATTTACGTTCATATTTTCAGAAACCACTTTGGTTATAGAGTTTACTAAACCTAGTCTGTCTATTCCTGTTAGCTTAACAACTGCCCTAAATACTTGTTGTGAAGAATCTATCCATTTTGCTGACATTATTCTGTAGGCATAATTGGATTGAAGACTTAACGCATTTGGGCATACTTTTTTATGAATTTTAATACCTTCTTTGATACTAAGAAACCCAAAAACCATATCTCCAGGAATTGGATTGCAACAAGAAGAAAGTAGGTAATTAAGTTTCTCTTCTTCTTTTCCAAAAACAAGCATGTCGTATTTAGAAGTGATTTCATCTTTTTCAACTGATTCTTTTAGGATTCCTTTGTTGCGAGTAATTTTATTTTTTATAAAACTAACCAGCGCGTTACTTCTGGAAGCGGCATAACTTTTTAGCATTGTATTGTCGATACTTCCGATGCCAATTCTATAAAACAAATCTAAACTTGTATTTAGATTAAAATAGTTTACAAGTTCATTGATTGATTTTTCATTTAAAGAAATTTTCAGTTGCTTAAGCTTTCGTCTTAATATCTCTTTTCCATCTTCAGCAATGGTTTTCTTTTCTTCTTTGAGTGAGGATTTTATCTTACTTTTAGCGCGTGTTGTTGTAACGTAATCTAGCCAGTTGGACGTTGGTTTGGCATTTTCGGAAGTAATAATATCTACTTGATCACCACTTTGTAAGATATGGTTTAGTGGAACCAATTTGCCATTCACCTTGGCGCCTCTAGTTTTCATTCCTATCTCGGTATGGATACTAAAAGAGAAATCTAAAGGAGTAGCGGCTGTCGGCAGTGATTTTAAATCACCATTGGGGGTAAATACAAATATTTCTTTAGCATAAAGATTAAGTTTAAACTGCTCTACAAACTCTACTGCATTCGAATCTGGATTCTCAATTACTTCTTGAAGTTTTCCAATCCAACTCTCTAAATTTTCATCCTGTTCTTTTTCACCCTCTTTATACTTGTAATGCGCTGCATACCCCTTTTCTGCAATTTCATTCATTCGTTCGCTTCTAATCTGAACTTCTACCCAGCGACCTTTAGGCCCCATAACTGTGATATGTAGAGCTTCATAGCCCGTAGATTTTGGCGCTGATATCCAGTCTCGTAATCGAATTGGGTTGGGGCGAAAGTGGTCAGTAACAATAGAATAAATTTTCCAAGCTAAAAATTTCTCCTCTTTTAGTTCTGATTTATAGATAATTCTTACTGCAAATTTATCATAGACTTCTTCAAAAGAAACGCCTTGGTTTCTTATTTTTCTTCGAATTGAGAAAATTGATTTTGGTCTACCTTTGATTTCATACTTTAATTTCTCTTTATTGAGAGCCTTTTTGAGAATCTTATTAATATCTTTTATGTAAAGATCTTGTTCTTCTTTGCTTTCTTTTAATTTGTTTAAAATCCCGTTATAAATCTCTGGCTCTGTATATTTTAAAGCTAAGTCTTCAAGTTCTGTTTTGATATTATATAAGCCTATTTTATGGGCAAGAGGTGCATAAATGTATAATGTTTCAGAAGCGATTTTTAGTTGCTTATCTTCACGCATCGAATGAATAGTTTGCATGTTGTGAAGTCTATCGGCAATCTTAATAATAATAACGCGGATGTCATCATGGAGGGTTAGAAGCATTCGTCTAAAATTCTCGGCCTGCATCGAGACATTCAAGTCTTTTTTTATGTTTGAGATTTTAGTTAAGCCGTTCACAATTCTTGCAACAGTTTCACCAAATAGTTGTTGAATGTCATCTATGGTGTAGCGTGCACAATCTTCCACAACGTCGTGAAGCAGGGCAGCAGCAATGGAATTCGCATCAAGACCTATTTCTGAAGCTACTATTTTTGCAACTGCAATTGGATGAAAAATATAGGCTTCTCCAGATTTACGGCGTTGGTTTGAATGAGCATCCAGAGCAACTTCAAATGCTTTTCTTATTAGCTTTTTGTCTTTTGCAGAGAGAGTTCTGTAACTGATTTTTAGTAGTTCTTTGTAGTCTTTTGCTATAGCCGCATTTTCAGTTGCAATTTCATCCTCTGTCATTATCTAAAATTACTACAATCAAACGAAACACGCAATAACAATACTTAGTTTTTACACAAAATATTTAAACAATTAATGGAACTTATTTTTAGATAAGTTTCCGTTGCCTTTTAGCTTCAAATATGAGAATTCCTGCGGCAACCGATAAGTTCATAGAATCTAATTTTCCTTCCATAGGAATTTGGATTTTTGTTGTAGAGTCTTTAAGCCATTTTTCTGTAAGTCCAGTAGATTCAGTCCCTATGACTATTGCAGAAGGAGTTTTAAAATCTATAGAGTCATACGCTACAGATTCTTGAAGTATTGCAGGGTAGATAGCAATATTATTACGTTTTAAGTACGCAATCACTTCGGAAGTTGTTCCTGTAGCTATAGGTACGGTAAAGACTCCGCCAACACTTGATCTTATAATATTTGGATTGTAGAGATCTGTTAATGGATTGGCAATAATAACAGCATCAATATTAGCAGCATCAGCGGTGCGTAATAACGCTCCAATATTCCCAGGTTTTTCAGGTGATTCAGCGACTAATATTAATGGGTTTTCAGATGTTATTTTTAAGCTATCCAAGCTCAGGTCATTGGCCTTTGCAACTGCAATTACTCCTTCAGTTGTTTCTCTGTGTGCTACCTTTTCATACACAGCCTTTGAAATCTCAATAATATCTATTCCATAGGGTTCAAGAGCAGCAGCTTCAGCAGCAGAAAATAAGTCCGCATAGTAGTAGAGCGTTTCTAGCCTATAACTCCCTTTGATAGCTAACGATACTTCACGCTTGCCTTCTATGATAAACAAGCCCGTTTGTTTTCTTAATTTAGACTTTTCTTTAAGCTGAACTAATTGTTTTATAAATGGATTTTGAAGACTACTGATTGTTTTTACCATGCCACTAAATTAAGTGTTTACTTCTTATTAATTTCATTAATTAGTTCGTGCTGTATTTTTTTGAGTAGCGTTTCCATAACTCAGTTTGATGACTTTCTAAACTGATGTTTCGACCGTCAATAAAAGCTTGAGTCAGCTGGTTTGTTCGCATGTCTAACGCATCACCTTTACTTATAAATAAGGTCGCGCTTTTACCAACTTCCAAAGATCCATATTTAGCATCAATTCCTAATATTTTTGCAGTATTTAAAGTAATTAACTGAAGTGCCTGTTCTTTTGAAAGTCCGTGCGCTACTGTTGTACCCGCATAAAAGGGTAAGTTTCTAGAATTCATGCGCTCCATGTCACCACTCGTTTCCAAGCCTACATTAACTCCTTCATCTACCAATAGCTTTGCCATTTTAAATGGAAGGTCGTAATCATGATCGTCATTAGTAGGTCTAGAGTGCACACGTTGCAGAAGCACCGATACATTATTTTCTTTCAAATATGTACCTAGCTTATACGTTTCATAGCCTCCAACAATGACTACTTTTGTAATGCCCTGTTTTTTTGAAAATTCAACAGCATCCCAGATTCCTTTTTCATCATTCACATGAATAAAAAGTGTTTTTGAGTTGTTAAATAAACCTTTCATAGCATTTAGAGGAAGGTTTTGAGTCCCTCTACTGCTTTTTGAATTTGCTTTGGAATGCTTAAAGTAAGCCTCTATTTCTGTAGTTTGAATGCTATATTTTGGATTGCTTTTCAGTCCAGAATCTTCTCCTAGCCAACGACGCCCACGAGTTAATGTGTTAGGCCAATTTAGATGAATGCCACCATTTTCTCTAACCACTGCATCTTCCCAGTTCCAAGCATCTAATTGGACCACAGATGACGTCCCGGAGATACGTCCACCTCTGGGTGTTATTTGTGCTAAAAGCACTCCGTTTGGTCGCATGCTCTCAACCACTTTAGATTCTGCATTGTAAGCAATTAGACTCCGAATGTGTGGGTTCCATGTTCCGATTTCTTCGTCGTCATCAGAGGCTCTTACGGCATCAATTTCGATTAATCCCAATGTGGAGTTAGGAACGATAAACCCAGGATAGATATGTTGCCCAGAGGCCTTAATAACATCCATCTTTGTCAGATCTTCACTTCCATTGTATACAGAAACATTTTGAATAATTCCATTGTTAAAAAGAACGAGGCTATTTTCTACGACGTTTCCATTTCCAATATGTGCGGTGGCACCAATAATAGCAACTGATTTTGATTGTTGATCTCCTGGCGTTTGTTGTGCATTTGATATAGTCACACAAACAGTTATAACAGATATTAATTTTATAAGTTTCATAGTTGTTGTGTTTATAGTTGATTAAAATGCATAGAATCACAGTGAAGTAACTGTTTATCTTTTTTCTTAATTGGCTGTGTTTTCATACCTTTATTTTTTTCTTTTAACATCATTTCTATGAGTATGTTTCTTTCAGACTGAATAGAAGTTCTTATCTTTTGATCCCGTTCACTATCAAAATAGGTCGCACCTTCAATTAGTGTTTTTTCAGCTTTCGCATAAATTGATAATGGGTGATGGCTCCAAAGTACAAGATCGGCATCTTTCCCTACCTTAATACTACCCACACGATGGTCGATATGAAGTAGTTTTGCAGGGTTAAGTGTGACCATTTTCCAGGCGTCTTGTTCAGAGGTGCCGCCATATTTTACGGCCTTCGCAGCTTCTTGGTTAAGGCGTCGAGACATTTCGGCATCATCACTATTGATAGCGGTTACAACGCCCATAGCGTTTAATATCGACGCATTGTAGGGAATTGCATCATTCACTTCGAATTTATAGGCCCACCAATCAC
Organism: Flavobacteriaceae bacterium; assembly: GCA_018608625.1. Taxonomy (GTDB): domain Bacteria; phylum Bacteroidota; class Bacteroidia; order Flavobacteriales; family Flavobacteriaceae; genus Hel1-33-131. Next base: position 91,118 of record JABAZC010000071.1, on the reverse strand, counting down.
TAAAAGTTGAGGCGCCAACTCCGTGAGCTTTCATCTTATCAGCTACTTTGTAGCCTTCCAAAATATGTGTGAAGGTATTAATGTTGAAATCAAATTTTTCAGCGACTTTTATTAGCATATTAATTTCGCTTTGTATATAGGAGTGGCAACTAATAAAGCGTTCTTTATTAAGAATTTGAGCAAGAACCTGCATTTCAACATCTTTGCGGTACGGTTTTCCACTTTTTTGTTTGGCATCATATGCTTTTGCTCTTGTAAAATAATCAATGTAAAGTTGTTCAACTCCCATTCGCGTTTGTGGAAACCTACTGTAGCTGCCCCAATTAGATTGTTTTACGTTTTCTCCCAAAGCAAACTTTATAAACTTAGGACTTTCATTATAAATCAATTCTTTTGCCGACGCCCCCCATTTTAACTTAATAATAGCGGAGCGACCTCCGATAGGATTGGCAGAACCATGTAAAATCTGAATTGAAGTTACGCCGCCTGCTAAATTTCGATAAATATCAATGTCATCAGCGTCAATTACATCTTCAATACTTACTTCTGCTGAAGAATTTTGACCTCCTTCATTAATACTAGCAGCCGCTATGTGCGAATGTTCATCTACAATTCCAGTTGTTAAATGCTTTCCAGTTGCATCGATTACTACTGCTTTTTTACTTTTAATATTTTTCCCAATTTTTGAAATTAAACCATTATGAACTAATACATCTGTAGCCTCTAGAATACCTTCGGACTCATTGGTCCAAACCGTTGCATTTTTAAATAAGAGTGTCTCTGCTTCTGGGAGTTTTGAAAACCCATAGGCACCATTTGGATAACTAACAGGGACTATGACTGGAAAAGGAAGCTCTTTCTTCTTCATCTCTGGTTTTGATGTTTTGCTCGTGTCTACTACTTTTTTCAGTTCTACATTAGGGGTAGAGCCGTCCACTAAGGTTGCTTTTCCTTTTATCGATTTTATAGTTGATAAAATTTTAGCATTCAATCTTATAAATTCTTGATTTGTAGTGTCTTTAGATGAAAACATTAAATGCATCCAATCATTCTTATAGTTTAAACTACTACTTAATTTCAATGAATCTGATGTCACTTCTGATTTAAGTTTAATTAATGTACCACTGATTTTTAGTTTATAGGAGTCTTTATTTATTGAAAAATAGTAGTCTCCTCTAAGATCAGTTTTGGAAAGAGGGGTAATGATCGTTCTTGAACCATTAACCCAATTTTCATAAAGGGTTGTTTCAGCTTCAAATATATCTCCTGAAGTAATTAAGAAATTTGCGTAGCTATCAATATTTAAATTACCAAGTTTTGAGTTTCCTAAAATTTTCGAAGGCTGTGAGGTTAAGGCTTCTAGAGCAGTGACCTTGTCCAATCCATACTCAATGGATTTCAATAGGTTAGTCTTAAAGTCTTTCATAGATTTTAATCCCTTTGTTGTAAATGCAAACGACACTCCAGATAAATCTAAAGCCACGGGATTTCCAGGTCGTTGGTTCCATTCTTTCATCGCCTCCAACTCCAACGAATTTGTTAAAAAAGAATCTTCAACATTATAAGCTTTTGGAAAGTTTAAAGGGAGGATAAACGTAGCTTGTGTGTTTTTGATATCGTTGATACGTTCGTACTCATCACCACCACCCAAAATAACATACTGAACTCCAAAGTCGTCTCCTACGGCATCAGCTCTCAGGGCATTTGCTCTGCTACCAGCCTCAAAAATCTGTACCTTTTTTTTATGTTGATTAAAGGCTTCTATAGAGCGGTCTTTAGTTGGAATGTTCCCTTTTTTGTACCATTCTGAATCGTGATTAAGTTGTCTTAATAAAGCCATTGCACCCATAATAGAAGATGGATATGATTGTTGAGAAAGCACACTTTTTGAAAAGGATGTGTACTGTACCGACTGGTCAGACAAGATGCGCTGCGAATCAGACCCTTTTGAATCTAAAGCAATTAAGGCACCTGTTCCACGTACAATTCCGTCTTGAATGTGGGTGTTGACCACTCCAAAACCTGCTTCTAATAAGCTTTTAGCAGTTTTGTCATCATATTTAAACTGGTCGATTGCATTTTGTTCCGGACGTACGTGATCATTCCAGTAAAAACCTTCTCGACTTGGCCCGTATTGAGCGGAGCGTGAGACACCACTTTTACGTTTGGTTTTTGCAATTCCAAAATCAGAATAAATATCTATAAAAGAAGGGTATATAGATTTTCCTTTTAAATCAATTATTACGGTATTCTGAGGCAGTTTAACTTCTGCTCCTACTTGAATCACGCGACCTTCTTGAATTAGTAAAACTCCATTTTCAACCTGATTTGTAGGGGTGATGAAAATTTTAGCATTAACTAAAGCTGTGAAATTTGTATTTTTTGATTTCACGCCATCGTTCTTTGGGAAATAATCTTGTGCTGACAACGAAAGAGCAACAAAAAACACACTAATAGATAAAAGTTTTTTTAACATAATATATAATTATAGATAGTTTATAAATTTAGGTATAAACTTTAAATGAAAAACTATAATTAATATATTTTTAAAATTGAGACAAACAAAGAGCGCTCTATTAATAAAATTAAACACCCAACTAATTAATTTTGCTTTATTACTTTAATTGTTTGATTATTCATACATAAGTAATACAATCCCTGGTCGAGTTGGGATAAGTTAATTTGTTTGTTTAAGCCTCTAAGAGTGCCTTTAAATATGCGCTGACCTAGAGGAGAAATAAGTTCGTAGTCAACGTTCTCATTTATTTTTAAGTTAATTAGGTTATTTGTGGGGTTTGGATACACTTTAATAGACAGTTGTGTCGTATTAATTCCAAGTAGTTCACATTCAAAATTGTCTTCAACCCTAGAGGCCTCAGCTGGGTTTTCTAAAAGATTTTCTGTGAGTAATGGACAATAGCAGTCATTATGCTCTACATATAGTTTTAGCCATGAAAGTGCTATTTTTCCAATGATACCATTACCTCCATTTGGAGAGTTAGCCACAGAATGATTTCCATTTTCAATTTCGAAAAGGAGTTTGTTATTTTCGTTTGGTGTGGAATTATAATGAATGTCTGCATGTAATTCAGCAGGGGCAGTAGTGTCGTTTTCGCCACTAAAAATTAATACGGAGCTTTCGTGGTTTAGATTAGTGTTTGTTAACCAAGGACACAATGCGATAACTCCAGAAATTCTATTATCTAGGACCGCTGCTCTTTGAGCACCACCACCACCCATGGACCACCCACTGACGGCTAATTGATCTAAATTAAGAGCGTTTTCTAGTGGTGAATTCGCTCTGCTATTTTCTATTCTAATAGTTTCTAGAGCATCCAATAAGGCATAGGCTCGGGCTTCTGGGAAATCATAAAGACTGTTTGTTCCTACAATAATAGTTACTATTCCGTGTGAGGCATAAAACACTCCCCATTCTGCTACAGTTGAAGGGCCTGATATGAAACCAGGAACAATTGCAATACTTGCAAATGGTGGGCTGGCATTTATAGGGTAGTAGATAGTGGCTCCAAAATAGTCAGGTCCATTTCGAATTCCATCAGACTCATTGAGTGTTTGTACCTCAAATGGTCCAGGATTAGATAAACTATCAATTGTGACCTCTTCACATTGAGCAAGTACAACGTCCGTATATTGGGTTGTAACGAGCATTAACAAACAAGCAACTAGTATTTTTTTTGAATTTTGAATTTCTTATTTAATTAATTAGAAAAATGCTGACCCAATTCATGATTTTAGCGTCTATTAGCACTAATGATAGACGTGAATATATTCCAGTAGCACATACAATTAGTAATGTAATAATTATTAACGGCAACTAGGTATTTAAATTTGATTCTTTCATGAATGGTTCTTAATTGTATGTGATGTAAAAAATAATTAATTTTAAGCCATAGGCTAGTTTAATTAGTACATATGGCCGGAATGCTTTCTTCTGCCATAAAGTCTACACATCTGTTACAAATCAAGCTTTTGAAGAAACAAGCAACCCGGTTAATTCTAAAGTCAACGTCTCTTTTGGATCTGTATATGCCATGCCCTCCGTCCGGGACCACTGTTAGGTCGTTGCAAACACCAGCCTTCGAAAGTAATTCATGAATAGGTCTTGATCCAAAGCCTGTCATTATATTTTTTCCGATAGGGACGGTCGTATCTAAATCTCCATGAAATGAGATGGTTGGGATTAAGTTTCCTGAATTAAAGACAACCGGTGGAATAGCTCCCATGAAGTTGTAGATACCTTTGATTGTAAAAATTTCATTTAAACTATTATTTGAAGATTCTAATAGGCCTAAATCAGACTCAAATTCAGGTGCTATTTGATTCCATTCTGCTTGACTTGCATAGCTCGTAGACAGTGAGGTAACCGCCCCAGCACTTGATCCTCCAATAAAAAACCATTCAGTATCAATTTTTAGTATTTCTTTTTGACTAGCTATATATCGAAGTGCTGTATTGGCATCTTGTTGAGCTCTATATACTGCTTTTTGGATGCTGCCAAAAATCTCTACATCGTAGCCCAGACGATAACTTATTGTGGCCACTACAAATCCTCTTTTAGATAGCTCTACAGAGTGATAAGTCATTCTTTCTCTAGTACCACCTGTAAATCCACCTCCGTGAATCAAAAGTATAAAAGGTCGCTTTTTTAGCGTGTCTAATTCAGTGTTTGGAAAATAGACATCCATTTTTAAATCTTGTGAATTCCCCTTGTAATTTGTAGCCTCGCCATAGGTTATATTTTTAAGGGAATCAATCTGAATATTTGAAAAATAGTCGGTATTGGTGAACCTTGGCTCCTCGTTGCATACTTGCGCTGAGGCATGGTGTATTGTCAATATTAAGCAAAGAGTGAATAAAAGTTTTTGTTTGTTCATTTGATGTAATTTGTGTTTATTTATTATTTAAAAAAATGACTCCACCATTGTTTTCTCTAAAATGATTTCCTTCTGTAGGAAGGAATAGTGAAATAGCGTATTTATTAGTGTCGATTTCAGTTATTGATGGATTAGCAAAGGATTTAGATCCTTTTGGGGTAGAAATTAAAACTTCAGTATAATACCCATTAAGGCCTAACATGATTTTCCAGGTACTCCAATCGCCCTTCACAAACCTAGCTTCCTGTAAGGTTAGCAATTCATCTTGATATTGAAACCCTTTTCGACTTCCAATATTCCCTTTGAAATTCATAGCTCTTAAATTAATTTCAGATAATGCATCTTTACATGCAGTCCAAGTCTCCCCATTTTGTAAAACTCCCATGGCTAATTTATCGATAGTGCCGTCATAATAATGAAACCCAATTTGTATGTTTCCATTTGTGGGAGATTCCCCCGAAAAATTTCTGATATCTGGAGTTCCTTCAACTCCGAATCTATGTATTGATGTATTTAGATGTTTGTCATAGGTACTGTGATTAGATATTAAACTATCATAATCCATGTAATATTTTAATGCAATATTATTAACCCCTTGGGTTTTATCTTCTTCATAAGCGATAAGGTAACCGTCGTTCCATTTTACGATATCACCCTGGTGAGCATTGTAATCAATTTCAGTGATGAAGTTCCAGTTAAACAGGTCATTTGAGCCTGCTAATTGTAGGTTAAAATCATCTTCTGAAACTCTTATATGATATAGCCCTAAATAAGGATATTTATGAGGACCATTCTCGTTCGTTTTTACAATTTTAATAACATTCATACGTCTTCCTAAATCATCTTTTAACTTAAATTTAGATCGTAATGGTTTTGTTGATCTTTGACTCAAATTAAAATTAATAAAGTAGTTATAGGTTTTAGGAAGGTACCAACTGTATCCTAACTGCACAAGCTTTTTTGTGGTTAGGGTTTGCAGGGTGTTTATGGTTTTATTTAAATGCTTCTCATTTTCAATAATTAAGGTGTTTCGAAGATCAGTAAGAAACATTTCCTGTAATTTACTTTCAGTACGGACGGTTGCTGTTTTTAAAAAGGTGTAAACTAAACAAAAAGTGGTTAATTCAATATTAGTTTTGCTACTTAAAACGTTAATTTTTTCATTTGTGCGGATATTGAGCTCTGAAATTAAGAGTGCCCTTAGGTCAGTAGTCGACAATTTTATAATGGAATTAAAGTTACTCCATTTAGAATGTATTAGTATTGAAATTAGTAGGTCTTTTTCTGATTTTCGATCCGTTATTTTATGTAGTTCTATTTCTGAGTAAGAAAAGATAGATGACCCTTTAACGTCGTTGTCTAAAGCTTCATGTGATTGTAAATTTGTAAAATTAATTAATAAAAGAAAGGTAATTAATTTCATGATTATTCTTTGCTATTTGTGCTTTGTCTAAAGTACGTATTTAATAGCGGTTATTTATTATGTAAATAATCCACCAATAATGCTACGACGTAACTATAACTTTCTATTCCTTTTTCTTGATTATTAGCTTTTAAGAAATTATTGTAAAAATTTTTAATGAGTGGTTCAAGTGGGTTATTGTAAGCCTTCCAAAACTCTGAAGTTTCTTGGAAGTTTTTTAAGATTCCTGGGTGTATTGATTTGACTGTGTTTTTATAAAAATCGATGTCTCTTCTACTCATCTCTTGTAAACAATAGCGCAATGCAAACGCATAACCTGCATATTGATAGAAAAGGTCTTTATTGTGAATACAGGCTAGAAATCCAATAAAATTTGCTTCATTTTCTGCGGCATAGCCCAATTGGTGGGCTTGTTCATGTGCGATCGTGGTTAGCATGCTTGATTTTGGTATGACACTGTTAACTTGCGCTTCTAGCGTAAATGGATTGAGATAGCCGCCAAAACCCATATAGGTTAGGGGGGTGCTAAATAGTGATTTTTTAGTATTTTGACCAGGATGTCCAAAAATAGGGTACACAGTTTCAAGCTGTTTATAGCCCTGTTGACTAAGGGCAGCCATTTTATTAAATGAATAAGGGGTGTCGATTTTTTGAAGGGAATCATTAGTAATACTTAAGTGCAGGCTATTTGTTTTTAGTACCAGCTTACTTGTGATTATTTTTAGTTCTTCTGTCGTGTAAGTTGGTTTAAGGCTTAAGGTTACATGCAAAGACTCGCGGTAGTAGTTAAGCCCCCAGCATAAGTGAAATAAAAAATAGACAATTGATACTAATGTTAAAACATCCAGCCCCCAGACTCTAGGCTGAGTTCTAAGGCGCTTCCAGTTTGTGACAACCCACTTACTCATGTAAATTATTGCTGCGATGTACAACAAGTCTCCAAATGATACAGGGCTCCATTTAAAAGAAGTGTTTAGTAGCTTAGAAATAACAGGGTAGAGGCCTGTGCTGTAATACTGCTCCACTAAACCGGGGTTGTTTTTTAAAAATAATATCCCTAGGTATTGGGGTAAAAGACTTAATATAATTAGGTATTTCAATTTTTTAATCACGCTCAAATGTAATAATTTTAATTTATGAATGGGAAGTAATACGTACCTTTGTATCACAAAAAACCTTGTCTATTATGAGTACAGAAATACGCCAGTTAGAACCCAGAGCGGTTTGGAATAAGTTTGCCGATTTAAATGCAGTTCCACGTCCTTCTAAAAAAGAAGAACGTGTGATCGCTTTTATGAAAGATTTTGGAGCATCCTTAAGTTTGGAGGTGATTGAAGATTCAGTCGGCAATGTGATTATTAAGAAACCAGCGACTGTTGGTATGGAAGATCGTAAGCCGATTGTCATGCAATCACATTTGGACATGGTACATCAAAAAAACAACGAAACTATTTTTGATTTCCTGACTGAAGGCATTGAAATGCATGTAGAAGGCGACTGGGTCAAAGCCAAAGGAACAACACTAGGGGCTGATAATGGTTTGGGCGTTGCCACGATTATGGCAGTGTTAGAAAGTAATGATATTTCTCATCCCGCTATAGAGGCTCTATTTACAATAGATGAAGAGACAGGAATGACAGGAGCTATGGGGCTTAAAGGTGGACTTTTAAGCGGGACTATTTTATTAAATCTAGACACTGAAGAAGACGATGAGATAGGCGTTGGTTGTGCTGGAGGTATAGATGTTACTGCCCAAAGAGATTATAATGAAGAATCTACTCCGGAAACCAAAATTGGATATGAAATTGAAGTTAATGGACTTCAGGGGGGGCATTCAGGCATGGATATTCATAAAGGGTTTGGAAATGCAAATAAAATTATGAACCGGATTCTTTTTGATGGTTTTGAAAACTACGGATTGCGAATAACTGAGATTGATGGGGGAAGCCTTAGGAATGCCATTCCAAGAGAAAGTCGTGCCGTTGTGGCTGTTGATAGTGTTCATGAAACTGTTTTCTTAAATGATGTTGGAGCGTTCATTGAGTCTATACAATTAGAACTTAAAACCTTAGAGCCAGACTTAGAAATTAGTTTAAATAAAATTGAAACGCCTGAACTGATTATGGACTTAGGCGTTCAAGAAGGGCTTACACGTGCACTTTATGCTGCATGGAATGGAGTTTATAGAATGAGTCCTGATATTCAAGGTTTGGTGGAGACCTCAAACAATATAGCGCGTGTCATTGTAAAAGACGGGCATATAAAAATAGGTTGCTTAACACGGTCGTCTGTAGAGTCTACGAAAATTGACTTAGCAATGACCCTAAGATCTACTTTTGAACTCACAGGTTGCGAGGTTACACTTTCAGGGGATTACCCAGGCTGGGCACCAGATATGGATTCTTCAATCTTAAAAGTCTTAAGAGGTTTATATGAAACGATGTATAATGAGAAGCCGCATGTTGCTGCTTGTCATGCAGGTTTGGAATGTGGTATTTTAGGTACTAATTACCCAGAAATGGAGATGATTAGTTTTGGCCCTAATATCAAAGGAGCTCATTCGCCAGATGAACGTGCGCAAATATCTTCTGTTCAGAAATTCTGGGGCTTTTTGTTAGAGATTTTAAAAAACATTCCAAAAGCCTAACATTAAATATTTTCACTTAAAAAACAGCCCTAGAGCTGCCTTTTAGATATGATAAGTTCATCTTACTAATTGATTACTTCGACCATTTCAACAATAAAAATCAAGTCAGTATTAGGTTTTATGGGACCACGCCCTTTTTCGCCATAGGCAATGTAGGACGGTAGGTATAAGAATGTTTTATCTCCTAAAGACATATTAAATACACCTTCCTTAAACCCAGGAATCATTTGTGCCTCTGGATCAAGTGGCATTGAAATAGGGTTATAAGCGCCTTGGGTGTCTTTACGTTGATCATAGCTTCCATACTTTTCGTCTACAGACTTAACATTGGTTCCAAATAGTTTTCCATCCGTAAAATAGCCTTCATAATTAAGTTTTACTGTGACACCATTTCTAGGTTTTGGACCTTCTCCTTTAGAAATAACGTGAATTAATAAACCAGAACTTAGGCTGGTAGCTTTGCTTTTGAAAGTTTCTAAAATAACAATCATTTCTTTGGAAATAATAGCTGCTTTCTCTTCAGCGATTTTTTTCTCTTCTTCAGCTTTCAGTTTAGCAGCTTCTATTTTTTTCAAACGCTTTTCTTCAAGTAACGGCAATTCAGTTGCCCATGTTTTGGCAGCATCAAATTGCTTTGCAGCCATTCCTTGTCGTATAATATTAAGCTCTAAGATAATAATATCTTCTAGGGGTTTGTTTGACCCAGGAGACACATCTACATTTGATATCGCATCCACAATATCAAGGCCCTTAACTACTTCACCAAAAACACTATGTTTATTATCCAAGTGAGGGGTGGGGGCGTCTGTAATAAAAAATTGACTTCCATTGGTGGCAGGGCCTGAATTGGCCATAGAAAGTATACCCGCCTTGTCATGAGTGAGGCTATTGTCAAATTCATCTCCAAATTTAAATCCAGGACTTCCAGATCCGGTAGCTGATGGGTCGCCTCCTTGAATCATGAAGTTATTAATGACCCGATGAAATACAGTGCCATTATAATAAGGTTTTCCTTTCAAAGAATCTACCAACATTGGGTGTGTGCCTTCAGAAAGACCAACAAAACTGGAAACAGTTAAAGGAGCTTTATTATAAAATAATTTTACTACCATGGTATCTTTAGAGGTAACGAATTCTGCAAATAAGCCCTCGCCTAGATCAGGGTATTTTTGTTTACAAGCAGTTGCGCTTATTAGTAGCATTAAAGCGACCGTTTTGATGATTCTTTTGGTGAATTTCATTTTATTTTTTAATTATGGGGGTTAGTTTATTTGATGCTTTAGAAGAGATACTTCACAAATCAGCGGCACATTTCGTCCAATTTGGTCGTTATCTCCATAGTAGCCGTACGCTTTTTGAGACGGGAATATAAACGTAATAATTTCTCCTTCTTTCATCAGCTTAAGACCTTCTCTAAGTCCTGAGAACAAATCTTGTTGGTCGATGTAGTAGTTTTGTGTGGCTAGATCTTCTTTGGAGTAAATGAGCTCATTGTTCAGGTTTTTTACGTTGTAGTTGAAATAAACTAAGTCTCCAAATTTAGGGGTTTTAGCGGGAGTTTCTAGTTTATTGTTATAGTAATACCAGAAACCAAAATTAGAATTTAAAACAGTTTTGTTAGAGGATTGTAACAGTGTTTTAATTTTGTTATATTCAATTTTATTGAGCTGTTTGTTGCGTTCTATAGAGGCATCGATAAATGTTCCTGAGTTGTTTGAAATTGGAAGTCGGGATTCTGAAGGCTTACAACTAGAGATAAGAAATAGTGTTATTAAATATAACAGGGCCTGTTTCATGAGTTAAGTTCTAATTCGTATTCTGTTAGTAAGTCAGTAAATTTTGTAATCGTGTCTTTTAGGTTGAGGTCGCTTCTTCCGCCAGAAGCATTGTTGTGACCTCCGCCGTTAAAATGGTTGCGCGCAAATTTATTTACGTCAAAACTCCCTTTGGATCGAAAGGAAATCTTAATAATACCTTCTTGCTTATGTTCAATAAATATGGCAGCAAGTTTAGCTCTTTTTAAGGACAAGCCATAATTCACTAAACCTTCAGTGTCTCCTTTTTTAAATCCATGAGAATCAAGCTCTTTGTTTGTTAAAGTAATATAGGCTGTATTGTGGTTTTCTAAGAATCGTAAATTACTCATGGCACAACCTAATAATTGCAAGCGTCCAAAGCTATTTGTATCGTAAACAGCGTTATGTATTTTAGATTTTTCAACACCTATATCTATTAAATGGGCAATGACTTTGTGAGTTGTACTGGTTGTGAGTGGAAAGCGAAATGAAGCAGTGTCGGTCATTATTCCTGTGTATAATGCCTCTCCAATTGAAGTATCAATTTGGTTTAGATCTTCCATTTTTTCAATAAAATGATACACCATTTGACATGTTGAGCTCATGGTTACATCTGAGTATACATAATCTGCATAAGAGTCGGGCTGTTGATGGTGATCAATCATTATTTTAACGCCTTTTGCGTTGGCTATCGGCGTTCTCATTTCCCCACAGCGGTGAAGGGCGTTAAAATCTAAAGTGAATATCACATCTGCGGAAGAAATTAGATCTTCTGAATTAATGGTGTCCATTTCGTGAATTATTACATCTTTATTGCCAGGGATCCATTTAAGGAATTCGGGATAGTCATTAGGAGCTATAACAGTTGCCGAGTGCCCTATCTTTTTTAGATATAGACATAGACCAAGCGTTGAGCCCATTGCGTCACCGTCAGGATTTTTATGCGGGACAATTACTACTTTTTTAGAAGTAGATAGTAATTTTTTAATTTCTAAAATAGTTGCTGTATTCATAGTCAACAAAGATACAAATTTTTAAAATAGTTGTAAAGTTGATTATCTATAGAAAATCCTTATTTTTGCCAAAAAATTTACATAAACATCATGGTTACAAATAAAACGTTTACAATGCTTAAGCCAGATTCTGTTGAAAATGGAAATATTGGTGCAATATTAGAAAAAATCACAGCTTCAGGTTTTAGAATCGTATCAATGAAATTAACTCAACTTACTACTGCGGATGCAGAGGCTTTTTATGCAGTTCATAACGAGCGTCCATTTTTTGGTGAACTAGTACAATATATGACAGGCGGTCCAATCGTTGCGGCCATTCTCGAAAAAGAAAATGCGGTTCAAGATTTTAGAACATTAATTGGTGCTACAAATCCTGCAGAAGCGGCAGAGGGTACTATTCGTAATATGTTTGCAGAATCTATCAGCCAAAATGCAGTTCACGGAAGTGATAGCGATGAAAATGCAGCAATTGAAGGTGCTTTTCATTTTTCAGAAAGAGAGATGTTTTAATTTCCTCAATCGAAAAATTATAAAAAGCTACAATTTAGACTGTGGCTTTTTTTACACTCATTTATTACCTTAATATAAGTTTAGTGATGAGGTTCTTCCCTAATGCTTCGTTTAGCATGGTTACGATTTTATCCTTTCCATAACTAAGTTCTTCACGAAGTACTGAAGAGCTAAGTTCTACGTAGAGAGTGTCTTGATGTAGTTTTACGCTATTGGTGTAGTTATTCACACCATTGCCCATCAAATCTCTCCAAGCAGCTTCGACATTAACTTTGTCTAAGCCTTTTTCAAGTTTATTTTCTTTTACAAATGATTTCAGTAAATCATCAATCTTTTGTTGGTCGTTATGTCGCTTACTCATTAATCAAAAATTAAAGGTTCGTAAGGTTTATAGTAGTAACAAAAGCCGTTACTATTTGAGATTATTAAACTAGCCTCATTGGCGCGCAAAATTTGTTCTTTGTAAACGACACCATTACTGTTATAGTTAATCCATAGTTGGTGGTCTTCGATGCTAAGTTTAAAGTTCGATTGGTCTTGAGATATTTCAAAAGCACCGTCAAATCGTGGGGTTACTTTTTTTCGGTATCCGCTCAAATTATCATTTATCTTAAAATAATCAATGGTTCCACTTATTTTAAAATCTTTGATCTTTTTTTGGTCTTTTGTAGCGCTTACAATTTCCCAATAACCTTCAACATAAGGAATGTAGTTTATTACGTCCGATTGGCAGCTGTACAGTAGAGATGCCAATAAAAGTGTGATTATTTTTTTCACAATTGAAACATTTGATAAGATTGATGAAAACTTTTGATTGCTTTTTCAGTCCTATCAGCATGAGTATCAGAAATAAACAGCTGCCCGAAATTCTCGTCATCAACCAGTTTAATTATTTGAGAAACACGTTGTTCATCTAGTTTGTCAAAAATATCATCCAGTAGGAGGATTGGAGTGACGCCGCTTTGTGCTTTAATAAAATCAAATTGCGCAAGTTTAAGAGCGATTAAAAATGATTTTTGCTGACCTTGACTTCCAAATTTTTTAACAGGATATCCTTTAATTGAAAAATCTAAATCATCTTTATGAACCCCCATACTTGTATATTGAAGCATACGGTCTTTATTTATATTGGTCTTAAATAATTCTAACAACGAGCTGTGGTGTAGTTGACTACTATAGGATAGTTCTACAATTTCATGGTCGTTACTGATTGATTTGTATCGGCTTTTAAAGATGGGTGTAAACGCTTCTAGGAACAATTTTCTCTTATCGTGAATGCTGCTTCCATAACAGCTAAGTTGCTCGTTATAAATGTCTAAAGTATCTTTGTTAAAGTTATTGTTTAAGGCAAAGTATTTTAAGAGAGCATTTCTTTGTGACAGAATTCTAGAGTAATTTAATAAGCATTCTAAATAGCTTTTATCGCTTTGAGAAATAACGCCGTCAATGAATTTTCTACGGGTTTCACTTCCTTCAACAATTAAATCTCGGTCCGCTGGAGATATGATGACTAGGGGTAGAAATCCAATATGGTCACTAAAGCGTTCGTATGCTTTTCCATTCCGCTTGATCACTTTCTTTTGACCTCTTTTTAGAGAAACAATTACTTTTTCATCTCGTTGATTTTTCTCATAGACTCCGTCTACGACAAAGAAATCTTCATTATGCTTAATATTCTGAGAGGCTATGGGGTTAAAATAGCTTTTCCCAAAGGACAAATGGTAAATAGCATCTAACACATTTGTTTTTCCAACGCCATTAGACCCTACAAAACAATTAATTTTTGCATCAAATTCTACCGTGTAGGCTTCGAAATTTTTGTAGTTTAATAAACTTAATGATTTCAAAATCATGAAAAATTGGTCTAAATTTTAAATTATCTTCTTGAGGGTACTTTAAAAAGATGCTGCAAATTATTGAAAAATAACAAATAATTTGCCTTTTTTTTACGAATAAAAATTATATTTTTGACCTTCATTAATAATACGAACATGGCAACATATAAGAAACGCGGCGGAAAACCGACCACGAAGGCAGAAAAAGAAATATCCATTGAAGACGAATCAACAACTGCTTCCATTGTAAGCTCTCTCGACGGAGGTGCTTCCAAAACAGAAGAATGGGTTATAAAAAACCAAAAATATATTTTTGTAATCGTAATATTAGTCACTTTGTTGGTGTTAGGGTCCCTAGGATTTAACAAATATATTCAAGAGCCAAAAGAAAGCCAGGCAACAAACGATATGTTTCAATCACAACAATATTTTGATCAAGCTGTTAACGGTGCTTCAAAAGATTCACTTTTTACATTGGCGTTGAATGGTGCTGATGGAAAATATGGGTTTTTAGATATTGCTGATTTATACAGTGGTTCCAAAGCTGGAAATTTAGCAAATTATTACGCTGGAATGGCTTACCTTAATATGAAAGATTATTCAAATGCAGTTACCTATCTAAACGCTTTTTCTTCCAATGATGATGTGCTTGGTCCGATTGCTAAAGGAGGTATTGGTGACGCGTTTGTTCAGTTAGAGCAATTAGATGACGCTTATGATTATTATGTACAGGCAGCCCAATTAAAATCAAATAACTACACAACTCCTATGTATCTCTATAAAGCTGGTGTTATTGGATTAAAGTTAGGAAACTATAGTAGTGCCTTAGGATTTTTCAATCAAATTAAATCAGACTTTTCAGAAAGTACTGAAGCTAAAGATATAGATATTTTTATAGGAAAGGCTGAAGCGGCCATAAACTAAGTATGGCAACAGAAAACACTAACTTATCAAATTATGATTCATCTGCACTCCCTAATGCATCAAAATTTAGATTTGGGATTGTAATTTCTGAATGGAACTCAGAAATTACAGAAGGTTTGTTAAGAGGTGCTTTAGATGCTTTATTAGATTGTGGTGTTAAACTTTCCAACATCAAAACAATTCATGTACCAGGAAGTTTTGAGCTTATTTATGGTGCCAAGAAAATGCAAGAACAACACGTAGATGTTGTAATTGCTATTGGAAGTATTATTAAAGGTGAGACTCAGCATTTTGATTTTGTTTGTGATGGTGTTACTCAAGGGATTAAAGATTTAAATGTTCTTAACGATGTACCGGTTGTCTTTTGTGTCTTAACAGATAATAATTTGCAGCAATCGATTGATCGATCTGGGGGTAAGTGTGGAAATAAAGGAGTGGAAGCCGCTATTACTGCTATTAAAATGGCTCATCTAAACGGTACGATGTAACCTTTATCAACTGTTAATAATTTTCACCATTTTCTCTTTCTATAGTTCATTGATTTAATTATTTTTGAAATAAATCAAAACCAAAAACATGTTTTCCCACAAACAGCCTAGAATTTTTGATATAAGACCAACTTCAGATGTATCTGACAATGAAACGGATAAAATCAATAAGTATATTTCTGCCCGAAATTCTAGAAATAGACGTGGTTTTTCACTAATTTGGCTGGTGTCGCTAGTAGTAAGTTGCGTATTTGCATTTTACTTTTTAGACACTTTATTTTTTAAATAATGGGACTTTTTAAAACTAGAAAAAATAACAAATATAACTACATGCCTCGCTTTTATAAAGGTGAGCGTAATCCTTTTGAACTAAAACATAAATTTGATGATGCTCGTGTGACCATCGAAAAAACAAATTTAAAAGGCAAAATCGTAAATGCAATTGGTGACTACAAAACGAACCCTAACCGCTTAGCCAACAAAAGAGTTTCTATTATAATTTTAATTTTGACATTTATCTTCCTTTGGATCATAGATTTTGATTTAAGTATATTCTTCTAAAAATGGCCGATATAATTCAATTATTGCCAGATCATGTTGCTAATCAAATCGCTGCAGGTGAAGTTGTTCAACGTCCGGCTTCGGTTGTTAAGGAACTCCTTGAAAACGCGATTGATGCAGGTGCATGCACTATTAAGCTGATAGTCAAAAACGCAGGTAAGGTTCTGATTCAAGTTATTGACGATGGTAAAGGTATGAGTGATACTGATGCTCGTCTGAGTTTTGAGCGTCACGCGACTTCAAAAATTAAAGTTGCCGATGATTTGTTTAACCTCAATACTAAAGGATTTAGAGGAGAGGCCTTGGCCAGTATCGCTGCCATAGCTCACGTAGAAATGAAAACCAAACAAGCGGCTGACGAATTAGGAACACTCTTGACAGTAGAAGGAAGTGTCGTTACATCTCAAGAGGTTATAGCAACTCTGAATGGGTCTTCGGTAGCAGTTAAAAATCTATTTTTTAATATTCCAGCACGCCGAAACTTCTTAAAATCTGATTCCGTAGAGTTACGACATATAATTGATGAATTTAATCGTGTTGTTCTAGCCCATCCTTCTATTAACTTCTCAATGTATCACAATGGAACTGATTTATTTAACCTGTCAAAAGGAAGTTTTAGACAGCGTATCGTCAATACGTTTGGTGGCAAAACAAACGAAAAACTAGTTCCTGTAGATGAAACGACCGAAGTTTTAGCAATTTCTGGGTTTGTTGGAAAGCCTGAATATTCAAAAAAATCAAGAGGTGAGCAATTCTTTTTTGTCAATAATAGATATATAAAAAGTCCTTACCTAAATCATTCAATATCATCTGCTTTTGAAGGCTTATTACAGCCTGGAAGACATCCAAGTTATTTTTTAAACTTACAAGTTGACCCTAAAAGTATTGATATAAACATTCATCCTACAAAAACTGAAATTAAGTTTGATGATGAGCAGACAATGTATGCTATTTTAAGAGCAGCTGTTAAACACAGCCTTGGACTGTTCAGTATTGCCCCTGTTTTAGATTTTGAGCGCAATAAAAATTTAGATACTCCTTACGCACTTAATGGAGGTGAAGCTTCCGCTCCAAATGTAGAGGTCGACCGTTCTTTTAACCCCTTTTCTAACTCTAGTCATACAGCCCCTTTATCCTCCAAGCCTGCTTCAGAAAGTTGGGAAGGCTTATATGTTGGGTTAGAGTCCAAATCCAATACAGATGATTTTTCACAAGTTTCTTACGAGTCTGATGAAATGACATCATCTATATTTGATGAAACAACAGAGCGAAAGGTTCAAAAAACATTTCAGCTACACAATAAATACATTATTAATACGATTAAGTCTGGCATGGTTGTTATTGATCAAAATCGTGCACATGAGCGTATTCTTTATGAAGATTATCTTCGAAAAACAACCGTTAACGAAGCTGTGAGTCAACAGTTGTTATTTCCTTTACAACTTAATTTATCAACCTCTGGAATCTACATACTGAAGGACCTCAAACAAGCTTTAGAAACAACCGGGTTTGTATTTTCTAACTTTTCTAATGAAAGTGTTGAGTTAATAGGATTACCAGTCGGAGTTAAAGAATCAGATGTTCCAAATGTTTTTGATCAATTGGTCCAAGATATTCAAAATGAAATGCCTGATGTAAATTTTAGTGTCAGTGATTTATTGTCAAAATCACTTGCTAAAAGTTTAGCGATTAAAAATGGAAATAAATTAGAACGTCAAGAGCAGGAGTATATAGTAAATACTTTATTTTCTTGTAAGGAACCAGCGGTTTCGCCCTCAAATAAAACAATATTCACAACGATTAAAGTTGATGAATTAGATAAAAAATTTAATTAAAAATGAGACAAATTACCCCTACAGTAAAACATCTCCTTATCATAAATTGCATCGTTTTTGCAGGCGCTTATTTGCTAGGTAATAATGATCTTTTTTATGGCTTATTAGCACTTTATTACCCGCTTAGTGATTATTTCATGCCTTGGCAGGTATTTACTCACATGTTTATGCATGGCGGATTTCAGCACTTGTTGTTTAACATGTTTGCTTTATTCATGTTTGGTACGGCTGTTGAACGCGTTTTCGGGCAACGTAAGTTTTTAATCTTTTATATTTCTTCAGGCCTGGGTGCCGTAGCATTGACTTTTGCAGTGTACTATATCCAGATTTATCCTCTTCTAAGTGAACTACAGTCCTTAGGGTTTTCTTTTGACTTTATTAAAGAAGTGACTAGGTTAGATATTTTAAGTGACCGCATGTTTAAAGGCGAGATTTTGGCATCTAAGCTGGAGCCAGTTCTTTCTAGTTATGGTTACAGCATGAGTCAACTGAACGGAGATTCCTTTCGAATGTTGTTTGATTTAATAGTTAGTAGTAATGGATCTATGGTTGGTGCATCGGGGGCTATTATGGGGGTACTAGTTGCTTTTGGAATGCTTAATCCAAATGCGGAATTAATGATGTTCTTATTACCCATCCCTATTAAGGCTAAGTATTTCATCCCTGGAATAATTGCTTTAGACTTGTTTTCTGCATTTACTGGGGTGTCTATTTTCAGCCCTAGCAACACTGCTTATATTGCACATATTGGAGGGGCATTAACAGGTTTCTTGTTAATGTATTTTTGGAAAAAAAATCAATTTGATAAATTCCGTTGGAACTAATGACAAATCTAAATCAAGATATCAGAGACAAATTATCTAGACTCAATATATTTGAAAAAATCATAGTTGTTAACTTTGTTCTTTTTGTTTTCACCTCAATTATTCTAAAGTTTCAGGGATTTGGATTCGGTTTGGAATGGTTGTCGCTTTCTAAGTCTGCTTCTAAAGTGATTTTGATGCCGTGGACTCTTATTACTTATGGCTTCACGCATTATAGTTTTAGTCATTTGTTTTTTAATATGCTTGTCTTATATTTTTTTGGTCGTTCCTTTTCAAATTTATTTAAATCATACCTTTGTCTTAAGGTTTATTTGTTAGGTATTCTTTCAGGGGGTCTTGCTTTTGTATTAGTTTATAACATATTCCCATCCGGAATTTTAAATACAGTAGGACCACTAGTAGGCGCTTCTGCTGGAGTCCGTGCTCTTATTATTTTTTTATGTGTTTACTTACCTATTAAAGAGGTTCGTTTCTTTACGTTTCAGTTTCCATTAAAATACATCGGTATTGCATTGGTTGTTCTTGATATTCCAGGGTTATTTTCTCAGAATTCAGGTGGTACTATTGCACATTTTGGAGGTTATATTCTAGGTTATCTTTACGCTAGACAATTTCAAAAAGGAATTGATATGGGGGAATTTATAGATAAAGTTACCGCTTATTTTTCTAAGTCAAAATCTAATTTAAAAACGGTTCACAAAAAAACGAATAACAAAAACTCCTCTTTTGCTGGAAAGAATAAGGAAGAATTTGATCGTTTTACGCATCAAAAGCAAATTGACCTTATTCTTGATAAAATAAGTAAAAGTGGTTACGAAAGTTTAACCCAAGTAGAAAAAGATTTTTTATTCAGAGCAGGTAAATAAAACCATTTTGAAAAACTTAAACATTATAGATAAGCTAGTGTTTCTGATAAATTCAGTTGTTGCTGTCTTGTTGCTTCTTTCATATGGTTTGTCATATGTTCCTCCAAACATATTTTCGTTTTTATCTGTTTTAAGTCTCTCTGTACCTTTGCTTATTATTCTTAATATCGCCTTTGGTGTCTATTGGCTTGTGAAATTAAAAAAACAGTTGCTTCTTTCTGTCCTAGTTTTGTTGTTAGGCTACAATTATATTTTGTCTTTTTATAAATTCTCAACAGTAACAGTATCCTCTGAATCTAGTTTTTCTTTGATGAGCTATAATGTCCGTCTTTTTAATTTATACGACTGGATTGATGAACCAGATATTCCTCAAAAGATTCAAAATTTTTTATTAGAAAAATCTCCTTCCGTATTATGTTTTCAAGAATATGATTCCAGTACGGATCTAAATTTCAAGTCTTATTCTTATTCTTACTTCACTGCCAATTCCTCCAGATATTCTTCCAAACTGGCAATCTTCTCGAAGCATCAAATAGTTAGTTCCGGTACTATCGATTTTCCTGATTCCTCTAACAATGCCATTTTCGCAGATATTATTTTCAAGTCTGACACAATTCGTGTTTATAACCTTCATCTTCAGTCTTCGGGAATTAATCCTAATGTTGAAACCTTTGACTCAAAGCAGTCAAACAAGCTTTTAAGCCGTCTAGGGGTTACTTTTAAGGCACAACAACATCAAGCTGAGTTAGTGGCGAGTCATATGTCTAAATCGCCTTATAAAGCCCTACTGTGTGGAGATTTTAACAATACGATCTATTCATATGTCTACAGAATTCTAAAATCAGAAATGTTAGACGCTTTTGAGGTAGCGGGGACTGGGTTTGGTCGCACCTTTAAATTCAAATATTTCCCTTTTAGAATTGATTTTATTTTGGCTGACCCCAGAATTAAAGTTGGGAAGTTTTCTTCCTTTAACGAGCTTCCTTATTCTGATCATTTTCCAATTATGTCAGAGTTTACAATAGAAGATTAAAACGTTAAAGCTTGTATCTGTATATAAGACTTTGCATTTGGACCTTCGTTAAATAGTAAGTCTAAAATACTAAGGTTGTTTATAAAACCGTGTTTTTCTTGGAACACTTGTATGTACGGATTTATTTTGATTTCACTTTCTTTTCGGGCATTTACTAAATACCGATATTCTTTTTGTTGTTTTTCTTTGTTAAACTCTAACGACTTTGAGTATTTGATACTTAAATTTAAGCAACTATTTATAATTTCAATGCATTCAAGATTGAACCCTAACAGAGATTCTTTTTTTGTTGTGAATAGAGAAACAAGATCATCTTGATAATATTCAAAATAAGGGGATGTTTTGTAAGCACTTTCTAATGACTTCCAATGTATAGATTGCCAGTTACTAGAATTGTCAATCAAGATTTCGCTAGTGTTTTGTCTATTTTTTTGTGAGTATTTGACAGGTATGTGCAACCCTAACTTTCCATTGGCCCCACATATGTAGCAGCGATTCCTATAAGTTTGTTTCTGGTAAGAATCCTGCACCTCAAACACTAATTTTTCAGCATGCGCCATTACTATATATGAAATTATGTTTGGAAAATACGTCGGGTAAAGTAGTGTCATACACTTGAATTAGACAGATTTATTTTTTCGTTTGCGCCATTTACGATATCCATACCAGAAGACTAATAGAACTAAGAAATGTTTGAAATAAGAAGTGCGTTCGCCATCAGGATGAACTGTGGAAAAGAGACGCTCCCAACGTATTTTATCAAAACCTTTACCGTTAGTATTCCAGCTCATCCAAATGAATACTGGTTTTCCTACCACATGATTAAACGGCACAAAGCCCCATCTACGTGCATCAATAGAATTGTGACGGTTATCACCCATCATCCAATAATAGTTTTGTTTAAATGTGTAGTAGTCAGTTAATTTTCCGTTTATGAATATTTGATTACCTTTTACTGCTAATTTATTTCCTTCATATTCTGTAATGAGTCGTTTGTAAACGGCAATGTTATTTAAGCTGACAGTCATACTTTTTCCTTTTTCAGGGATATATAGCGGACCAAAAAAATCACGATTCCAATCGTAACTAGGGTCTTGAGGAAATTTTAATGCATCTCGCTCTCCCTTGGGTTGAATGTATTTATCAATACTAGCAACACTTGGGTGGTTTTTAAATACGCTCACAGCTTCATCTGATGCAGCAGGAATAATTATTTTATTTCCCGATTGGTAAATACCATCTGTAATATCATATCTTGTCTTTAATTGCTCAATAATACTCCTTTCGAATGATTTACCAGGCTTTAATGTGACTTCATAGCTAAACTGTAATTTTGCACGGAAAGGAAGCGTGTTTTGAATGCCGTTTATATAGACATACCCCTCTCTAATCTCTAAGGTGTCTCCAGCAATTGCTACACAACGTTTTACCAAATTTGTTTTTTTGTCAATTGGCTTGTAGTAGTTTCTATCAGGAGTAAAGTCATTCATGTCTTGCAACGTATCCGCTGGTTGATTAAAGACTACTATTTCGTTACGTTTAATGGTTTCCCAGCCTGGAATTCTTAGGTAGGGTAGTTGTAGTTTGTTAATCCAAGACGTTTTGTTTTCTTCAATTCGGTCATTAAAGAGGTACGATTTTTTATTTAAAATTGGAATTGTATCGTGAACCATTGGCATGCCCACTGTAGTCATTGGAATTCTTGGACCGTAGTGCATTTTACTCACAATTAAAAAGTCACCAACTAATAACGATTTTTCTAGTGAAGAAGAAGGGATGACATAAGGTTGAAGAGAATAAGTATGTACTATAGTCGCAGCAACAATAGCAAATAATATTGAGCTCACCCATTCTCCAGAACTTGACTTCGGAATCAAACTTCTATCTTTAATATGCTTTACGTCAGTGAAGTAATTAAGGTAATAGGAATAAAAGCCTAAAGTTAATACTGACAAAATGGTATCTATATAATTGTTTTTCCCAAAACTTCTAGCAGTTTCAACCCATATAATAATTAACATTATTACATTAATTACAGGAATAAATAGAAGGGCGACCCACCAGCTAGGTCGGTTTATAATCTTCATTAAAACTAGGCCGTTGTAAATCGGAATAAAAGCTTCGAAAGATTTTCGATCTGCCTTTACGTATAATTTCCAAGTTCCAAGCCCATGTATCAATTGAATCACCATGAAAAATATAAGCCACTGTACTAAATCCATATTTTTTTTATTAATTAACTGCTTTTATTACAGTTAGAGTTTGTTATTTAATATTCAAGACGTCATTCATTGTATAAACCCCTTTTTTGCCAATAATCCATTCTGCAGCTACGACCGCGCCTAATGCAAACCCTTTTCTGTTGTGAGCAGTGTGTGTGAGTGAAATTTGGTCAATATTAGAGTTGTAATTCACGGTGTGTGTGCCAGGTACATTATCATACCTTTTCGCAATAATTTTTAACTTTTTTGAGTCTTTAGCTGGTGCTAATTCCCAAGAATTATAATCGCTGTTTTCTATAACACCTTCAGCTAGCGTAATTGCGGTTCCCGAAGGAGCGTCTAGTTTTTGTTTGTGATGAATTTCTTCAAGCTCTACATTGTAGTCAATAAAATTCTTCATCATTTTAGCTAAAGACTTATTGAGTTCAAAAAAAATATTAACTCCCAAACTAAAATTAGAAGCATAAATAAAAGCACCTCCCTTATCTTTACAAAGCGCTTCAATAGATTCTAGTTCTGAAAGCCAGCCCGTAGTACCAGAAATAATAGGTACATTATTCACGAGTGCTTTACGGATGTTTTCAACAGCTGATTCTGGTGTACTAAAATTGATTGCTACATCTACTGAATTAAGATCATAATTTTCGCTGTCTTTATCAATTTTTAAAGTTATTTCGTGTCCACGGCTTAGCGCAATAGATTCTATCACTTTTCCCATTTTTCCGTATCCTAGTAGTGCTATTTTCATATTAAAATTTAATATTTAAGGACAATCCAAGTTGCACTGAATTATCGGGAGTGTCAAAATCAAGATATGGTTTCACGGCTAAATTGGTATCCATATTATATTGTAACAAATGGGCATCTACATTTGCATCTATTATATTTAAGGCATACAATCCAATAGTAATTAAAAGCGACAATTCTTTATTTCGCCTTAAAGTTTCTTGAGCTCTTATCAGTGCTTCATTAGATAAAATAGGGGTACTGTTTAGACCATAAAACTCATCATCAGTAAAACCTGCTAATCTCCTTTTGTATGCATTTCTATAGCGTTTAAAAACCTTATTATTATCTAAATAAAAATAGATCCCGGTTCCTATTGCACCATATACAATTGGAATTTTCCAGTATTTTTTATTTCTAGCTTGTCCTAGTCCAGGAATAACTGCGGAATAGAATGCGGCTCTAGCAGGAGATAATGGATCAATTTTATAGCTAACGGGTTGTTTTTGTTCAATTATAATCTTAGTCTCTATTGGCGTTTGAGCAAAGTTCGACCATGAGTAAGTGATAAATATTAAGAATAAATAATAATTATGAATCACTTTTTAATAGTTTTAAGATTCGGACGTAGTCTTCTTTAGAATGAAAAGGAATTAGAATTTTTCCATTTCCATTTTTATCCATTTTTACATTGATTTTGTGTCCAAAATAGGCGGCGATTTTTGGGACGCCATCTTTCACAAATTCTGGAAGGTCATTTGTTGTTGGTGTTTTTAGAACTTTAGGATTGTTGTAGTCTTTTACTATATTTTCAGTTGCTCTAACAGAAAGTTTCTTTGACAGAATCTCCTTATATATTTTAATTTGATCAGAGTGAGAATTAACGTTTATGATCGCCCTTCCGTGCCCCATTGAAATAAAACCGTCTCGCATTCCTGTTTGAATTAAGGGCTCTAGTTTTAATAATCTCAAATAATTTGCAATAGTCGAACGTTTTTTTCCGACTCGTTGACTCATTTGTTCTTGAGTCAGCTTTACGTCATCCATTAAGCGCTGATAGCTTAAAGCAATTTCAATTGGATCTAAATCTTGACGTTGAATATTTTCAACTAACGCCATTTCTAGAGCTTCTTGGTCATTAGCAATTCTTATGTATGCAGGGATTGTTTTTAACCCTAGTAATATTGTCGCTCTTAAACGGCGTTCACCAGAAACTATCTGAAAGTTAGTGTCCGTTGTTTTGCGAACTGTTATCGGCTGTATGACTCCAAGTTCTTGTATTGACGTTGCTAGATCGCGAATACTTTCTTCTTTGAATTGTGTTCTTGGTTGAAAAGGATTTAATTCTATAAGTTCAAGTTCTAACTCAACTATAGTTCCTGCTTGAGGACTCTTTATTAGGCTTTCTTTTTTAGATTGGTCTGTTTCTGAGTCTTGCAATAGAGCTGCAAGACCACGTCCTAAGACTTGTTTTTTAATAGCTTTGGCCATTATATTACTGTTTACTGATAATTTCTTTAGCCAAACTTAAGTAATTTGTGGCACCTTTACTATTTACATCATAATAAATTATGCTCTCACCATAGCTTGGGGCTTCACCGAGTTTAACATTTCGCTGTATGATGGTTTTGAAAACCATTTCTGAGAAATGATTTTGAACCTCCTCAACTACTTGATTTGACAGCCGTAACCTAGAGTCATACATTGTTAGGAGTAACCCTTCAATATCTAAATATTTATTATGTATTTTTTGAACACTTTTAATTGTATTTAATAACTTACCTAGTCCTTCAAGAGCAAAGTATTCACATTGTATAGGGATTATTACGGAGTCAGCTGCTGTAAGCGCATTTAACGTCAGTAAGCCTAAAGACGGAGCACAGTCAATAAGAATGAAATCATAGTTCTCTTTGATAGGTTCTATGGCTTCCTTCAACATGTACTCACGTTGTTCCATATTAACTAATTCAATTTCAATTGCGACTAAGTCTATATGAGCTGGGATTATATCAACATTGGTTGCAGAGGTCTTTTGTATCGCTTCTTTTGCAGTACAATTGTGTTCTAAGAGCTGATAAGTTCCTAGTTCAATATTGTCAACATCAACCCCTAAACCAGAAGAAGCATTTGCTTGAGGATCAGCATCGATCAATAAAACCCTTTTATCTAAAGCACCAAGGCAAGCGGCAAGATTCACCGTAGTAGTGGTTTTACCGACACCTCCTTTTTGATTAGCAATAGCAACTAGTTTACCCATTATTTGAAATGTTATATGTGTAAAAATACGATTATTTAGCAAGAAAAAAACTCAAATTAGTTAAGATTTTTACCAATTTTTAAACTGAATTTAACAAGTGTAGTAATAATTTTTTTAATCCTTTTTTATTAAAATATAGTTGAGATAATTTCAATCTTTTTGTATAACTATTTTTTTGGGTATTTTACTGTTGCAAATCAGTCCTGTAATTTTATATATAACTTACTTTTAAAAAGAATTGGATATGATTTATTTAATTTATTAGAATTTCTAACACGCTAATTGCAGTATCGCTAATTTTTGTTCCTGGTCCAAATACAGCAATAGTCCCTGCGTCAAACAAATAGCGATAGTCTTGTTTAGGAATTACTCCTCCCACAATTACCATAATATCGTCTCTTCCATAGGCTTTGAGTGCGTCAATCACTTTTGGCACTAAGGTCTTATGTCCTCCCGCCAATGAGGATACTCCTAAGATATGAACATCGTTTTCTACTGCTTGCTTAGCAGCTTCTTCAGCTGTTTGAAATAAGGGACCAATATCCACATCAAATCCTAGGTCGGCATAGCCTGTGGCTACAACTTTTGCACCTCTGTCATGGCCATCTTGTCCCATTTTTGCAATCATAATTCGAGGACGTCTGCCCTCATTTTTTGAGAACTGATCCGCTAATTTTCTAGCTTTTTCAAATGATACATCATTTTTTATTTCCTTACTATACACGCCTGAAAAGGTTTTAGTTTCTGCTTTATATCTCCCGAATTTTTGTTCTAATGCATCGCTAATTTCGCCTAGCGTGGCACGTAAACGGGCAGCCTCTACTGCTAAAGCTAATAAATTTCCAGAGCCATCTGAAGCAGCTTTTGTTAAATTTTCTAAAATATTTTTTACCTTTTTTATATCTCGAGTTGATTTTATATGGTTTAATCGATCAATTTGTTGGGCTCTTACAAGTTCGTTATCCACTTCTAAAATGTGTAATAGGTCCTCGGTTTTTAATTGAAACTTATTTACCCCCACTATAATGTCTTGACCTGAATCTATTCTCGCTTGCTTTCTGGCTGCAGCTTCTTCAATTCTCAGTTTTGGTACGCCTGATTTAATGGCGGAAGTCATTCCCCCTAAGGATTCCACCTCCTCAATATGACTCCACGCTTTTTCGGCAATTTCGTGAGTTAGTTTTTCTATGTAGTAACTTCCTGCCCAAGGGTCAACTGTTTTAGTTATTTTAGTTTCTTTTTGTAAATACAGTTGTGTGTTTCTTGCAATCCTTGCTGAAAAATCAGTAGGTAATGCGATGGCTTCATCAAGGGCATTTGTGTGTAAGCTTTGGGTGCCTCCAAAAATAGCGGCAGTTGCTTCAATACAAGTCCGTGCTACATTATTAAATGGGTCTTGCTCTGTTAAGCTCCATCCGCTTGTTTGACAGTGGGTTCTTAAAGCGAGAGATTTAGGATTTTTCGGATTAAATTCCTTAACTATTTTTGCCCATAACATACGTGCAGCTCTTAGTTTGGCAATTTCCATAAAATGATTCATTCCAATTCCCCAGAAAAAGGATAAACGTGGAGCAAAAGTATCAATATCCAGCCCTGCCTTTAGTCCTTTACGAATATATTCAAGTCCGTTTGCCAATGTGTAAGCCAATTCAATATCGGCGGTGGCACCTGCTTCTTGCATGTGGTAGCCTGAAATACTAATGCTGTTAAACTTTGGCATGTGCTTACTCGTATATTCAAAAATATCTGATACAATTTTCATGGAGTCCTCTGGAGGGTATATATAGGTATTCCTTACCATAAACTCTTTCAAAATATCATTTTGAATTGTACCACTTAAATCTTCCAGTTTAACACCCTGTTCTTGAGCTGCTACAATATAAAAGGCCATAATAGGTAAAACAGCTCCATTCATAGTCATTGAAACACTCATTTTGTTCAATGGAATTTCATTAAAAAGGAGCTTCATATCCTCAACGGAATCGATAGCAACTCCAGCTTTCCCTACATCTCCAACGACACGATCGTGATCACTATCATAGCCTCTGTGTGTCGGAAGGTCAAATGCTACAGACAAACCTTTTTGTCCCGCTTTTAAATTTCTTTTATAAAAGTCATTGGTATCTTCAGCTGTTGAAAAGCCAGCATATTGACGTATAGTCCAAGGACGTTGAACATACATAGTGCTGTAAGGGCCTCTTAGAAATGGTGCTTTTCCAGCTGGAAAGTTCAAGTGCTCTAAGCTTTCTATGTCGCTTTTGGAATAGCGAGATTTGAGGTCAATAGTTTCTGCAGTGTTAAAGTTGACTTTTTCAGTATTTTTTGACTTTAAACCTTCAAGTACGATATGTTGGATATTTTTTCTACTCATCCTTTAGCCGTTTTTGTTCCAATTTTTCTGTAATTCGTCTTGGAACTATTGGTTCTAAAATAGTTTTTCTGATATTTTGTTTTACAAATGGGTATAGCTCCAATTCAGCTTTCATTTTATCAGAAGTATTTTCTTGAAAATGTGTTCCTAAAAGTCCTTCGCTTCCTTCATCATAAGAAAGTTGTTCTTTTAGTGCATGTACTTTAATTTTACGCTGGATAATGCCTTCTTTTAATAGTTTTAAGTAGCCTCCTTCTTTTTCAATATCTTTAAATAACTCCAAGGCCTTTTGAGCGAGTCTTTTTGTGAGAGTTTCAATGTAATAAACACCTTCTGTTGGGTTAGAAACTACATCAAAATAACTTTCATTTTTAAGAATTAATAATTGATTTCTAGATAGCCGGTCTCCAAATTCATTGTCTTTGTGGTAGAGGTGGTCATAGGGCATATTGATAATAGTATCCGAACTGCCTAATATTGCGCTCATACATTCGGTAGTTGTGCGTAACATATTAGTATTATAATCGTAAATTGTTTTGTTACGCTTGCTTGGTTGACTAATTATATGGCATTCAATTGACACCCCGTAGTCTTTGGTTAGACTTTGCCATAACAGTCTAAGCGCTTGAATTTTTGCAATTTCAAAA
Organism: Flavobacteriaceae bacterium; assembly: GCA_018608625.1. Lineage (GTDB taxonomy): Bacteria > Bacteroidota > Bacteroidia > Flavobacteriales > Flavobacteriaceae > Hel1-33-131. The sequence goes on along the minus strand of JABAZC010000071.1, from coordinate 62,245 downwards.
AAGTAATTACCTCCTACCGACACTTTAAATACAATCGACTTTATAGGTTTACTGTTAAACAGGTTTAAATATTCATTCACATGGGCTAGGGTATAGGCTAACTGTTGTACCATGCTACTACCTGCATTTTGAAATATTCCTAAATCTACCGAAACAACTCCTTTAAGTTCGTTTCCAGAAACGAGAATTTTATTTAAGTTTTCTATATCAGATTTTAAGTTTTCAAACCAGTTACCTGATTTAGAAAGCTGCCCGATTGGGTCATTTAGGATATAAAATTTTGTATTTTTTTTGGCGGAATATTGCTGTAATTTTTCTGTAAATTTCTCTGAAATAAATAAAGTCTCAAAGTAAATAGGTATGTGACTTAAATCGATGTTTTCTAAAAGCGCTTCAATAGAAATTAGTTCTAGAGGGATTATAAAGTATAAACTCTCAACACCACTCTCAATAAGATTTATAGCATTTGTGTTACTTTTTTCAACCGAATTAACAAATATAGAATGACCAATATTCCAGTCTGAAGAATTATAGTCAATTTCAGGACATTTTGAATAGGACTCTGAATGATAAAATGGTTTGACATCAATTTCTTCAATAGATTTCCATACCAAGGTGTCGTTAAAGTCTTTACCTTGCAGTTCAAATTGAATCTTTTGCTTCCACTGCTTTTCAGAAGTAGATTCAAAATTTTCAAAAAGAGATGCCTTACTCATTTGTTTTGTTCTTTAAACTATCTTGGTCTTCAATGATGTAAATGACTTCGTTGTCCTTTTTCATTTTATAATGCTCTCGAGCATATTTTTCAATTCCATTTGTAGAATTGAGTGTGTTTATTTCTTTTTGATCTTTTACTATTTCACTATTATAAAACTCGATTTTTGAATCTAAGTCATTAATCTCATCATTCAAGTCTCCATGAATAAGCCAAGAATTGGCATCAAAAAATGTCATCCAAATTATAAATGCTATCAACGTTAGTACATAGATGCTTTTAAGCGGTTTTAGAAGCATTACCCCCCTTTTTATCTTATTTAGCATTAGAGTTGTTCGTTTATAATTGACTTCACTACGTTTACAGCCACGGAATTAAAGTGGTTGTTAGGAATTATGATGTCTGCAAACGCTTTCATCGGCTCAATAAACTGCTCATGCATTGGCTTAAGGGTTGTTTGGTAGCGTTCAAGTACTTCATCTAAATCACGTCCTCTTTCTGCGATATCTCTTTTCAATCTCCGCATTAATCGCTCATCACTATCGGCATGAACAAAGATCTTAATATCAAAAATTGATCTTAGTTGGGTATTTGATAAAATTAATATTCCTTCAACAATAATTACTTTTTTAGGCTCTGTAAGCGCTGTGTTTCCTGTCCGGTTGTGTGTTTTGAACGAATACACAGGCTGGTCAATACTTTTGCCTTCTCTTAGCTGTTTTAGATGAAACTCAAGAAGCTCAAAATCAATAGACTGTGGGTGATCAAAGTTGATTTTACAGCGTTCTTCAAAAGTTAAATGGGAGGTATCTTTGTAGTAAGAATCTTGAGATATTACTTGTACTTCTCCTTTTGGAAACTCAGAAATAATTTGATTTACTACAGTAGTTTTTCCACTTCCAGTCCCCCCCCCAATACCTATAATTAGCATATCTTTTTCTTTTCAATTTTAACAAAGTTAAGATTATTTTCTTGGTTTAGGATTATTCAACCCTAATAATAATGTTATGAATTAGTCTACAATTTTTAAATTAACTGTTAATAACTTAAGGTTTGATTTTTCGTTAAAACGTCTATTTTTGTAAACTAAATATTAAAAAACATGTCTGATACTATTGAATCTGTAAAATGTATGATTATTGGCTCTGGGCCTGCAGGATATACTGCTGCTATTTACGCCGCTCGTGCCAATATGTTCCCTGTCTTATATCAAGGAACTCAACCCGGTGGTCAATTAACAACCACAAACGATGTTGAGAATTTTCCTGGTTATCCTGATGGTATCACAGGTCCTGCAATGATGTTGGAGCTTCAAGCACAAGCTGAAAGATTTGGTACTGACGTAAGAGACGGATGGGTGACTAAAGTTGATTTTTCAGGTTCTGAACATAAAGTTTGGATCAACGGAACTAAAGAAATTCATTGTGAAACAGTGGTTATTTCAACGGGAGCTACTGCTAAATATTTAGGAATAGAGTCTGAACAAAAATACTTAAAACTAGGTGGAGGTGTTTCTGCTTGCGCCGTTTGTGATGGGTTCTTTTATAAAAACCAAGAAGTTGTAATTGTTGGGGCTGGGGATTCAGCATGCGAAGAAGCACATTATTTATCTAAGCTGTGTGCCAAAGTGACAATGCTGGTAAGACGTGACGAGTTTAGAGCTTCTAAAATCATGGCAAGTCGTGTCAAAAACACTGAGAATATTACCATTTTATTTAATACAGAAACAGAAGAAGTTCTCGGAGACGGACAAGTAGTAACAGGTGTAAGAGCAAAAAATAATCAATCCAATGAATTGATTGACATCCCTGCTACAGGATTCTTTGTTGCCATTGGTCATAAGCCTAACACTGATATTTTCAATGGTTTTTTAAAATTAGATGAAACAGGCTATATAATTAATAACCCAGGAACATCAAAGACAAACGTTGACGGAGTTTTTGTAAGTGGCGATGCCGCTGATCACGTATACAGACAGGCTATTACTGCTGCGGGCACCGGGTGTATGGCTGCATTAGATGCGGAACGCTATTTAGCTGCTAAAGAAGGTTAGTTATCGAAGTTCAGCGCCTAACTCTGATTCAAAACGTTTTTGTATTTTTGACATTATTTTATCAATTTGAGAATCTTTAAGCGTTTGCTTATTGTCTTGAAGTGTGAAGCTAATGGAGTAACTCTTTTTACCATTTTCTAATTTATCACCTCTGTAAACATCAAACAGATTAATGTCTTTTAAATAGTTATTTTCTGATTGTTTTGCTAGTTTATATAGTTTCTCAAAAGTTATATCTTCATCGATTAATAATGAAAGATCTCTTTTAACCTCAGGATATTTAGAGATGTCTTTGAACTTTATGGTATTTTGATTGATTACTTTTAACAGGTTATTCCAATTAAAGTTAGCACAAAAAACATTTTGTGAGATTCCAAAGGTGTTAAGCGCATTAGTTTTTAAACTTCCAAATTCAACAAGAGAATGTTTCCCTACGCTTAATTGCTGACCTTCACTGAAAATATCATTTGATAATGGCAGGCTTTTAAATTTTTTGATGCCTAAACGATCAAAAATTCCTGTAACAAGTCCTTTTAAGTAAAAATAACCAACCTCAGTTTTTTTAGAATTCCAACGTTTTTCAGTCTTATTTCCTGTTATTAAAATGGATAAGTGATTAAATTCCTCTTTTTGGTCGTCAAAATCATGATAAGTTTTTCCAAATTCAAAAAGCTTTAGATCACTCTGTTGACGGTTAATATTAAAGGCTAAAGTTTCTAATCCTGAAAAAATTAGAGATTGACGCATGATAGATAAGTCAGTACTTAAAGGATTTAATATTTTTACGTTGTTGTCAGGGTCTAATTGCTCACTAATTGAATTGTATTTGTCAGTAGTTAAGGAATTAGTCATGATTTCATAAAAACCTTGACCTACAAGTTGATTTGCAACAATATTTTCAATTTTGTGATTTTCAAATTTTGAAGTATTTGAAATAGACGCATTTAATTTATTAGTAATGCCAATGTTATTGTAGCCATAAACTCTTAGAATTTCTTCAATAACATCAACTTCTCTTTGTACATCGTTCCTATATGCTGGGATTGTAAGTCCCAATCCAGTTTCTGTGATGTTATTAACCTTAATTTCTAAAGCGCTAAGAATACTCTTAATGGTTTCTTTAGGGATCTCTTGCCCTATTAATTTATATGTTTTATCAAAACTTAAAAATACTTGAGAGTCTTCAATTTTATTGGGGTATTCGTCAATTAAATCGCTAGTTATTTTACCTCCAGCAATTTCAGCAATTAACAAGGCTGCTCTTTTAAGTGCGTATTTGGTAATATTAGGGTCAATACCGCGTTCAAATCTAAAAGAAGCATCTGTATTTAAAGCGTGTCTTTTAGCGGTTTTTCGGATACTTATTGGATTAAAATAGGCGCTCTCTAAAAATATTGAAGATGTACTTTGCGTAACACCTGAGTTTTCACCTCCAAAAACACCTGCAATACATAAAGGTTTATCTTGGTCACAAATCATTAGATCTTCTTCATGTAAACTACGTTCAACGCCGTCTAAAGTAATAAATTTCGTCCCCGATTTTACAGTCTTAATGTTAATTTTTTTACCAGTAATTTTATCTGCATCAAATGCATGAAGCGGTTGACCTAAATCATGCAAAACATAGTTAGTGGTATCCACAATGTTATTAATTGGACTTAATCCTATAGATTTAAGTCGATTTTGCAACCATTGTGGCGAATCTTTGACAACAATATTTGAGATGGTTAATCCACAATATCTAGGAGCTTTAATTTTATCATCAACATTAATATCGATTTTCAGACCTCTATTGTCTATGTGAAACCCTGATACAGAAGGACTTATTAATTTGGTATTAATCCCATGCTGCGATAGCCCAGCCATCAGATCTCGTGCGACTCCATAATGACTCATTGCATCTGATCGGTTTGGAGTCAGTCCAATTTCGTATACTAAATCATCTTCAAAATTATAATGATCCGCTAGGGCCGTTCCGATTTCTAAGGCTGCCTCCAATATCATAATTCCGTCATGGGACTTACCTAATCCAATTTCATCTTCAGCGCATAACATTCCATGGCTTTCTTCACCTCTTATTTTACCTTTTTTTATGGTCCAAACTTCTCCTTCATTATTGTACAAAGTAGTTCCTATTTTAGCTACTGCTACTTTTTGACCTTTGGCTACATTAGGCGCACCACAAACAATATTTAGTGGCAGTTTTTCTCCAACATCAATTGTTGTAATTTTTAATCTATCTGCATTTGGATGCTGTTCACATGTTAATACATGTCCAACGACGATTCCTTTTAATGCCCCCTTGATGGATTGAAAAACATCTATTCCTTCAACTTCTAATCCTAGATCAGTAAGAAGCTCTGAGGTTTTCTCAGCGCTCCAGTCAATTTTTATAAATTGTTTTAACCAGTTGTATGATATTTTCATTGTAGGATGTTAAAGCTTTTTAGCAAATATAAAATAAAGCTATTAGCTATCAAATAAAAAGCCCATCCAAAACGGTGGGCTTTAATAAATACTTTTATTTATTTATTGGCCAGAAAGAGCTTTCATTTCACTTTCGATCATTTCATAGAACTGATCAATTTTTGGCATTACAACAACGCGTGTTCTTCTATTTTTCGATCTATTTAGAGCTGTATCGTTATCAGTTAAAGGAACGTAACTACTTCTTCCTGCAGCAATTAATTGTGATGGATTCACACCCATTGTTTGCAATTCTCTAATAATAGAAGTAGAGCGCTTAACACTTAGGTCCCAGTTGTCAACTAAGATTCCGTTTGAGTAGGATTGACTATCTGTGTGACCTTCAATCATGGCTTCGAAATCTGGTTTATCAGAAATTACTTTAGCCACTTTTTCTAAAACAGTTTTTGCCTTTTCAGTCACAATAAAGCTACCACTTTTAAATAGTAATTTATCTGCAATTGATATAAATACAACCCCTTTTTCAACATTAATTTCAATGTCTGGATCATCAATACCAACAGATTTTTTCAAACTAGATACAATTGCTAGGGTTACACTGTCTTTTCTTGTAATCGCATCTTGTAATCTATTAATTTTCAAATCTCTTTCTTGAAGACTTTCTAGGGTTTTTTCTAAGTTATCAGCGCCTTTAGCTGTTAAAAGAGTTATTTCTTTTGTGTTAGTGATTAAGGCATCATTCGTTTTTCTTAGGTCGTTCAATTGATCCCTTAAAGCGTTTAAACTGGCATCTGAAACAGCTTTATCTGATAAACAACTGTTTAGTTTTACAGTGGCAGTATTTAATAAATCTTGAGTGTTTTTTAATTTTACTTGGGCAGCCACTAATTCTTTATTTGGACCACATGACACCAACATAATAGAAGTGGTTAACAATAATGCATATAATTTTTTCATTTTTAACAGAGTTTGATATTACAACGTAAATTTATAAAATTTATTTTTTTTAAAGTCGACTTTTTAGTTAATTATTTATGTATTTTATTATAGTGTTTAACTTTTAGTATAAAATGTGACCAAACAATGGACGGGAGTAGGTCTTTAATGGGAGTAGTCTTAATTGTTTGTTCTCTTAGCTTTATAAGTTGAGGAAGCGCTCGGTAAAAACTTCCGTGTGCTTTAATAATTGCAATTATGTGTTTAAATTTTCCTTGAAATAGAAAACGTAATCCAGCGAGTCCATCAAGTACTAATCGAAGGTAAACAACAATGATCAGTTGGTTTTGTGAGTTCTTTACCAGTGCATAAAGGCTGTTTCTGAAGTTTAAATAGGTTTTTTTCGGATTAGAATTATTTAAGCTAGCTCCTCCAACATGGTATACGGTTGATGCTCCTGTATATTCTATCTTAAAGCCTTTATTTTTTGCACGCCAACATAAATCAATTTCTTCCATGTGTGCAAAAAACGTATTGTCAAACCCCTTTAAAGCTTTAAAAGAAGAAGCTCTTATAAATAAGCAGGCTCCAGATGCCCAAAATATTTCTGTACGGTCATCATACTGCCCTTTGTCTTCTTCAACACAGTCAAAAATACGCCCTCTACAATAGGGGTAGCCTAACTGATCTATAAAGCCTCCGCCGGCACCTGCATATTCAAAGTAGTTTTTCTTGTTGTAGTCTAATATTTTAGGCTGAACAATATGCGTATCGGCTTCGGTCTGAAAAATATCTATAACAGACGTCAACCAGTTTTTTGTAACTTCTACATCAGAGTTCAACAAACAATAGACGTCTGCATTAATTTGCTTTAGACTTTCGTTATATCCAGCTGCATATCCGATATTTTCGCTGAGTTTAATACAATTAATCGAAGGGTGTTTTGATTCTAAAAACTCTATGGATTTATCTGTTGAAGCATTGTCAACAACATAGATATCGTGGTCTGATGAGTGTTCAATAACTGAGGGTAGAAACATCTCTAAAAGCGTTTTTCCATTCCAATTAAGTATGACAATAGCTAGTTTCAAACCTTTTTATTAGTGTAACTCGGAAGATCTTTTAAAAAATTATAGGCGCCCAAGTTGTGATCCATGGTGCAAAAATAATGATTTAATCCATTGGTGACCATTAAAAAAGAGGCTTTTAAAGCTAAATTATATCTAGCTATTTGATCAAATGCTGACTGAGATATTTTCACTTTAGGTGCTTTGCATTCAATAATTAGATGAATACTTCCATCAGGATTATAGACCACAACATCATAGCGTTTATTGAGTCCGTTTATATGTACTACTTTTTCAACATTAATAAGGCTAATGGGGTATTTTTTTTCATTGGTCAAAAAATGAATACAATGTTGTCTTACCCATTCTTCGGGTTGGAGGAGAACAAATTTTTTACGTATTACATCAAAAATATGAATATTATTTTCGCTATTTTTGAGCCTGAACGTATATGATGGAAAATTTAGATCTTGCACACTACAAATTTGGTAATTTTTTTTGAATGAATTCGATTAACCAGCTAATAAATGACATAAAAGGAGGTAAGATATCACCTATTTATTTTTTAATGGGCGAGGAATCCTATTATATTGATTTGCTTTCTGATTATATAGAGTCTAATGTACTACTAGAGGAAGAAAAAGGGTTTAATCAAGTTGTGTTGTATGGGAAAGAGGTTTCAATTCAAGATATAATATCTAATGCAAAGCGCTATCCTATGATGGCTGAGCGACAAGTTGTAATCGTAAAAGAGGCGCAAAACCTTATTAAAACAATTGATCAGCTTGTTGATTACGTTAAGAATCCTCAACCCTCTACGGTTTTAGTAATTAATTATAAATATAAAACTTTAGATAAACGAAAAGCACTTTACAAATTGCTTTCTAAATCGGGTGTGATATTTGATAGTAAAAAAATATACGAAGACAAGGTTCCATCTTGGATTCAGAATTTTTTAAAATCTAAACAAATTACGATCATTCCTAAAGCTGCTTTAATGTTATCAGAGTTTTTAGGGAATGACCTCAGTAAAATCGCAAATGAACTTAATAAGCTAGAGATAATTGTGGGGTCTGACAAACAAGTTACTCCCGAAATTATTGAAGAAAACATAGGGATCTCTAAAGACTTTAATAATTTTGAGTTACAAAAAGCAATAGGCAATCTAGATCATAAAAAAGCATATCAAATTGTAAACTACTTTGCGCAAAACCACAAACAACACCCTTTTGTTCTGACAATTTCTATATTATACATGTATTTCACTAAATTAATGACACTTCACACAGTAAGCGATAAAAGTCCTGCAGCCGTATCTAAAGCTTTAGGGGTTAATCCTTACTTTGTCAGCGAATACATCACAGTTTCTAAAAATTTTCCAATGAAACGTATTAGTGGGGTTTTAGAAACCTTACGTGTTTATGATTCTAAAAGTAAAGGGGTGGGTGCCAACTTAGGACCAAGAGACTTATACTACGAGCTGATCTATAATATTCTTAAATAATTTATTGATTTCTGAATCGAACCCAATTGTTGATTTTTCAAGTGTTTTGTATACTAAATATTCTAGGTTCTTCTTTATTTATTTCACTTGGTAAATTATTTGTTATAATTCGATTGGGTGAGCTGATATTGTTGCGTCTGAATCATGCTCGACTTGCTTTGAAATAAATTGACAAGAGTCTAAAAAAAGTTCCTTCTGGATTCTACTTAGATGTTTTGAAAACTCAAAAGGAATTTGGTATAAGACCATTGGGTTTTTTACAATTGAAATTTCAGCAATAAGCATCTCGTTAAATTTGATTGTTTATGGGCTAGTGATAAGTTTATAGACTTGTTTTGTAGGTGTGTTCGTATGTAAATTAGTGAAGCAATTTAGATTGAAATATTAAGATGGTATTAAAAATAAAATCAGCTCTTAACTGCTTTTTTAGCAAAAATAGCTGCTCCTATTATGCCAGCATTGTTTTTTAATTCTGCTGCTTTTATTGGGGTGTTTATGCTGATAAATTCCTCAAATTTATTCATCTTTTTACTCACGCCTCCTCCTATTATTATTAAGTCTGGATTAAATGTATTTTCAACATGATTTAGGAAAAAATTCACTCGTTTTCCCCAAGATTTAAAGCTCCAGTCTTCTCTTTTTCTTGCTGAGTCCGCAGCGAAATACTCCATAATATCTCCTTTTCGACCATACATTCGTCCGAGTTCGAAATTTGAAAGTAACTGCCCATTAAAAAATACACCTGAGCCAATTCCAGTCCCTAAAGTTATCGTTATAACCAATCCCATTTTGTTTTTCCCAATTCCAAACTCCATAACACCCATAGCAGCTGCGTCAGCATCATTAACAACGTAATAGTCATTTCCTGTAGTGTTTTTAAATAGAGTATCTACTTGGGTTGATTTCCATGAGGGATCAAGATTGCCATAGTGCATTGCTTTACCATTTTTTATTATGGTTGGAAATGAAACTCCCACTGGCCCTACCCATTCAAATTCTTTTATGATTTTTTTTAGGCTATCTGATACATTTTCAGGCGTTGCTGGCTTCGGAGTAGGAATGCGCAATCGCTTACTAACCAATTCGCCTGTTTTGGCATTTACGATAGCACCCTTTATACCAGTTCCTCCAATATCTATACCTAATATTTTCATTTATATGATTTTAATGTTTTAAGTTCAATTGTTCAAGTTTTTCTCGGAAATCAAATTGTAAATCTTCATGTAGTTTAATGATCTTCTTTTCTATATTTTCGATTTGTTTAAGATAAATATTAGTGAGTGTCAAGTTGTTATTTATGGAAGGCTTTAGGGTTTGAAGTTTGTAACAATAATAGATTAGGAGTTCAACTTCAGTTTCTTTGCTATTTGAATAGCGTGCATATTTTTTCAACAAACGCAAAATCTTACGAACGCTTTTTTTGATGTAAAAATAACTTTTAGTATTTATTTCTTCAAATAATTGATCCGTCTGTTCTTTTATTCCTTCAATATAAAAGGCTTCATCTTCAGATTCAAATAATAGATATGTGAGTAGCTCCTTGTTCTCAATTTTGAAACGGGCAAGTCGTAAACATAATTGCTTTAAATGGTCTTCATTTAAAGTTTCTAATTCTTTTTTAAGTTGTATAACAGTGGCCGCTTTCATATAATGTGTAATAATACAATTTTTAAAGAAGCAACGCAAGTTGTCAAGATAGACTACTATTACGTAGTATTTAATTTTCATTTAGACTGGTTTTATTTATGATTTTTCTGAGACAGAACTAAATCATTAATTGATTGTTTTTTTTAGATTCTATTGCTCCAATAATTGTATTTTTACAGCCTCATTATGGATTCAATAACACAAATAGTATTAGGTGCGGCTTGCGGCGAAGCCGTTCTCGGAAAGAAGATAGGTAATCGTGCATTGCTTTTTGGAGCGATTGGAGGTACAGTCCCAGATTTAGATGTGTTTATCGGTAAATTACTATATAATAATGAAATTGATTCGATGGCTTTCCACAGAGGTTTTATGCATTCGTTCCTGTTTGCCTTGCTAGGGGCTCTCGTATTTGGAATGCTTGTTTTTTGGCTTTACAATCGAGGTAAACGTTATGGAATAACAACTCAAAATGAGTGGATTTGGTTGTTTTTCGCTTCAATTTTTACCCATCCAATTTTAGATTCTTTTACGGCTTATGGAACCCAGTTGTTTGCGCCTTTTTCAAACTATAGAGTTGCGTTTAATAACATTTCGGTTGCCGATCCTTTGTATACGCTTCCGTTTTTAGGGTTGTTAATTGTTGTCATGTTTTTTAAACGAACTTCAACCAAACGTCGATTATTTTTAAAGCTAAGTTTTGGAGTTAGTTCTCTATATATGATGTTTACACTGGTTAATAAATACCATGTTCACGGCGTTTATAAACAATCTTTAGCGGATGAGCAGATTGATTATTTGCGTTTTCAAACTCAGCCGACAATTCTGAACAACTTTCTATGGTACGGAATAGCAGAAACAGAAGATGCTTACTTCGTTGGGTTTTATTCAATTTTGGATACCAAACCAACTGTAAGTCGCTGGCACAAACTCCCAAAGAATCATAATTTAATTGGCGATATGCCTAAAGATTTAGAAACTCTTGCCTGGTTCAGTGGAGGGTACTATAATTTAAGTGAAACATCGGATTCTCAAACTTATTTATTTAAAGACCTGAGATATCCATTGATGGACGAAGAAGATTCAAACTCGACTATTTTTAAATTTACTATTACAAAAACAGAGGATCGTTGGGAAGCGGCCCCGTTTTATGCCCCCGAAGTGAACCGAGGATCTTTAAACTCTTTTTGGACTCGACTTAAAGGAATTTAAGAAATCACTCCAATAGTTTTCATGCAGGCCTTCATCATATTGTAAGTGCGTTCAATATCATTGTCTAATCCAATTGAAAACCGAATAAGCCCATCAGTTAGTCCCATTTCTTTTTGTTCTTCTTCTGGGATCTCAGATGAAGTAGAACTCCCCGGTGCGCTAAATAAGGTTTTGTAAAACCCTAAGCTTACAGCTAAGTATCCTAAGTTTTCTTTTTGCATTAACTCCATTAAGGCATTCGCTTTTTCCAAGCTACCCGTATCGATCGTCATCATGCCTCCAAATCCATATTCAGTATTCATCATACTTTTGAATATTGTATGAGAGGGATGTGATTTTAAACCTGGATAGACTGTTTTCACTCCGTCTTTTTCAAATTTCTGAGCCAAGTACATCGCATTTAAGCTATGTTGCTTGATTCGTATGTGAAGAGTTCTAAGGTTTTTTAGGATGGAAGAAGCACGAAGACTATCCATAGTAGCACCAAATAACATGGCAGCCCCATCAATCACACTTTTTAAGCTGTCTATCATTTCTTGTGTTCCACAAACAACACCTCCAACTGTATCGCTAGAACCATTAATGAATTTGGTCAAACTATGTATTACAATATCGGCTCCAAGCTCTTTCGGAGATATTGACAGTGGTGAAAATGTGTTGTCTACAACAAGTTTTAAGTTGTATTTTTTAGCAAGTCTTGCCAAGCCAGGGATGTCTGCTACTTCTAGCAACGGATTGCTTACAGATTCACAGTAAAGCACGGTAGTTTTAGTTGTAATTGCAGCTTCTACAGTTTTTAGATTTGTGATGTCAACAAAGCTTGTATAGATATTCAGTCTAGGGGCAAAGTTTTTCAGAAAGGCATAGGTGCCTCCGTAAATTGTACGGCTAGAAACAACGTGATCATTAGCAGCACATAATTGCATTAGAACTGAAGTAATTGACCCCATTCCAGAAGCAGAAACATTTGCTGTTTCTGTCCCTTCCATTGCAGCAAGCGCTTCTCCTAGGTACATGCTAGATGGGGTGGTGTGCCTGGCATATAAATAACAGCCATCTGCATTGCCTTCAAACGTATCAAACATTGTTTTTGCGGACTTAAAAGTGAAAGTAGACGCATCTGATATTGACGGGTTGACCCCTCCAAATTCTCCAAAATATTGTAAGTCTTGTATCTTATTTGCCGGTTTAATAGCCATGTTGGTGAGTTTTATTTTTTTTTAAATTTGATTAATTTTAGAATTAAATGCAACAACTATATTGGTTTGCAGTAAATAAAACTAAATATTAGTTTATATATAGATAATTAATTTATATTTTTACTAGATACATTAATAATTAGAATTTTTTTTCAAATGAAACTTGACGCAATCGATACTAAGCTTTTAAACCTTCTTCAGGAGGATTCAAAACAAACTAATAAGGAATTATCTTCTAAACTTGAGATGTCTGTGACAGCTGTTTATGAGCGGATTAAAAAACTTGAAAAGGCAGGGATTATTGATAAGTATGTTGCTTTAGTCAATAAGCAAAGTATTGGAAGGGCTTTTGTTGCTTTCTGCCACATTAAACTAGTGAAACATTCTCAAGAACTTGTAAATCAATTTGAAAAAGAAGTAGTCAATATAGATGAAGTATTAGAAGCCTATCACTTGAGTGGTGATTATGACTACTTGCTTAAAGTGCATGTAGAAAATATGGAGTCGTTTCGCAAATTCATGGTCTCTAAACTCACAAACATAGACCATATTGGCAGTACACATAGCATGTTTGTGATTTCTGAAGTTAAACATACAACTGCCGTTAATATTTAGATACAAAATTATTCTTCCATTGAATATATGTTTGTATTTTTGTTATTCAATTAAAAATAATACTATTATGAAATCATATGATGTTGCTATCATAGGGTCCGGACCGGGTGGTTATGTAGCTGCCATACGTTGTGCTCAGTTAGGAATGAAAACAGCTATTATAGAAAAGTATGCGACTTTAGGCGGTACATGTTTAAATGTTGGATGTATTCCTAGTAAAGCATTACTAGATTCTTCACATCACTACGACGATGCTGTAAAGCATTTTGAGACTCATGGAATTGAAATCCCTGGAGAAATCAAAGTAAACTTAGAAAAAATGATTGGACGGAAGCAAGCTGTTGTTGATCAAACTACTGTAGGTATTGATTTCTTAATGACTAAAAATAAAATTGATGTTTACCATGGAATGGGAGCTTTTAAAGATGCTACTCATATCAAGATTAGTGGAGATACAAACGAAGAAATAGAAGCTAAATATAGTATTATAGCAACTGGAAGTAAACCAACTACCTTGCCTTTTGCTAAAGTTGATAAAGAACGTATAATTACTTCTACAGAAGCATTGAAATTAAAGGAGATTCCTAAACATTTGATCATTATTGGTGGGGGAGTTATTGGATTAGAATTAGGTCAAGTTTATAAACGTCTTGGTTCAGATGTAACAGTAATTGAATATATGGATCGAATTATTCCAACAATGGACTCTAGCTTGTCTAAAGAACTAAACAAAGTATTTAGAAAACAGAAATTTAACATTAACGTGTCTCACAAGGTAACTTCTGTTGTAAGAAATGGAAATGAGATTTCGGTTACTGCCGAAAACAAAAAAGGAGAACTCATTGAGTTTAAAGGAGATTATTGTTTAGTGTCTGTTGGACGAAGCCCTTATACTGCAGGATTAAATGCCGAATCTGCTGGAGTTAAGTTAACAGACAGAGGACAGGTAAAGGTTAACGGTAATTTACAGACTTCAACTTCAAATATTTATGCAATAGGCGATGTTGTAAAAGGAGCTATGTTGGCTCATAAAGCGGAGGAAGAAGGCGTATTTGTTGCCGAAAGTATTGCGGGTCAAAAACCACATATTAACTATAACTTAATTCCTGGCGTTGTGTATACATGGCCTGAAGTTGCTTCAGTTGGTAAAACTGAAGATGAGCTCAAGGATGAAGGTATTGGATATAAATCAGGTCAATTTCCAATGCGTGCATTAGGACGTAGTCGTGCCAGTATGGATTTAGATGGTTTTGTAAAAATTCTTGCAGACAAAATAACCGATGAAATCTTAGGCGTTCATATGATTGGAGCTCGTTGTGCGGATTTAATTTCCGAAGCTGTAGTTGCTATGGAGTTTAGAGCATCTGCAGAGGATATTTCAAGAATGTCTCATGCACATCCAACTTTTTCAGAAGCTATTAAAGAAGCCGCTTTGGCAGCAACTGAAGACCGTGCACTGCACATATAGATTTCTAATCATTTGTATCTAAAAACCTCCATTTGGAGGTTTAAATTATATACAACTTGTAGACATAAATACATGCTATTTACTTTTTGTTTCGTCTATTATAATTTTTGTCCCCTCTCGTTTGAGGTTTCTTATATTTCTTAGCAATAATACGTTGATAAGAACCACCTAAGTTTTCCTTTTGGTTTTTTTCGCTCTTTTCATGAAACGCTGGCCCTGGTGCATCTTCAAAAGTTCTTTTATGAGGATTGTAATGTTCTTTTAACTGTGGACGTTCTTCTTCAATTAGTTCTTTAGAAATTTCAACATTTTTAGGGATTTTTAAAGTTTCAATTTCCATTTTCATTAATCCCTCAATCTCGTTCTTGTAATCTGCTTCATCGGGCTTAGATAAAAGTAAACTTGTTCCTTTTCTTTTAGCTCTTCCAGTTCTACCAATTCGATGCATGTAATTTTCTGGATATTCAGGAGTATCAAAATTAATTACTTGAGAGACGTCGTCAATATCTAACCCTCTAGCCATAACATCAGTTGATACTAGGATTCTATTGAAACCATTTCTAAACTGCTCGATACTTCTCAATCTATAATTTTGTGTCTTATTTGAATGAATCACACAACACTCTTCATGAAATACTTCCTCCAAAGAATCAAATAGCCTGTCAGCCATTCGTTTATTTGATACAAATATAAGTACACGATAGTAGGCTTCACGATCACTCATTAAAAAGCGAATTAAATTTACTTTTGTGTAATAATTAGGTACTTCATATCGAAATTGTAGAATATTTTCAAGAGGTGTTCCTGAAAGTGCAACGGAAATACGTTCTGGATTAACGAAAAAATCAGTTATTAAAGCATCTACTTCAGATGTCATCGTTGCTGAAAACATAATGTTTTGTCGACGTGAAGGAAGAAGGTCAAAAATATTTATAAGTTGATGTCTAAATCCTAAATCAAGCATCACATCTACTTCGTCAATGACTAGTTTTTGAATGTTTTTGAGTTGTAGTACCCTACTTAAAGCTAAATCATAAAGCCTTCCAGGGGTCGCCACAAGGATATCAATTCCTTCTGAAATTTGTTGTTTTTGTGTGTTAATATTTGTGCCACCATAGACTCCTAAAACTCTATTGTTTGTGTAAACATTGAGTGCTTTTAATGAGTCAACAACTTGAACAACTAGTTCTCGAGTAGGCACCATTATAAGAACTCTCGGGCTCTCTTGGGTAGAATACTCTAAGTTTCTAATAATAGGTAGTGAATAGGCTAATGTCTTTCCAGTTCCAGTTTGAGCTATTCCTACCACATCTTTTCCAGCACAAAGCACATTAAATGCAGCTTCCTGAATGGGAGTTGGTTCTGTATATCCTAAATCTTTGAGCGCATTGCTTAAAGGGTTTGTCAGTTTAAAGTCTTCAAAAGATAACATTGATAATAATTTGCCACAAAGGTAAGGTATTCTTGTAAAGTGACGATTTATTATTTAGAACTGATTAACTTTGTTTTCTAAATTATATTTAGTGCGACACCACAAAGAAATATTACTTACTAATACTAAAGATTTTAAAACTCAGTTAGTTTCTTGGGCTCAACAATATGAAGAAATTGTTTGGCTTGATTCTAACCAGCGTTTGCACTCTCATGCTACCTATGATGCTGTTTTGGCGGTCGATGCTTTTACAGGTATTCAAACCGATGCTTTAAATGGTTTTGAAAAATTAAAAGATTATCAAGAAGTGACTAAAGATTGGATTTTTGGATATCTTTCATATGATTTGAAAAATGATATAGAGCCGCTAAGTTCAGAAAATTTTGATGGTCTAAATTTTCCAGACCTTTATTTCTTTCAACCCAAAAAGTTGTTTTTATTTAAAGACAAGTCTGTAACTATTAAATATTTAAATTGTATTTGTGATGAGGTTGAGTCTGATTTAATCACTATAAGCTCATTTTCTAAAACGGCTGAATCGAAGGTCTCTAATAATATTAAGATCGAATCTCGAGTATCTAAAGCCTCTTACATAGAAAAGGTTACTGCAATGTTGTCTCATATCAAAAGAGGCGATATTTATGAGGCTAATTTTTGTCAAGAATTTTATGCAATAGCTCAGCTGAACCCCTTGGAAACTTATTTTAGTCTTAACTCAATTTCGCAAACGCCGTTTGCAACCTTCCTTAAAAATGGAAATCAATTTTTATTATCTTCTTCGCCTGAGCGTTTTATTAAAAAAGAGGGGAGTATCATTACTTCTCAGCCAATCAAGGGTACAACGAGACGATCCGACAATAGTAATGAAGATGAAGATCTAAAATTTGCATTAAAAAATGATCAAAAAGAACGAAGTGAAAATATTATGATTGTTGATTTAGTTCGGAATGATTTATCTAAAATAGCTAAAAAAGGAACCGTAAAAGTCACAGAACTATGCGAGATTCATAGTTTTAAGCAAGTTCATCATATGATATCAACTGTGGAAGCTATAGTTTTACCAACGGTGTCTGCGGTGGGTGTAATAGCTGCTGCTTTTCCTATGGGAAGTATGACAGGAGCTCCTAAAATATCAGCGATGACTATTATTGAAGAACTTGAAGAGACCAAAAGAGGTGTTTATTCAGGCGCTGTAGGATATTTTTCTCCGCAAGGAGATTTCGATTTTAATGTCGTTATTAGAAGTATTTTGTATAATGCATCTAATTCCTATGTTTCATTTTCAGTGGGAAGTGCTATTACATCTAAAAGCACCCCAGAGAAAGAATATGAAGAATGTCTTGTGAAAGCTAAAGCCATGCGTAGTGTATTGGAGAATTAATTTGTAATTTTGTTGAATGCTTAAATCCTTTCAAAACCTTTTACAAGCAAAGTTCTCATTTTTAAATGAGTCTCACTTATTGGTGGCTGTTTCTGGGGGCTTGGATAGTATGGTGTTGGTTGACTTGTGCAAAAAATTAGATCTGAATATTTCTTTAGCGCATTGCAATTTTAAATTAAGAGGAATTGAAAGTAATGGGGATGAAGATCTTATTAAATCCTATTCTAAAACCCACAGCATAGAGTTATTTACAACTTCTTTTGAAACAGATAGCTACGCTAGATCTACAAAACAATCAATTCAAATGGCTGCACGCCAACTACGATATGAATGGTTTGAATCGCTGCAAGAAGAGCATGGGTTTGATTTTGTGTTAACAGCTCATCATGCAGACGATAATTTAGAGACATTTCTAATTAATTTATCTCGAGGAACAGGTCTTGAAGGACTTACTGGAATTCCGACAATAAATGGATCTATTGTTCGTCCTATTTTGGAGTTTACAAGGCATGAGATTTTAAATTTCGCAACCACACAAAATTTAAAATGGCGCGAAGATAGTTCCAATAATAAAACAACTTATTTACGCAATAACTTACGGCACTCAATAATTCCACTTTTAAAAGAAATTAATCCATCATTTATTGATAGTTTTAAGAAAACTCAAGAATATTTAAATGAATCACAATCTGTATTAGAAGATTATATTTTAGAAATTGAAGATCGGGTTATAGTTTCTGTTAGTGAAGATCAAATTTTATACGACATAAACCAGATACAGACCTTAAATAACCCAAAGGCCTATATGTATCTTCTTTTAAAGCCTTATGGTTTTACAGATTGGAATGAAATTACTTTTCTTTTGGGCGCACAGTCGGGAAAACAAATTTCATCTACATCCCACCGTCTTATTAAAAATAGATCTCATTTGATTTTATGTAAGTTGGAAGCTCCAATAGAAGTAGATGTTTCTATTGACAGTTCAGAATCGTTGTTTAGAATCCCTTCTCATAGCATCGCTTTAAAAATAGAATCAACTAATTCCAATTCAACTACATCACGCGAATCACTACTTTTAGATACAGAGTCTCTTAAATTCCCTCTAACAGTACGTTCATGTAAGGAGGGTGATCATTTTTATCCGAGTGGCATGACAGGTAAAAAGAAGTTGAGTAAGTTTTTTAAAGACGAAAAAATGTCATTATTAGATAAGGAAAATGCCCTCTTATTATGTAGTGATGATCAGGTTGTATGGGTTTTAGGAATGCGTGCGGATAACCGATTTATACCAACCAATAAGACAACTAAGTTTGTAAAAATCTCAATAGAAGACAATGCCAATAGTCACTAGTCATTTTAAGTCTTCTTTCCTGTTTAGAAATGGGTTCATAGCCACTGTATATTCGGGCCTCATTAGGCGCTTGAAAATAAATCAATTTAGAGAACGGATTACTCTTAGAGATGATGATTTTATAGATTTAGATTGGAGTTATGGGGAAAAGCCATCAAAATCTGTTGTCATATTACTTCACGGAATGGAAGGGCATGGGCAACGTCCGTATATAACAGGGCCAGCTTTGTTGTTTAATAAAAACAATATAGATGCCATTTGCGTAAATTTCCGTTGCTGTAGTGGCGAACTAAATCTAAACTACTCCTCTTATCATTTAGGAATGTCAGAAGATTTGGATGATGTTGTTAAGCATGTTATTTCACTTGACAAGTACGATTCAATTTTCATAAAAGGGATAAGCCTTGGAGCAAATATGCTCTTAAAATACTTTGGGGAAGGTAATGATATCCCTTCGCAAGTAAAAGGAGGAATGGCTGTTTCTGCTCCCTGTGACTTATCGGGGTCTGCAAAAGCACTTCATGAGGTCAGAAATCTACCTTACCAAATTAATTTTTTATGGGGGTTACTAAAACGATTAAAGTTAAAACAAAAACAGTATCCGGATTTAATTACGAAATCTCAAGTCAGATCTATTTTCACTCTTAATGATTTTGACGAAGTTTATACATCTCGTGCGCATGGATTTAAAAATGCGCAAGATTATTATAAAAAAGCGAGTAGTCTTCAGTTTTTGAAAACTATTAAAACCCCTGTTCTTGTTTTAAATGCATTGAATGATTCTTTTTTGTCCAAAGACTGTTTTCCATATAAGGAAGCTAAAGAAAACCCCTATTTACATTTAGAGACTCCTTCTAAAGGAGGACATGTTGGGTTTATCAGACTCAATGATTTTTATTATAATGAAAAACGGGCCCTTGAGTTCTTCTTAGAATGTAAGTAAAGTGTTGTAAATTTTGTCCATTGGAAACCCCATAACGTTAAAATACGAGCCTTCTATCTTTGTTACAGCAACTTGACCAATCCAGTCTTGAATGCCGTAAGAACCAGCTTTGTCAAACACTTTGAAATTCTTGATATAGAAATTAATTTCTGAATCACTTAGTTGTTTAAAAGTTACTTTGGTAATGGAATTAATAGTTTTCTCTTTTCCAATTGATTTGAAGCATACTGACGTAATTACTTCATGGGTCTGTCCACTCAAGGATTTTAGCATTTGAAAGGCATCCTTCGCGTCTTTTGGTTTGCCTAATGCAGAATTCTCAAACCAAACAATAGTGTCACTAGTAATAAGAATGTCGTTAGTAGCGAGAGTGTCTTCAAACGGCATTGATTTAAGCTGTGCTAAATAATCAGGTATTTCAAAATGCCTTAACCTTTCTGGATATTCTTCTTTGACCGGCTTAATCCGTATCTCAACTTCTAATCCTAACCCTTTGATAAGCTCCTGCCTTCTTGGTGACGAAGACGCTAAAATGAGGCGTTTATTTTTTAAAATATCTGTGAGCATAGTCATAGTTTAATCATATTGTGCATCAAATCCTTTCATCCAATGTCCTTGCACTTTTAAAACTTGTTCTATAATATCACGTACGGATCCGTTGCCCCCATTCTTATGTGAAATATATTTAGAAACGGCTTTCACTTCAGGTACAGCATCTTGAGGGCAGGCGGGGAGTCCCACAAGTTTCATAGGGGGTATGTCTGGAATATCATCTCCCATATATACCACATTTTCAGGATTTAGCTGGTGTTTTGCAAAAAGAGCATTCAAATTAACGACTTTATCATGCGATCCTAAACTAATTTCTTGAACCCCTAATCCTTTAAGCCGTTTTCTGACTCCTTCATTTTTACCTCCGGAAATAATACAAATTAAAAATCCAGCATCTACGGCTGTTTTTAGAGCAAAACCATCTCTAGTGCTCATTTTTCTTAGCATTTCACCTTCACTGGTTACTAAAACCGAGCTGTCGGTTAATACGCCGTCAACATCAAAAATAAATGCCGTAATGTCTTCTAGATATTCTTTATAGCTTTTTGAGTCCATGAGTCGTTTTTATTGAATTTGTAAGTTTTTTATATAATAATTGATAGTCCGGGTGGCTTTCTAAGGTTCTTAAATGGTGATTAATGGTTACTTGGTCATTTCGTTTAGCAGGTCCTGTTTGTGCATTGTATGGAGACGTAAACTGCACTTTTTTTGCAGTTTCTAGAATTAAGGGCTTTAATACATCAAAGTTAACACTTTTATAATCACTAAGCTCGTGGGCAATACGATACATTTGATTTGAAAAGTTATTGATAAACACGGCTGATAAGTGTAAGGCTTGTCGTTGTTCTGTATTGATCATGTATGATGGACTTCCCATGTAGGTTGCAAGAGTTTTAAGCTGACCAGAATCTTCCTTGTTCATTGTTTCAATGCAAAAGGGAACTTCTGAAAACTCCAGATCGGAGGTCTTAGAAAAGGTTTGAAGTGGATAAAAAACACCTCTTTTGTGTTTCATATCCAGCTTTTTGAGTGCTACGCTACCAGAAGTATGGACTACCAATCGATTTTCGAAAGGTAATTGTTTAGAAAGCGCTTCAATTGCTTTATCAGTTACAGCAATAATATAGATATCTGCACTTTTGAGATCTTTTAAGTCGTTACAGAGTTCAATGCCTTTAGTTGGTGCCTTAATCGACATCTTGTCTCGACTGTACCATTGTACTAAATTTACCTTTTCTGCAGATTGAAAGGCCTTCACTAAATGAGACCCTACATTTCCAGCTCCTATAACAACGACTGATATCATTTAGCTAAAATAAACAAGTAATCTGTCATTTGAAAGTTTAACCAAAGCAATGCCTTTATTTTATTTAAATATCTGTTAAAACCGATTAACATAAATGACTTTTCTTATTATAATAAGTACATTTGCATTTCAATTAATTGAGAATGTTTTAGCATGCTAAAAAAATTAACTAATCTACTTTTTTCAAACCGTTTAACAGGAATACTTTTCATTGTTTTTGCAGCAGCCATGGCTGTTGGAACGTTTATGGACGTAGGGCAAAGCACATCCCCAACGCCCTATTCTAGAACACTTATATACAACGCTAGGTGGTTTGAAGCAATTATGTGTGTGTTTATTATTAATTTTGCAGGGAATATTTTTAGATACCGATTATTAAGAAAAGAAAAATGGGCCACTTTAACCCTTCACCTTTCTTTTATATTTATACTTTTAGGGGCATTTATTACTCGCTATCATGGTTTTGAAGGGATGATGGCGATCCGTGAAGGCGCTACAGAAAACACCTTCTTGTCCCAGAAAACATATTTAACAACTTATATTGATGGCGATTTTGAAATCAATGGACAACTTGTACGACGTGTTGAAGAAGATGAAGTAGACTTTTCTCCACGACTTTTAAATAAATACACACTTAATACAACCTATAGTAATTCTGAAATTTTTGTGGAGTTAGTTGATTTTATTGAAGGTGCTGAAGAGGATGTTATCCCTTCCGAAGATGGAGAGTACTATTTAAAGATTGTCGAAGCAGGCGATGGAGCGCCTCACAATCACTTTCTTAAACTAGGGCAGGTTAGTAGTATTCATAACGTACTCTATGCACTTAATAAACCGACTGATGGAGCTATTAATATTACCTATTCTGAAAACGATTTAACAATTCAGTCGCCATACGAGGGTGAATATATGACTATGGCAACGCGTTTTCAAGGCCGTTTGGTAAAAGACAGTATTCAAACTTTAGTTTTACGCTCCCGTTACATTATCGGAAATCAAGCTATTGTATTTCCAAAACCAGTAATTAAAGGGGAATTTGATATTGTTAAAAAGTCGAAATTACTTAAAGGAGATGAAGACGGAATAGCCTTAAAAGTAACGGCTAACGGCGAGACGAAAATAGTTAGGTTACTTGGTGGTAAGGGGGCTAACAATCCGTTTAAACAAATTGAAGTTGGTGGATTAGAATTTGCATTCAAATTCGGATCTAAGCTTCTAGAACTTCCATTTGAAGTTAAATTAAATGATTTTATCGCTGAACGCTTTCCTGGTACAGAGAAGAGTTATGCCTCATTCGAAAGTAAAGTTAGCGTATTTGATGCTGAAAAAGGCGATTTTGATTTTCACATTTATATGAACAACATATTAAACCACCGTGGTTATAAGTTTTTTCAATCCTCTTTTGATCCTGATGAAAAGGGGACGATTTTGTCTGTAAATCATGACTACTGGGGAACTTGGTTCACCTACCTAGGTTACTATTTACTGTATTTTGGTTTGATGGCCGTTTTATTATCTAAGCATGCACGCATGGAATCCTTACGACGTCAGCTTGATAAAATCAAAATAAAGAAATCGAAATTGGCGGTGCTTATTTTGTTTTTCATTTCCTTTAACGGGAATACGCAAACCCCACATGGTTCTGATCATGATAATGTACGCCCAACACAAGCACAGCTAGATTCAATTTTAAAGCTCAATATCACTCCGGCGATTGAAGCAGATCGTTTTGGTCATTTAGTGATTCAAGATACGGATGGGCGAATGAAGCCAATAAACACCTATGCATCCGAATTACTGCGTAAGCTTAGTAAAAAAGATAGCTATAAAAGTTTTGATGCTAACCAAGTATTTCTTTCTATGCAAGAGAGTCCACAACTTTGGTATAATGTTCCATTAATTTATCTAAAAGCAAAAAAAGCTGATACTATTCGAACGTTGTTAGGACTAAATAAAACTGCGAAATATGCTGCTTTAGTAGATTTTTTAGACCCAAATTTAGACTATAAACTTGGGCCTTATTTAGAGAATGCTTACAGTGCACAAGTACCAACGGCCATTCAAAAGATATTTAAAGAAACCGATCAACGAGTAAGTTTGTTATTTAATACTTTAGAAGGGAGTGCTTTGCGTTTATATCCAATTCCTGATGATGAAAACAATACATGGGTATCTTCGAAAGGCTTCAGGGAAGCAGGCTACGTGTTAAAAGATACGCTATACGGAAACTTTATAAAAACTGGTTTTATTGCTTACATGGCAACTCTTCAAAATGATAAAGTTTTAAAAACAGATTTTTCTAAAAGTCAACAATTATTACAGGCAATCAAAGCTACTCAAACTAAGTATGGAAGTGCTACCACTATTAGTAAAGAAAAGATAGAGACTGAAATTTTGTACAACCGCTATGATATTTTCAAGAAACTATTTGAATATTATATGTATGCGAGTAGCTTAATGTTCTTGCTATTGATTATTCAAATTTTTAAAGATCGAAGTAAAGTTTTGCATTATTCAGTTCAAACATTCAAGTATTTAATTTGGATTTGTTTTGCCCTTCACACGCTTGGACTCATAGCTCGTTGGTACATCTCAGGTCATGCACCTTGGAGTGATGCTTACGAGTCAATGATTTATGTAGCTTGGGCGACCATGACTTTTGGTGTGATGTTAGGAAAGAAAAGTGATTTAACCTTTGCTTCAACCGCTTTTGTAACCGCTATGATATTGATGATCGCTCACTGGAATTGGATGGATCCTTCAATTGGAAACTTACAGCCGGTTTTAAATAGTTATTGGTTAATGATTCACGTGGCTATTATAGTTGGTAGCTATGGCCCCCTTACGCTTGGAATGATATTGGGACTAATTACGCTTCTATTAATAATATTAACCAATGCAAAGAATAAGGAAAAGATGGCTTTAAATATTAAAGAGCTTACCATTATTAACGAAATGGCTTTGACCGTTGGTTTGGTGATGTTAACTATTGGAAATTTCTTAGGCGGGATGTGGGCCAACGAAAGTTGGGGACGTTATTGGGGTTGGGATCCTAAAGAAACATGGGCTTTAATAAGCATTATGATCTACGCGTTTGTGATTCACATGCGACTTATTCCAGGATTAAGAAGTCGATTTGGTTTTAGTGTAGCTTCTGTGATTGCATTTGGAAGTATAATGATGACATATTTCGGAGTTAATTTTTACCTCGCAGGCTTGCACTCATATGCAAAAGATGACCAAGAAATCAGCATTACTTACATTGCAGCTGCCCTAATTTCATTGACTTTTATATCCATTTTAGCTTACCGAAAGCATAAAAAGTATTTCCTGAAATAAGTCTAATTAAATAGGTTTTTAACTTTGTCATATTTAATATCGTTATAATCGGAGATCAACAAATCTGCTCTTGAATACTCTTGATCTTTTGAGTTTTCACTTTTATAGGCAACACAAAAGAAGTTGCCTTCCTTTGCCGCAATAATTCCATTGGTGGAATCTTCAATGACAAAACAATCAGTGTTGGACACCCCAGCTGCTTTTGCGGCATTTATAAATATTTCTGGATGAGGTTTTGAGGCTTTTAAATCTGCACCACTTAGTTTATCTTTAAAATAAGGATCTAATTCAAAACGTTTCATCACATTATTAATGGTAAACATAGATGCTGAAGATGCAATAACTAACGTGAGTCCATTGGCATGGTAATTTTTAATAAGGTCTTCAACGCCATCAAGCAATTGAAGGTCAGAATCTTCAAAAAATAACTTAGTGAAATGTGCCCGCTTAGCGGTCTCTAAATCATGAGGTTTTACCTTCAGCTTAAAGTGCTCACACAAAAAATCACAGATACTACGGGTTGATTGGCCAGTAAAGCCACGATACATTGAATCTGACACATGTATGTCATAATCATCAAACATCATTTGATAGGCTTTGTGGTGTAAGGGCTCGGTGTCGACAATGACCCCATCCATATCAAAAAGTACTGCTTTTAACATCTTTTTTTTTTACGAAGATAATTAATATTAAGGGTTAGATTTTAGAAATAAAACAAGAATAAACAACATTTTTTTTATACTTTCGAATTTAATATAATTAACATGAAATTTATAAAAAAACTAGGGGTTACTAATATATTACTGCTATGCTTGTGTGTAGGTATTATATGTGTTTCCGAATATTTGTTTTTTTCTGGAGACAAGTTACACGGAATTTTTGTGGGGATCTGGGCACCAATGCTTTTAGGTCTAATGATATTTTTTAAACTCTTTCGACTTGACCGCTAATAATATAGTTATATCTTTTTCAGTATTTGTGTCGGTATGTGTCGTCATATGGGCCATTGTTTTGATCAAACAATTCAATAATATCGGAAAAAGCTAGATTGATTTTATAATCCTCTACCATGAGTTCAAATATAAAAGGAATTAATACAATTTGCACCCATGCAGGTGTTTTGGAAGACACTACATTTAAAGGTGCTGTCTCCCCTTTGTATATGTCAACTTCTTATGACTTCATGGATGTTGACACGAAGCGTTACCCGCGTTATTTCAATACTCCCAACCAAGAATGTCTGTCTAAGAAAATTGCAGCTCTAGAACATGCGGAAGCGGCTATGATATTTGGATCTGGAATGGCAGCTATATCGTCTACGATGCTAACTTTCCTAAAATCTGGAGATCATGCAGTAATTCAAAACGATATTTATGGAGGGACCCGTAGTTTTATAGAGTCCCATTTCAAGAATTATGGGATAGATTACAGCTTTACTAAAGATTTATCTTCAGAGGCTTTTGAAGACTGTATTCAAGAAAATACGAAATTAATATATATAGAAACCCCTTCGAATCCGTTATTAAAACTGGTGGACCTATTCGCTATTGCTAAATTGGCTAAAAGTCATAGCATAGTTACAGCTGCCGATAATACTTTTGCATCACCTATTGTTCAAAACCCTCTCGACTTAGGAGTAGATATTGTCATGCACAGTGCTACTAAATATTTCGGAGGCCATAGCGATATCAGTGCGGGTGCCGTAGCATCGTCGCAAGAAATCATGGATAAAATATGGAATTTATCTAAAGACTTTGGTGGTAACCTTAGCGATTATACAGTTTGGTTGCTAGAGAGAAGCATGAAGACTTTAGGTATTAGAGTGAAAGCCCAACAACGCAATGCAAAACGACTGGCTAAATTTTTAAACAAACATACAGCTGTCAAATCGGTGTATTATCCAGGCTTAAAAACAAATGAGTACCACGGATTAGCAAAAATTCAAATGAAAGGCTTTGGAGCTATGATGTCTTTTGAGTTAACAGAGGAGTATAATGCTGAAGCTTTTTTAAAAGCCCTTGAACTTATCAAACCCTCAATGAGTTTGGCAGGGGTTGAGAGCACCATGTTATTGCCCTCGAAAACTTCACATGCCTTACTTTCCGATTCTGATAGATTCTCACAAGGGATTACAGATCAATTGATCCGTTTTTCGGTAGGTATTGAAAACAAATCAGATTTAATTAATGACATTGAGCAGGCTATTTCTGCAAGTCACTCTAAACGTTAAGAAATGAAAATTGATATCCTAGCATTTGGCGCACATCCCGACGACGTAGAATTGAGTTGTGGTGGTACGATTCTTAAAGAAATTCACAATGGTAAAACCGTTGGAATAATTGACTTAACTAAAGGAGAACTAGGCACTCGTGGCACCGTTCAAACTAGAGCGACTGAAGCTAGTAATGCAGCCTCTATATTAGGGGTTTCCTTTAGAAAGAACCTGAGTTTTTCGGACGGTTTTATAGCTAATGATAAAGCACATCAATTGGAAGTGATTAAATTGATAAGACATCATCAACCTGAAATAGTGTTGTGTAATGCTATTGACGATCGCCATATTGACCATGGGGTAGCCAGTAAGTTGGTTAGTGATGCTTGTTTTTTAAGCGGATTGATAAAAATAGAGACCAAATCTTTAGATTCTGAAGCTGTTCAGGCGCCATGGCGACCAAAATCAATATATCATTATATTCAATGGAAACCTCTTGAACCTGATTTTGTAGTTGATATAAGTGATCATATTGATAAAAAAATGGAATCTGTAATGGCTTATTCAACTCAGTTCTATAACCCTAACAGTCAGGATCCTGAAACTCCAATTTCATCAAAGAATTTTGTAGATAGCGTACGTTACAGAGCTGCGGATTTAGGACGATTAATAGGTGTTGGCTATGCTGAAGGATTTAATGTTGAACGACTTCCTGCAATTGATTCGTTATTTGACCTGAAATAAAATTAAAAAATGTTTGTATAAAATCATAAATACTATACATTTGCAATCGCATTATATGAATGCCAAACGGTGGTTGTAGCTCAGTTGGTTAGAGCATTGGTTTGTGGTACCAAGGGTCGCCGGTTCGAACCCGGTCTTCCACCCAAAAAGTAAAAGCTTCTCTTATTTAAGAGAAGCTTTTTTTGTTTGTATAAGGTTTGTGTTTTATTCAACAGCTTTGTCAACGCGTACAGCTTCGTCTCTATTCGCTAACTCCCATGCTGTATGGAATACCAATCTGGTCCTGTTTTCCAATAAATCGTATTGAATTTTATCAGGCGTATCAGAGGCTTGATGGTAATCATCATGGGTTCCATTAAAATAGAATATAACTGGGATATTATTTTTCGCAAAGTTATAATGATCTGATCGGTAATAGTAGCGATTTGGGTCATTTTCATCGTTATACGTATAGTCTAATTCAATGTTTGTATACTTTGAATTCACCTCTTCAGAAAGTGTATGCAAATCAGTACTCAGCTTATCACTTCCAATGAGGTAAATATAATTACGTTTGCCTTCTAGTCGTTTAGGGTCAGTTCGTCCAATCATGTCTATATTTAAATTAGCCACGGTTTGTGCTAAAGGTACAATTGGGTCATAGTCTGTATAGTATTGAGAACCTAAGAGCCCTTTTTCTTCGCCTGTTACGTGTAAGAATATAATGGAACGTTTTGGACCATTACCCTCTTTTAAAGCTGATTTAAAAGCTTCTGCTATTTCTAGAATAGCAACGGTTCCTGAACCGTCATCATCTGCTCCGTTAAAAACTTCTCCATCATGCATACCTATATGGTCTAAATGCGCTGAAAGAACAATGTATTCATCTGGTTTTTCAGACCCTTTAATCATTGCAGCAACATTATCTGATGAAATAGACTCACTTTCTTGGTTATAATCAATTTTAATTTCATTTCCATTAAGTAAGACTGCTTCCATAGATTGTCCTACTAAAAAACCGTACATAGCATCGTCTTCGTTCACATCTAATGATAAATTGCTTTCACCCCCCTGTTCATCCCTTGCTCTATAGTAAGGGGCATAAAGTTTAAACATTGAGTCATTAATTAAAAAGAATGCTTTAGCGCCTTGCTCTTTAGCTGTATTTAGTTTCGAACTTAACTCTTGGCGGTTATTAGACCATTTAGATATTTCGGCAGTACCACTAACAAGATAGTTGTTATTTTCCCCTTTTGGTTCACCTCCGATAGCAACTACTATTTTTCCAGTAACATCTATATCTTCATAATCATTATAGTTGTCATCATTTATTCCGTAACCAACAAGAATCGTATCTTCATTCATGAATATAGATTCTCCACCAGAAATACTGATAAAATCTTGGAAATAATCAAATGATTGCTCTTTAACGCTCATAGATACTTTAGGGGTTTTTATTAGTTTTAGCGGAACATTTTGAAAATAACTCCCATCAGCTTTGGCAGATGGAACTTCCAAATCGATATAATGCTCTTTTAAATAATTAATTGCGATTGTTAATCCTTTGGTTCCCGTTTCTCGACCTTCGAATTCATCGGAAGAGTAGGTGTAAAGCTTTTCTTTTAATTCTAAGGCAGTAATGCTATTAGCATAAGATTCTTGATTTTGTACTTGCCCAAAAAATTGGAACGGAACTAATGTAAATAATAGAATTAATAAGGAGTATTTCATAGTTGGTTTTTAAGCGTTTTAATTCATTCAAATATATTATAAATAATGATCATTTTTAATGTATTATTTAAATTTTTACACCTAAAATAAGTTTTGTTTCACAATTAAATAACCTATAAAACGTCTTTTTCATCGATTAAATGCACTTTTATTTGGTTAATTTTATTTTTTTGTATTAAATTTGTATATATTAATAATAAACTAAAACAATTATTATGAAAAAATTAATTACTATTTTATCTCTTGCAGTTGTTGGTTTTGCCTTCGCTCAAGAACAAGAACCTACTTTTACTGTAAGTGGTTCTATTGATGCTTATTTTAGAACTAATTTAACATCTTCAAATGATGGAGGTGTTAATACAATTCTAGGAGAACAAGGAGATTTCAGTGCATTTAACAATGATTCTGGTTTTTCTTTGGGTATGGCAAATGTTAACTTTTCTTATATGGGAGAAAAAGTTGGATTTGTAGCTGATTTAGCTATGGGTCAAAGAGCTAATGAGTACAATGGAGAAGGTTCAATTGTAAATGAGGCTTACATGTATTGGAATGTTTCTGATAAAGTAAGATTGCAAATGGGACGTTTTAATTCTTGGATGAATCCAAATGAAGAACTTTCAGCTGCTAAGAATTTCCATTACAGCATGTCTCATATGTTTTCTTTTTCTGCAAGAAACTTTAACGGTATAACTGCAGCATTTGATTTAGGTAACGACTGGGGACTTGGTTTAGGTCTTATGAATCCCGTAAATGTAATTGAAGGAAATCAAAATGCTTCTGGAGCATATTCTATTGCAGCTGGTTTTTGGAAAGGAAAGAGTGGTATATCATTTGCATCTAGCAAAGAAAC
Source organism: Flavobacteriaceae bacterium (assembly GCA_018608625.1). Lineage (GTDB taxonomy): Bacteria > Bacteroidota > Bacteroidia > Flavobacteriales > Flavobacteriaceae > Hel1-33-131. The sequence goes on along the minus strand of JABAZC010000071.1, from coordinate 31,585 downwards.
TTCTTATATAGATTTTAATACTGCTTTTGATGTTTCTGAATCTTTTAGTGTTGCTTTAAATGCGCACATTGCTGATTTTAAAGTAGGTGGAGACGCTTACCAAACTATTCCGTTAGGTGGAGGCGTTTACCTTCATGAAGGATTCAAATCTATTTCTGCTTATCCACAATACAAGACTTCTGATAATTTGTCTTGGGGAATGCGTTTAGAGTACATGATGTTTGATATGGGTGCATTTTATGTAGAAGATGGCTTAAATGTATTTAGTCCAACATTAACAGCTAATTATACTGTTGGTGCATTAACTATCAAGCCAGAATTAAGATTAGATGCTGCTAGCGAAGATGTCTTTTTTGATAATGACGGTGCTGCTGCAGGTGGTTTAACTGCTTTTAATTTAGCTGCTGTTTACAGTTTCTAATCGATTAAGTTTATAAAAATTAAAAAGGGAGCCAGTAGGTTCCCTTTTTTTATTTAATTTTATAAAAAATTTAAATTATAACACTTGTCAAATGAAAAAAATCATAATTATTAACGGTCCAAATTTAAATTTGTTAGGTAAAAGAGAACCGGGTATCTATGGTTCAAAATCTTTTGATGATTTTTTTAAGGATCTAACTGTTAAGTACAATTCATTCGAGCTATCTCATTTTCAGTCTAACATTGAAGGGGAATTAATAGATAAAATTCAAGAAGTTGGATTTTCATATGATGGTATTATACTAAACGCCGCTGCCTATACACACACTTCAGTTGGTATCGGAGATGCCATTAAAGCTATTGAAGCTCCTGTGATAGAAGTACATATATCAAACACCTATTCCAGAGAAGAATTTAGACATCAATCTTATATATCAGCTAATGCCAAGGGGGTTATCCTCGGATTTGGTTTGCAAAGTTATGAATTAGCTTTACAAAGTTTTATTTCATAAAAAAAAGACTGTCTTTCGGACAGCCTCTTTATATATCTATTTAATAATTTTAAATATGTATCACTTCGTCGTATGCATCGGCAACTGCTTCCATGACTGCCTCACTCATAGTTGGGTGTGGGTGAATTGTTTTAAGAACTTCATGTCCAGTTGTTTCGAGTTTTCGGCCTAAAACAGCTTCCGCTATCATATCTGTAACTCCAGTTCCAATCATGTGACAGCCTAGCCATTCTCCATATTTAGCATCAAAAATAACTTTTACAAATCCTTCTTTATGACCACCAGCACTTGCTTTTCCTGATGCTGAAAACGGGAATTTACCAACTTTAATGTCGATTCCTTTATCTTTTGCTTGCGCTTCGGTTAGACCAACACTTGCGATCTCAGGGGTGCTATATGTACACCCTGGTATGTTTCCATAATCCAAAGCTTCCACGTGTTGACCTGCAATTTTTTCTACACATAGAATTCCTTCTGCTGAAGCCACATGGGCTAGGGAAGGACCAGGAGTGACATCACCAATTGCATAATATCCTGGAATATTGGTCTGGTAAAAGTCATTAACTAATATCTTATCTCTATCAGTTACAATTCCCACGTCTTCTAAACCAATATTTTCAATATTGGTTTTAATTCCAACAGCTGATAAAACCATATCAGCTTCTAGTATCTCATCTCCTTTTTTAGACTTAATCATAGCCTTGACTCCGTCTCCAGAAGTATCTACTGCAGTTACTTCTGTTGAGGTTAATATTTTGATCCCACTCTTTTTGAATGAGCGTTCAAGTTGTTTAGATACATCTTCATCTTCAACAGGAACTATACGTGGCATGTATTCCACGATGGTTACATCAGTACCCATAGAGTTATAAAAATAAGCAAACTCAACTCCAATGGCGCCAGAGCCAACAATTACTATTTTCTTAGGTTGTTCTTTTAAGGTCATTGCTTTTCTGTAACCAATTACTTTTTTGCCATCTTGAGGCAAATTAGGTAATTCACGCGAGCGTGCTCCAGTTGCTATAATAATATGGTCTGCAGTATATTCTGTTCCGTCAACATCAACTTTTTTACCAGTTTTTAAGGTTCCGTAACCTGAAATGACGTCAATTTTATTTTTCTTCATTAAAAACTGAACACCTTTACTCATGCCTTCAGCAACGTCTCTACTTCGTTTAACCACGGCGTCAAAATCTTTATCAAACTCTTTGATAGTAAGCCCGTAATCTTTAGCATGCTTTAAATATTCAAAAACTTGAGCAGATTTCAAAAGAGCTTTTGTAGGAATACACCCCCAGTTAAGACAAACGCCTCCTAAACTTTCTTTCTCAATTACGGCAGTTTTTAGGCCTAATTGTGAAGCTCTAATTGCAGTTACATATCCGCCTGGGCCGCTTCCTAAAACGATAACGTCGTATTTACTCATAAAATTAATTTTGAATTAGTTTTAAAGTGCAAATTTACAAAACCTATGCGTAAATATTTAAATTTTAATTATGATTTTTTAAACTTCAAACTAACTGAATTTACACAGTAGCGCGTTCCGGTTTTTGTTGGACCATCATTAAACACATGTCCAAGGTGACCTCCACAGGAATTACAAACTATTTCAGTACGCATCATTCCGTGTGTTTTGTCTAATACATATGCAACTTTCCCTTTGATAGACTCATCAAAACTAGGCCAACCACAATGCGCATCAAATTTAGTGTTACTTTCAAACAGAGTTTCATTACATCCTGAACAACAATAGGTCCCATTTTCAAAATGTAAGTTGAACTTTCCTGAATGGGGCATTTCAGTTCCTTTTTTTCGTAGTATTCTATATTCTTCGTCTGTAAGTATTTTTTTCCAGTCCGTTTCTTTTTGTTGTGGTTTTTTATTATTCATTTTTTGTTGGTGTAAATTTTAGGGCTGCTCCATTAACACAATGACGCAGTCCGGTTGTTTTTCGCGGGCCATCATTAAAAACATGTCCAAGATGTCCTCCGCAGACTGCACAATGTTCTTCATTTCGTGCCATACCAATATTATAATCTACAGAAAAGGCCACATTTCCTTCAATTTCTCTATCAAAACTTGGCCATCCTGAACCAGAATCAAATTTATGCTTCCCTTTAAATAGTGGGGTGTCGCAAGCTGCACAGCTATATATACCTGGTTTATAGATTTTGTTAAGCGAACTTGAAAAAGCTCGTTCCGTACCGGATTTCCTTAATACGTTATACTGGAGGTCGTTAAGTTGATTTTGCCATTCTTGATCCGTTTTAGTGACTTTAAATATTTCCTTTTTTTGAGCGGCTGTTTGGCATGATAAAAAGAGGCTAATTACACAGAAATAAATAACTCGATTAATTTTCATAACTAAAGATTAAAATTCCCAATAAAATTAAGTAATTTTCTAACTAGTAAATTTAATTTTCACATAACTTTGTGACAACTTAAATTAGCTATTATTTTAATACTGAAACGTTTTTAGCGTTTTAATATAAAATCTTATGAAATGAAAAATATATTTTACGTCTTTCTGTTAATTGTATTAACAATTTCTTGTGCTACTAATCCATTTACAGGCAAAAAGACGTTGGCATTTATGCCAAACTCTCAATTGCTTCCAATAGCTTTTGCCCAATACGATCAGTTTTTGTTAGATAATAAAGTTTTAAAAGGCACTACAGATGCGGACATGATTACTAGGGTAGGTGAACGTATATCGTTAGCTGCAGAACGTTGGTTGGATGCTAATAATTATCAAGGGTATTTAAATAATTATAAATGGGAATATAATTTAGTCGATGATGAATCTATCAACGCGTGGTGCATGCCAGGTGGCAAGATTGTTTTCTATACAGGAATCCTTCCGATTGCAGCTGGTGAGTCTGGGGTTGCTGCTATAATGGGGCATGAAGTAGCTCATGCATTGGCAAATCATGGCCAACAACGTATGAGTGCAGGAATGATTCAACAAGTAGGTGCTGCGGGAGTAGCGGCAGTAACCAAAGAAAAAAGTAGTGTAGAACAAGATATTTGGATGCAGGCTTATGGTGCAGGCACATCTGTTGGTGGTATGTTACCATTTAGTAGAAGCCATGAAACAGAAGCGGATCAAATTGGTTTATACCTTATGGCTATTGCAGGGTATAACCCTGATGAAGCTTCTAGACTATGGGAGCGTATGAAAACGAATAGTGGAGATAAAGCACCTAAAGAGTTTTTAAGTACGCACCCTTCTAATGATTCTAGAATCTCAAACTTAAAGTCCTTAGCTAAAGACGCAAAATTAGAAGCAAGTAAATATGGAGTGACATCTTTTAAATAATATTCAATATATTTTGAATTAAAACCTTATTTTGTGGATTCTTAAATAACAAAGTAGCTATTTATGAAGATATTAGAAAAAGGTAGTAAGAAACTTACCAAAGCATGGGCTTTTTATGATTGGGCTAACTCTGTTTACCCCCTTGTAATTAGCACTGCAGTGTTTCCAATTTATTACAGCAGTATTACTAGTACATTTGCTAACGACGCAGGCGATGTGTCTTTTTTAGGTATTATGTGGAATCCAACTTCCTTATATGATTACACCCTATCCTTGTCTTTTTTAATTGTAGCTTTTTGCTCTCCAGTACTTTCTGCGATTGCCGATTATATGGGTAATAAACTCAAATTCATGAAATTCTTTTGTTTATTAGGCTCACTTTCCGTCATGTGTCTGTTTTTCTTCACTGGGATTGAAACATTATGGGTCGCACTTACTTTTACAATTCTTGCTAGCATCGGGTTTTGGGGAAGTATGGTGTTTTATAATGCCTATTTACCTGAAGTTGCATTTCCTGAACAGCAAGATGAAGTGAGTGCCAAAGGGTTTATTTATGGGTATAGCGGATCTGTGTTGTTATTAGTTTTTAGTTTAGTTATGGTTCAAAAGCCTGAATGGTTTGGGATTATTGATCCTACTTTAGCTCCTCGAATTACTTTTCTTTTGGTTGGTGCATGGTGGTTAGGTTTTGCGCAAATTACATATAAACGTTTACCAAATAACATCTTTAATCATAAACCTGAAAAGGATTATATATGGAAAGGGATTAAAGAACTAAGAATAGTGCTTAAAGAGTTGGAGGGTCTACCCCAGCTGAAATATTTTTTAATCTCTTTTTTCTTATTTAGCGTTGGTGTGCAGACGATGGTTCTTATGGCAGGTATTTTTGGTAGTCAGGAACTGGGATTACCTACATCTAATTTAATTTTTACCATAATATTAGTGCAAATCGTCGCTATTTTTGGAGCTTATTTATTTTCTAAATTGTCTAAAAAAATCGGAAATATTAAAACATTAAAAATAACGTTAATTATTTGGGGAGTAGTTTGTTTTACAGCCTTCTCATTAGATATTAACCAAGCAAATGTCGATTATTATTTTTACGGTTTAGGAATTATACTAGGATTTGTTTTGGGAGCGACCCAATCGATAGGTCGTTCTACTTATTCTAAACTTCTTCCTGAAACTCACGACCATGCTACCTATTTTAGCTTTTATGATGTAACAGAGAAAATTGCCATTGTCTTAGGCATGTTTATCTTTGGTTTACTAATTTCAATAACAGGGTCAATGCAGTATTCAGTACTATTTTTAGCTGTGTTTTTTGCTTTTGCTTATATTGTTTTAAGTCGTGTAAAGAATACAGATTTCTCTTAATAAACATATTATTATCATCCTCATTAACTTTAATGGCACAACAATTGAACTCCATGTTTTGTGATTATAAGACTTTCTCTGTTGATTCAGTTTTATATAACCATAAGACGAACTATTAATATGAAACTAATTCTGTTTTATGACAGAATGACCTAATATACTTATGAGCAACTCAAAATTTACAATGCTTGACAGTTTGTCATTACAAGACTTTGATGAAAATTCAGAGCTTATCCCATTGATGACAACCGAGGACGAAGAGGCTATAAAAAATGAATCTTTTCCTGATTCTCTTCCCATACTTTCTCTTAGAAATACCGTGTTATTTCCTGGAGTTGTGATTCCGATTACTGCGGGACGTGATAAATCAATTCAATTAATTAATGATGCCAATTCTGGCTCCAAAGTGATTGGAGTGGTGTCTCAAATCGATGAAAAAGTCGAAGACCCCTCTATAAATGATATCCATACTACAGGAACTATCGCAAGGATTTTAAAAGTACTTAAAATGCCCGATGGAAATACGACGGTTATCATTCAGGGTAAAAAACGATTTAAAATATCTGAGGTTACTTCTGAAACGCCTTACATGGTTGCTAATATTCAGAACGTTCCAGAAATTAGTCCTTCAAATAGTACTGAGTTCCCCGCTATTATTGAATCTATTAAGGAATTAGCACTTCAAATAATTAAACAAAGCCCAACCATTCCTAGCGAGGCCTCATTTGCTATTAAAAACATAGAAAGTAATTCGTTTTTAATCAATTTTGTTTCTTCTAACATGAATCTTTCTGTTGTTGAAAAACAGAATTTACTAGAGGTAAACGATTTACAAGAGCGCGCCTTATTAACCTTAAAACACATGAATGTTGAGTTTCAACGTTTAGAACTTAAAAATGACATCCAGTCTAAGGTTCAAAACGACATGAGCCAGCAACAACGAGAGTATTTCTTACAACAACAAATCAAAACTATTCAAGAGGAATTGGGAGGGGTTAGTTATGAAGAAGAAATTGAAGCCATGAAAGGGCGTGCTTCTATAAAAAAATGGGACGACTCCGTAAAATCCCACTTCAATAAAGAGATTGGAAAACTACAACGAATGAACCCTCAAGTGGCGGAGTACTCAATCCAAAGAAATTACTTAGACTTATTTTTAGACTTGCCTTGGAACTCATTCAGTAAGGATAACTTTGACCTTAAACGTGCTCAAAAAATATTAGACCGTGATCATTTTGGTTTGCAAGAAGTTAAAAGACGGATCATAGAATACCTAGCCGTTTTAAAACTTAGGAACGATATGAAATCGCCTATTCTATGTTTATATGGACCACCAGGAGTTGGTAAAACCTCTCTTGGAAAATCGATAGCAGAGGCATTGGGCAGAGAATATGTTAGAATTTCTCTAGGAGGACTTAGAGACGAAGCTGAAATCAGAGGTCACCGTAAAACATATATTGGTGCTATGCCTGGTCGAATTCTACAGAGTTTGAAAAAGGCAGGAACATCTAATCCTGTTTTTGTATTGGATGAAATTGATAAATTGTCAAGTTCTCACCAAGGAGACCCTTCATCCGCTATGTTAGAGGTTTTAGACCCAGAGCAGAACTCTGAATTTTATGATAACTTTTTAGAAATGGGTTATGACCTTTCCAAAGTCATGTTTATAGCCACTTCTAACAGTTTGAACACCATTCAGCCAGCGCTATTAGATCGAATGGAATTAATTAATGTTACAGGGTATACTATTGAAGAAAAGGTTCAAATAGGTAAAAAATATTTACTACCCAAGCAAATCAAAGAGCATGGAATGAAACCTTCGGATTTAAAAATTGCTCAACCTCAGTTAGAGAAGATTGTTGAAGGGTATACTAGGGAATCTGGAGTTAGAGGTCTAGAGAAGCAAATTGCAAAAATGGTCAGATTTGCGGCAAAGAATATAGCCATGGAAGAAACCTATACTGTTAAAGTTAGTAATGAGGTCATAGTTGATGTTCTGGGGAGTCCTAAGTTAGAAAGAGACAAATATGAAAATAATGATGTAGCTGGTGTTGTCACAGGCTTAGCTTGGACTCGTGTTGGTGGGGATATATTATTTATTGAGTCGATTTTATCAAAAGGAAAAGGAACCTTAAATATTACTGGAAATCTAGGGAAAGTCATGAAAGAGTCTGCGACTATAGCCATGGAATATATCAAGGCCAATGCTGATTTATATGGTTTAGATGCTACTGTGTTTGAAAAGTATAATGTTCATATCCATGTTCCCGAAGGGGCTACTCCCAAAGATGGGCCTAGTGCTGGTGTTACAATGCTTACGTCTTTAGTCTCTTTATTCACTCAGAAAAAAATTAAAAAGAGCTTAGCCATGACAGGTGAAATAACTCTAAGAGGCAAGGTTTTACCAGTAGGAGGGATTAAGGAAAAGATTTTGGCTGCTAAACGTGCCAAAATAAAAGAAATCATTCTTTCCAAAGAAAACAAAAGTGATATTGATGAGATTAATTCCACTTATTTGAAGGGCTTGAAGTTTCATTTTGTTTCGGAGATGAGCGAAGTTATTGAAATAGCAATTACAAATCAAAAAGTAAAAAACGCCAAGTCCTTATAGTTTAAACTCTTTGAGTTGGAATGAAATAAACCACTCTTATATTCGTTTTAGAATTGATTTATTTACTTTTGTACTCAAATGAGATTAGTTGTCACGTTTATTATCGTTTTTTCTGGCATTGCTCAAGTTCAAGCTCAACTTGGTGGTGAATCGACTTATCAGTTTTTAAACTTAATGTCGTCTCCTAGACAAGCAGCCCTTGGAGGCAAAGTGCTTACTAATGTCGATTATGACGTCACCCAAGGGTTGTATAACCCTGCAACCATAAACGTTGATATGGACAATCAATTAGCAATCAATTACTCAAGTTACTTAGGGGATATTCGTTATGGAACAGCTGCTTATGCTTACACTGTTGATCGGAGAACTCAGACTTTTCATGTAGGGATGACTTACGTTAACTATGGAAGTTTTGATGGGTATGATGAAAATGGGGTTAGTACAGGTGCTTTCACCGGTAATGAAGCTGCTCTCTCCGTTGGTTATGCAACACAAATAGGGTATTCTGATTTTTATGTTGGTACCAATATTAAATTCATTACCTCCAAATTAGAGCAATATAGTTCGTTAGGAATTGCGACCGATATAGGGTTCATTTATATATATGAGTATTTAGATTTTAATGCTGCCTTAGTTGTTCGTAATTTTGGAACTCAGTTATCAACCTACGCAGGTATGAAGGAATCGTTGCCCTTTGAGATTGATCTTGGATTCTCCCAAACTCTTGAAAACGTACCGATTCGATGGCACCTTACTTTTGAGAATTTGCAAAAGTGGCCCATAGTGTCTCCTAATCCGGCAAGAAGTACTACCGATTTGAATGGAAATCAAACAGAAGAAAAAGTAAGCTTTATTAGTGATTTGTTTCGGCACACTATTGTTGGAGTAGAATTGTTTCCGGAAAAAGGATTTAACCTTAGATTAGGATATAGTTTTAGAAGGGCGGCCGAACTTAAAATATTAGAACAACGAAATTTTTCAGGCTTGTCTTTAGGAATTGGTATAAAATTTAATAATATTAGATTTAGCTATACGCATGCGCGATATTCATCCGCAGCAAATACTAGCTTTATTGGATTACAAATAAATTTACAATAGTGAAAAAAATTATAATCGCAATCGATGGGTTTTCATCAACAGGAAAAAGTACACTTGCTAAGTTGTTGGCCCAGCAACTTCAATATGTGTATGTAGATTCTGGTGCCATGTACAGGGCAGTTGCATTATATGTATTACAAAATAACCTAACTAATGGATCCGATTTAAAGACCGATCAATTGATTCATAAATTACCCTTGATTAAGGTCACTTTCGAAAATAATAAAGTTCTAAAATCATCTGAAGTCTATTTAAATGGTACTAATGTTAATGAAGTAGTTCGATCTATGGAAGTCTCAAATGTAGTGAGCATTGTTGCCACTGTTCCTGAAGTTCGTCAGCAGTTGGTAACCCTGCAACAACAAATTGGACGTCAAAAAGGAATTGTGATGGATGGAAGGGATATAGGAACAGTTGTTTTTCCAAATGCAGAATTAAAGTTGTTTATGACGGCTTCGGCGAATATTCGTGCAAAAAGACGCTATGAAGAACTTGCAGTAAATGATTCTAATCTCTCTTTTCAAGCTGTACTAGACAACATTAACTTAAGAGATCACCTTGATTCTACAAGAGAAGATTCTCCACTTTTTAAAGCGAATGATGCTGTAGAAATTGATAATTCAAATTTATCCAAGCAAGATCAGTTTGAACAAGTTATGAAGTTAGTTAATTCAAAATTAGAGTCATAATCAGACATTAAAAACTTGAATTTTATCCGATTTAATAATGATTTATACACGTACTATATCTCTCCCTTAAAAACAGCGTAAAAAACATTAGGTAAAATTGTAAATAAATCGTAAAATTGCACTCCTTTAGCAATTAATAGATTTAGTAAAGGAAAATAAAACAAATTAATAACGCTTTTATAGTCGTGCTTAATCGAATCTAACTTCTGTAAAATACAAATTTTAAACAGCTATGGCTGAAGAAAAAAACACAAATGTGGAAGAAGTAACTGCAGAAACTACAGCAGTTGAAGTACCACAACCAGACGAAGCTCAAGCAAATCCTGAGCAATTCCTTAAAGATTTTAATTGGCATAACTACGAAGAAGGCATCGACCCTGTTGATGACGCTAAACTTGTTGAGTTTGAGAAATTAGTTGCAAGCAATTTTGTTGACACTCTTGATGATCAAGTTGTAGAAGGTGTAGTTATACATATTTCTGATCGTGATGCGATTATTGATATTAATGCAAAATCTGAAGGGGTTATCTCGTTGAATGAATTTCGCTACAATCCTAACCTAGCGGTTGGTGACAAAGTAGAAGTATTGATTGATGTACGTGAAGACGCTACAGGTCAGTTGATATTATCTCACCGTAAAGCAAGAGTTATCAAAGCTTGGGATCGTGTGATATCTGCTAATGAAACTGGAGAAATCGTTAACGGTTTTGTTAAATGTCGTACTAAAGGTGGTATGATCGTCGATGTATTTGGTATTGAAGCTTTCTTACCAGGTTCTCAAATTGATGTGAAGCCTATTAGAGATTATGATCAGTATGTAAACAAAACAATGGAATTCAAAGTGGTTAAAATTAACCACGAATTCAAAAATGTTGTTGTTTCGCATAAAGCGCTTATTGAAGCAGATATTGAAATCCAGAAAAAAGAAATCATCAGTCAATTAGAAAAAGGTCAAGTATTAGAAGGTGTTGTTAAAAACATTACTTCTTACGGAGTCTTTATGGATCTTGGTGGCGTAGATGGATTAGTACACATTACAGATCTTTCATGGTCTAGAATCAATCATCCAAGTGAGATTGTTGAATTAGATGAGAAAATCAATGTTGTAATACTTGACTTTGATGAAAATAAATCAAGAATTCAATTAGGCCTTAAACAACTAAGCAAACACCCATGGGATGCCCTTGGTGAAGAAGTTAAAATTGGTGATGAAATTGAAGGTAAAGTTGTTGTAATCGCTGATTACGGTGCATTTATTGAAGTTGTTGAAGGAGTTGAAGGTTTAATCCACGTTTCTGAAATGTCTTGGTCTACGCACTTACGCTCAGCTCAAGATTTCGTTAAAGTAGGTGACAAAATTAAAGCTCAAATCTTAACTTTAGATAGAGAAGATCGTAAAATGTCATTAGGTATCAAGCAATTATCCGCTGACCCATGGACAGATATTACTTCTAAATTCCCAGTAGCTTCTAAGCATACAGGAATTGTCAGAAACTTTACAAACTTTGGTGTTTTTGTTGAACTAGAAGAAGGTATTGATGGATTAATATATATCTCTGATTTATCTTGGACTAAGAAAGTAAAACATCCAAGCGAATTTTGTGCTGTAGGAGATAACCTAGAAGTTGTTGTACTTGAATTAGACGTAGAAGCTAGAAAATTAAGCTTAGGTCATAAACAAACTACTGACAACCCTTGGAACAAATACGAAACTGAATTTGGATTAAACTCTAAGCATACTGCTTCAATCGATGAAATCGTTGATAAAGGAGCAACTGTTAAATTCAATGAAGATGTTGTAGCATTTATTCCTTCTCGTCATCTTGAAAAAGAAGACGGAACCAAGCTTAAAAAAGGTGAAGAAGCTGAATTCGTAGTTATTGAATTCAATAAAGAGTTCAAACGCGTTGTAGCGTCTCATACTGCTCTTTTCAAAGCTGAAGAAGTTAAGCATGTGAAAGCAGCCGTTAAAAAGGCAGCTACTAGTGCAGCTGAAGCAAAACCTACTTTAGGAGATGCTAATGATGCATTACAAGCACTTAAAGATAAGATGGACGGTAAATAATCCGTTAATTCTATTATATAAAAAAACCCTCCTCATTTGAGAAGGGTTTTTTTTTATGCTATAATTAAGAATTCAACTATCAATAGAACCTAAGACTCGTTTCATGAAGCTATTCAAAGCCTCTTTCGGAGGCGTTCCTTCTTTAACCATTTTATGCACTTCAAGTGCTCCGTACATATTTGATATAAGCTCACCAATAACATCCAATTCCTCGTCTTTTAGACTTGGAACTTCTGTTAGTGCTTCTAGAGTTTCCAACGTTTCGATAATATAGTCTTCATCGTTGTTCTCAATAAATTGGGTTAAATGTTTAATTACTGGAAGCTTCATCCACAAGATCTTTTAGGACATCAAACTTATTTGTTTGTGTCTGGTTAACAAATTGACCTGATTTAAAAATTGCAAATGTGGGTAGATTATCTACGGTCGCTAATTTTCTACTTTCAGGAAATTTTTCTGCATCTACAATTACAAAGCTAGCGTCAGACATTTCAGAAGCTAATTTTTTAAATTTAGGTTTCATTATTCTACAATTCCCACACCATGTAGCTGAATATTGCACTACTACGAAAGGGTGTTCATTAATAATAGACTGTAAATTGTCTTCAGAGAGTTCTTGCATGATAAATGTGATTTAATGATTAGTCAAGTAATCTTTTGCACCTTCTGCATTTTCTTTCATTGCGTCTTTACCTTCTTCCCAATTTGCAGGACAAACTTCTCCCTTTTCTTGAACGTGAGTGTATGCATCTACAAGTCTTAAAAATTCCGCAATGTTTCGTCCAAGTGGCATGTCATTTATACTTTCATGAACAACAGTTCCTTCTTCGTCAATAATATAAGTCGCTCTGTAAGTGACGTTGTCTCCTTCGACAAGTACTACACCTGTTTCTTCATTGTAAGTTTCGTCTGAGATGTCTAAAATTCCAAGTGTTGATGCTAGGTTTCTGTTAGAATCTGCTAAGATAGGGTAGGTAACCCCTTCAATGCCGCCATTATCTTTTGCAGTTGATAACCAAGCAAAATGAACTTCAGGAGTATCACATGAGGCGCCAATAACTATTGTGTTTCTTTTTTCAAAATCTGCCTTCGCCGCTTCAAAAGCATGTAGTTCAGTTGGACAGACGTATGTGAAATCTTTTGGGTACCAGAATAAAAGTACTTTTTTCTTATTGTTGATTGCTTCTTCAAGAACGTTTACTTTAAAAGTATCGCCCATTTCATTCATTGCGTCAACATTTAAATTTGGAAATTTTTTCCCTACAATTGCCATAGTATGATTTTTAAATTAATAATAATATTTTATGTAAAGATACCGTATCACATCACCTTTTTTTTTGTTAAAAATTATAATTTCTTATACAACTATAAGTTTAAGTTATCTATTGAAGCCAGCATAAATTATGACTTCACTAATTTTTTGATTTTGATAGAAAATGCAGCAAATAAGAGTGTCATAAATGGACTGATCCAATTAAAAAATGCGAAAACAAAATAATCAGCTACAGATACACCCAAAACACCACTTTGATAAGCACCGCATGTATTCCAAGGAATTAGCACAGAGGTCACCGTTCCGGAGTCTTCAAGAGTTCTACTCAAGTTTTCAGGTGCTAGCCCTCTATCTTCATAGGCTTTTTTAAACATTTTACCAGGCACTACAATCGCCAAATATTGATCTGAGGCTGTTACATTTAGTGCCAAGCAACTAGTTACTGTGCTTGCAAATAGACCAAAGGTTGTTGTTGCTAAGCTTAGTAAGGCTTTACTAATTCTTGAAAGAGCCCCTATAGCCTCCATAGCTCCTCCAAATACCATGGCACAAATAATTAGCCATATAGTTCCCAACATTCCGTTCATGCCTCCAGCAGTAAACAAATCATTAAGCTCTACACTAGATGTTTTTACAGCGGTATCAACAGTTATCGCTTTCATAACTCCTTTATAAGCAGATTCAAAATTTAGAACGCTAGCATCTGCAATAGATATGACGATTTGAGGTTGTGCAATAATCGCGGCTACTGCTCCAAAAAGAGTACCTAGTAAAAGAGCGACTAAAGGCGGTGTTTTTTTAATTATTAAAACAATAACTGTTAGAGGAACAAAGAATAACCAAGGAGAAATATTAAAAGCTCCGTCTATGGCTTCCAGTTTGTCGGAAATATCGGGGCTTCCATTAGTCTCTATATTTAATCCAATAATTAAGAAAATAATTAATGTAATTATAATTGTTGGAACCGTTGTATAGGCCATATACTTAATATGATCAAATAATTCACTTCCAGCCATTGCTGGAGCCAAATTGGTTGTATCACTAAGTGGGGACATTTTGTCTCCGAAGTAAGCACCTGATAAAACTGCTCCTGCAGTCATTCCTGCCGAAATACCTAAAGTATTTCCAATTCCAATTAAAGCAATACCTACCGTTGCAGAAGTTGTCCAACTACTACCTGTAGCAATGGATATGACTGAGCAGATAATTACAGAAGAAACCAAGAAAAAAGTGGGGTTTAATATTTGTAATCCATAATAAATCATAGATGGAATAATACCACTAATAAGCCAAGTACCGGCCAAGGCGCCAACTAAGAGTAAAATAAGAAGTGCACCCGTAGTAGATTTCACATTCTCAGCAATCACCTCCAACATGTATTTGTATTTTACTTTTTTAAAATACCCAATAACCGCTGCGATGGCTGCACCTAAGAGAAGAATAAATTGATTACTACCACCCAAGGCATCATCTCCAAAGACATAAAAAACATTATAAAACAACATTGCTACTAGTGCTATTACAGGAATTAATGCTTCCCAAATGGTCAGCTCTTTAGTTTCTTGTAGTTGGTTGTATTGTTTTGAGGTAGTATTGGGACTTCCCATAGAAAATAGTGTCAGTTATTTATATATGTAATGTTACGATTTTACAAAGAATTTTGCAAGTTGAATTCCTAGGCTACAAAAAGTTATCTTAACTTTGGATAGGAGTTAGGGTCTACTTCATTAAACATACTATAAATAGTTTCAAAAACATCTTCTGAAGAAGGTTTACTGAAATAATCTCCATCACTTCCATAAGCTGGGCGATGTTCTTTTGCAGTTAACAGTTGTGGCTTACTGTCCAGGTGTTGGTAAACATTTTGGTTTTGCAGAATTTCATTGAGAATATAAGCGGAGGCAGCTCCAGGAATATCCTCATCAACAATTAGAAGTCGATTTGTTTTTTCAACACTTTTTGCAATGTCTTTTTGAAGATCAAATGGAATCAGCGACTGAATGTCAATAATTTCAACATCAATATCTACTTCTTGTAAATCCTTAGCCGCTTTTTCTATGATTCGAAGCGTTGAGCCATATGAAACAATCGTGAGGTCAGCGCCAACTTTAATCGTTTCTACGATTCCAACAGGCGTTCTAAATTCACCTAAATTTGAAGGCTCTTTTTCTTTTAGTCGATACCCGTTTAAGCATTCTACTACCATGGCTGGCTGGTCACTTTCTAATAATGTATTATAAAAACCAGCAGCTTTTGTCATGTTTCTAGGAACTAACACGTATACTCCTCTTATTAAATTTAAAATACCTCCTAATTGCGAGCCAGAATGCCAAATACCTTCCAAGCGATGCCCACGAGTACGAATGATCATAGGTGCCTTTTGCTTTCCAAAAGTTCTGTAATGTAATGTTGATAAATCATCACTAATGATTTGAAGCGCATACACCATATAATCTAGGTACTGGATTTCTGCGATTGGTCTTAGTCCACGTAAAGCCAATCCAATTCCTTGACCAATTATAGTTGTTTCGCGTATTCCTGTATCTGAGACTCTTGCTTCTCCAAATTTCTCTTGTAGGCCTTCTAAACCTTGGTTAACATCTCCAATAGTTCCGGTGTCTTCTCCAAAAATTAAAACTTCAGGCTTATTTCTTAATATCTTCTCAAAATTATCTCTTAAAATGACACGTCCATCAACTAATTTTGAGTTTGAATCAAATACGGGTAGTACTTCCGCTATGTTAGTTGCTCTAAATTCAGATTCACTGTATAATAATGAACTGTATTTTGGCTGAATTTCTTTGAAATAAGAATTAACCCATTCAACTAATTGATTTTTTGCTTTATTGTCTTCGTGGATTAAGTACTTTAATATATTACGAGCTCTACTCAAGATGTCATTTCTTAGCGGCTCGTTAATACTTTCTAACTGATTTATAATTTTTTGAATAAAAACGCTCTGAGTAGATGCTTCTGAAGCAGATTTCATTAATTGGATTACTTCTATTTTTTCATTTAAAATTGGATTACAGAAGTCTGTCCATGCTTTTTGTTTTCCTTCTTTGACACTTTTTTTTATGCTTCGTTCTAGAGCTATAATATCTTCTTCGTTTGAAATATCATTGGATATAATCCATTCTCTAAATTTGGAATTACAATCATTAGATTGTTCCCATTTTAATCGGTCGGTAGATTTATACCTTTCATGAGAGCCTGAAGTTGAATGCCCTTGAGGCTGTGTCAATTCATTAACGTGAATCATTACTGGAACGTGCTCATTCCTTGCAATCTCACTTGCTTTTTGATAAGCATTAATAAGCTCTACATAATCCCATCCATGAACTCTTAAAATTTCATATCCATTACTATCAGAATCTCTTTGAAATCCTTTTAAGATTTCAGAAATATTTTCTTTTGTTGTCTGGTGTTTTGCGTGTACAGAAATACCATATTCATCATCCCAAATACTAATAACCATAGGAACCTGAAGAACCCCAGCAGCATTTATCGTTTCAAAGAATACACCTTCACTAGTACTTGCATTACCAATAGTGCCCCAGGCAACTTCATTTCCAGATTTAGAAAAATTTTCTGCATTAAATACTTTTAACTGACGATATACTTTGGAAGCTTGCGCTAAACCCAGTAATCTTGGCATTTGCGCTCCAGTAGGAGAGATGTCTGAGCTAGAATTATATTGTTCGGTAAGGTTTTTCCACTTGAAATCTTCATCTAAAGAATGAGTTGTAAAATGGCCTCCCATTTGTCTGCCAGCACTCATAGGGTCGTGTGTAATATCAGTATGGGCATAGAGTCCCGCAAAAAATTGTTGGATGCTTAATTTCCCAATAGCCATCATAAAGGTTTGATCTCTGTAATAGCCTGACCTAAAATCCCCTTTTTGAAATGCTTTGGCCCAAGCAATTTGTGGCAACTCTTTACCATCCCCAAAAATCCCAAACTTAGCTTTTCCAGTTAACACTTCTCGTCTTCCAAGAAGACTGCACTCGCGACTAGTGTAAGCTATCTTGTAATCATTTAAGACGTCTGTTTTGAAGTCTTCAAATGTAATATCTTTAGTTGGGTCGTTATTAATCAGCATTTTTTAAAATTCTAATAATTCGCAAAGATAAAAAATTTGAAGGTTTTGACCTATCCTTTGGAATGATAATTAAATGAATTATTGATAAAATAAACACATTTATTGAACTTAATTATATAGAATAATCACAAATTAGTTCATTTTATTATATTAAATTTAATGATTAATACCATTTCCTTTTGAATAGACCAAAAAGAGCAATAGGGTCAGCAGTAAAAACAAATCTGATTTTTTGGCTGTATTGAGGGGCAGCAATTTCCCATCCTAAATTTGAATAAAAAGGAAAATAAATTTCAAAATAATTTGTAATAAAGTTTAATCGTATTCCAGTGTCATATACAAATTCAGCGTTTACTCCTTTGTTTTTAAGATATCCAATATCTCCATAAGCTTGGATATAGCGCCATAGTGAAGCGCTAGCGTTTAGAGTTGTCATCCATTGGTTGGCCGATGCTTTGTCTAGTTTGGATTTGAATCCGCCCTCTGCAATTATAATTTGTTGACTAAATATTCCTGAGGATTCAAATTGTCCTAAATAGTTGTAATCGAATAAATAGTTTGTTGGTCTATCAAGAGCAAAGTCAAAATTAGTTTGATTTGATTTGATTTTTGAATACAAAAAGGTTCCCGCAAATAGTCGTAGGTTATAGAAACTTTTTTTGTTGGTACGTTTTCTAAATTCATAGTTAAAAGATAGTTTTCCAAATTCATTAGAAAATTGTGAATCAACAAACCAACTGTAGTGTTTTTTAAAGCCATGGTTTGAATTTAGATATCTTACATTGAATACTCCATATGATGGCAGAGCTATTTCATTTTCAACTTCTTCTACATAATCCTTATCTATCCCTACATATCTAAATATTAGACTTTTAAATTTATTAGATCTTAAGTCAGTAGCATCCTTAAAATTGATAGATAGGTAGGGTAGTACCTTATTTACAAATGAATTTGCCGCAAAACTTGAGCGAGAAACGGAGACACCAAATTTAATATTATACAAATCTTGGTCTTGAAAGTAGGTGTTATGTTCAAATTTTGTGAATCCTGTTATGGATTTTGAATTTAAACTATAGTTTGGAGCTAGTCCAAAAATAAATGGTTTGTCTACGATTCCACTGTTATTAATATTTAGCCCCAAATTAATCCCATCATAAATATTTCGATATTCTATAGTCGGCAATAAGTAAAGTTGATTGTTATATGGAGAGGTATAGTCTTTTAAAAGTCTAAACTGGAAAGGTCTGTTGAAAAAATCAGTACCACTAACCGACTTCCAGTTATTTTTTATATTAAATTCTGGAACTTTCTGATCGTAGTTTAAAACCAATTTGTCAGCGGAGTTATTTGGAACAACAAAGTCTTTCTCTTTTCCAATTCCGGTTAACCAACTTTTGGTAAGTACCGTGTCCTCTTTTATCGTAAATAATGAGACTGGAGTTTGCCCCCGTTTCATATTTTTAACAGTAAAGTATATAGAGTCTTTATCGCTCCGTATCCTTGATATTTTATAATCTATCTGTTGAGTGTTTGTAATAAACGAGTCAAAAAACCAACTTAGATCTTTGCTGCTTTTTGCACTAATAAACAACTCGAAATCTTTTGTAGTTTTAAGTTTGTCTTTATTCTTAACCACAAATTCTTTAATCCAGTCATCAATTTTTGAGTCTCCAATGAAATCTTCTAGAAAAATTAATCCCTTAGCAGCTTTATATCTTGATGCTAAGTTTGCATTGAATTTTAATAATTCGTCTTTATGTAAAATTAAGGCCTGGTCTCTTCCATTCCTAACAATGTTTATGTAGGCAAGTTGGTATTGTTCGTTATATTTTAATTTTGCCAAATTATAACTTTTTAAACCCCATACGTTAGAAAACTTACCAAGCATCATTTGGTCTTTATGATACGTATCTACATATTTCATTAGTAATGCGTTTCCAAGCCCTGATTTAAGCCAATGTTCTTCCCTTGGATTCATGTTTAAATACTGGTCCAAGTAAATCCTAATTAAGTTTTTAGCAATGGTTAACTCATATTCGAAATCTTTAGAATATGGACTTAGAATACCAGGGAGTATATTTAAACCATAAATTGGGTTTTTCTTTAAATCTAATTTGGAAACCATTAAATTTTCATGGGGATATTCTCCTAACTTATCATTTAAAAAAGCCACTACTTTATCAAATGAATTGATTTGATGACTCATAGATTCATCTGCCTTCAAGCTATTGCTTATAATGTTTAAGTTTCCTGTCTTAAATTTAAAGAATGGTTTTTTGGAAATATTAAGTCTTGAATCTGTTCGACCTTTTCCTTCGAAGGAAAATTCTTGTGAATTTAACTTATTACTTATATTTTTTAGATTTAGTTCTGTAGTTGCATTGTAGTCTTTAGGGATTTCTAGAGTGAGTTTTAGTTCTGATCTAGGGGTGTAATAATCGTCTAGGTTTTTATTGCTATATAGTTTCCAATCCGAGTTTTCATATACGGCAGGAGTAATATACCAGTAGTTTAATAAATAGTCTTTTTTATTAGTTACTCCGTATCCGGTAAATCGATCGCTTTGAATTTGAATTGTATATTCAATAAATATGCTTGTAGATTTATAGGGTAATAAAGTAGTGTCAAGCTGGATTTTAAATAAATCAGATTGGTTTTCAAGGTATGAATAGGAAAGGTTTGTTTTTTGTTCGTTTTTCACAGATTGAATCGAAGTAAAGCCTCTGTGTTTTTGTTTGGGGTTTAGTAAACTTCCATTATATTCTTCAACAAACCTTTGAGATAGAGGCGAGTCTGGGCTGCTGAAACTAGAACTCCAATCATTAAAATATAATTCACTCAATGAGGAATTAGAATTATTGTAATATGTAATTTTTTGTTTTACCAAGAGGGTATTGGTCTCGGTATTTAATACGCCATGAATTTCTATTATATTTTGACTGCTAACAGTGAATAAACAGAACATAAATATAAAATATAAGATATAATTTTTCAAAAAAATTGAGGCTAAAGGGCTTGATTATTCAGTGAGTATTTAATTGATTTTAAAAAATTAATAAATATTAGAAATTTGGACTTAATTGGTATTCTTTATAAAAAGCATCAAGAATATCAATCACTTCATCTGATGTGTCTACCAGGTGAATTAAGTCAAGATCTTTTGGACTAATTGTTTCAAATTGCTCCAATAGTGTTTCTTTTATCCATTCTAATAAACCACTCCAAAATGTTTTACCAACTAATATAACAGGGAATTTTTCAATTTTGTGAGTTTGAATTAATGTAATAGCTTCAAATAGTTCGTCTAAGGTTCCAAACCCCCCAGGCATTACTACAATCCCTTGAGAATACTTGACAAACATTACTTTTCTTACAAAAAAATAGTCGAAGTCTATACTTTTATCAGAATCAATGTAAGGGTTATTATGTTGTTCAAAAGGCAATTCAATATTTAATCCTACAGATGTGCCTCCCGCCAAATGTGCTCCTTTATTTCCTGCTTCCATTATTCCAGGTCCACCACCAGTAATAACGCCATATCCCGCTTTTACAATTGCAGTCGCTACCTCTGTAGATAGTTTGTAATAGTTGTCTTCTGACTTGGTCCTAGCAGATCCAAAAATAGAGACACATGGGCCAATTTTACTCATTTTTTCAAATCCATTTACGAACTCTCCCATGATTTTAAAAATCGCCCACGAGTCATTTGTTTTTATTTCATTCCATCCTTTGTGTTTCTTTTCTGGTCCCATAGTTTAATTTTTAGTGTTTACTAAGTTAGCTCTTTTTTTAAAAATCTAGCTGTATGGCTGATCTTGTTTTTTATAACCTCTTCTGGAGTTCCTTTTGCAATAATCTTTCCACCTCCATGCCCCCCCTCAGGTCCAATGTCAATTATGTAATCAACTGTTTTGATAACATCTAAATTATGTTCTATGATAAGAACGGTATTTCCTTTATCAACTAATTTATTTAAAACGTTCATTAACACTCTAATGTCTTCAAAATGCAAACCCGTAGTTGGTTCATCCAAAATATAAATAGTATTTCCGGTATCTCGCTTACTTAATTCGGATGCTAACTTGATTCGTTGTGCTTCACCTCCAGATAATGTAGTGCTTTGCTGCCCTAAAGTGATGTATCCTAATCCAACTTCTTTAATGGTTTTTAATTTCCTGTATATTTTAGGAATATGTTCAAAGAAATCTACGGACTCTTCAATCGTCATATTTAGCACATCGCTAATTGATTTCCCTTTGTATCTAATTTCTAGCGTTTCTCTGTTAAAGCGTTTTCCCTGACAGTTTTCGCATTCTACATAGACATCTGGTAAAAAATTCATTTCTATAACTCTCATACCACCACCTCTACAGGTTTCGCATCGCCCTCCAACCACATTAAAACTAAACCGCCCTAATTTATAGCCCCGTATCATTGCCTCTGGTATTTTGGCATATAAAGCTCTTATTTCTCCAAATACCCCCGTATAGGTTGCTGGATTGCTTCTTGGGGTACGTCCAATTGGAGATTGGTTAATGTCAATAACCTTATCTAAATTATCTAATCCTTTAATTGTTTTATAGGGCTTTGGTTCCATGACCCCATGGAAATAATAGTTGTTTAGAATTGGATAAAGTGTTTCATTTATCAATGTAGATTTCCCACTTCCTGAAACCCCAGTAACTCCAATCATTTGCGCTAATGGAAGTTTAATAGAAACATTTTTCAAATTATTTCCAGTACATCCCTTTAATTCTAAGAAATTTCCGTTTCCAGTTCGACGTTGTTTTGGGATCTCAATTTCTCTAATGCCACTTAAATAGTCCGCTGTCATTGTGCCACTATTTAAAATATCTTTTGGCGTCCCTTGACTGATAATCTCACCGCCATATTTTCCAGCCATCGGACCAATGTCAATCACATGGTCTGCTTGCTCAATCATATCTTTGTCGTGCTCAACGACAATGACGGAGTTTCCAACATCTCGCAAGGCTATTAAAGACTTGATTAGTTTTTCATTATCTCTTTGGTGCAAACCAATACTTGGCTCATCTAGAATGTATAAAACGCCTACTAATTGTGATCCAATTTGAGTCGCCAAACGTATTCGCTGTGCTTCGCCTCCAGAAAGAGATTTAGAACTTCTACTTATGGATAAATAATCCAAGCCAACATCTAAAAGGAATTGTAAACGTGTAGAGATTTCTTTCAATATTTCCTTGGATATTATGGTTTGGCTTTTAGATAACTTGGTGGGTAGTTTTTTGAACCACGCCACAAGTTCTATAATATCCATTTCAGAGAGCTCTGAGATGTTTTTATCGTTGATTTTGAAGTATAAGGATTCTTTTTTTAGTCGTGAACCTTCACAGCTAGGGCACTTAATCTTATCCATATATCTTTTAGCCCAACGCTTAATAGAGGTAGAGTCTGAATGTTTATACTGGTTTTCAATAAAATTTGCAATCCCTTCAAAGTCAATATTATAATTTCGAGAGACCCCTAAGGTTTTACTGTCTACAGAAAACTTATCTTTTCCGCCATACAGTATAATGTCTAATGCTTCTTTAGGTACTTTTGATATTGGGTCTGTTAGTTTAAACTTATAGCGTTGCGCGATGAGTTCTAACTGTTTAAAGATCCAAGAGTCTTTTTGTTCCCCTTGTGGTGCAAGCCCTCCATTTTTTATGGAGATTGAGTGGTCTGGAATTATTTTAGAGGCGTTGACTTTGTATAAAGTACCAATACCACTACAGTCGGAGCAAGCCCCTTTTGGAGAGTTGAATGAAAAATTATTTGGTTCTGGATTAGGATAAGAGATACCAGAAGTAGGGCACATTAAATTACGACTAAAATAACGAACTTCTTTACTGTCTTCTTCAATCACTATCAGTACATTTTCGCCGTGGTACATGGCTGTATTGATACTTTCGCTAAGACGGCTTGTAGCTGCGCTTGTTGTGTCAATTTTAAGTCTGTCAATAACTATCTCTATGTCATGCATCTTATAACGGTCCAGCTTCATCCCTTTTGAAAGATCAACAATGACACCATCTGTTCTTACCTTTACAAAGCCCTGCTTAGCAATCTGTTCAAATAACTCTCTGTAATGCCCCTTTCTAGAACGGATTACAGGAGATAAAATAGAAATACGTTTTCCGTTAAATGATTCAAGTATTAAATCTTTTATTTGAATGTCGTTATAACTCACCATCTTCTCACGAGTATTAAAGCTGTAAGCATCTGCTGCACGTGCAAATAAAAGTCTTAAGAAATCATATATTTCAGTAATTGTTCCTACTGTAGACCTTGGAGATTTACTGGTTGTTTTTTGTTCAATAGCAATGACTGGAGAAAGTCCATCAATTTTATCAACGTCAGGACGTTCTAAACTTCCCAAAAATTGACGTGCATAGGCAGAGAACGTTTCAATATAACGACGTTGTCCTTCGGCATAAATCGTGTCAAATGCCAAAGAAGATTTTCCACTTCCTGACATCCCAGTGATGACGACCAATTGGTCTCTAGGAATATTAACATCAATGTTTTTTAAATTGTGTACGCGTGCTCCTTTTACTTCAATAAATTCATCAAACTTGCTCATAAATCAATTCTATAATCTCTTTTGTCAATTTTAAAATATATCAATATCCCCTTTTCCTTCTCTTAAAATAGTGACTTCAGAATCTTTAATTTCTACAATAGTAGAGGGTTGGTTATCCCCATAACCACCATCAATAACTAAATCCACTTTAGAATTCCATTTTTCATAAATGAGTTCTGGGTCTGTTGTGTATTCCAATAATTCATCATCATCTCGTATTGAAGTGGACACAATAGGGTTTCCTAGCATTTTAACAATTTCTAAAACAATACTGTTATCAGGAATTCGAATACCAACTGTCTTTCTTTTTTTAAAGGGATGAGGAAGGGTACTAGCGCCGGGCAATATAAAAGTATAGGGGCCAGGAAGCGTACGCTTAAGGAGTTTGAATGTCGGTGTGTCTATCTGAGTTACATAATCACTTAAATTACTCAAGTCATTACAGATGAAAGAAAAATTTGACCGTTCAAGTTTAAGGCCTTTTAATTTTGCAATCTTTTCGAGCGCCTTGATATTTGTGATATCACAACCTAATCCATAAACTGTATCTGTAGGGTAAATGATTAATCCGCCCTTTTTAAGCACTTCAAATACTTTTTTTAGTGCTTTAGGGTTTGGGTTTTCTGGAAATATTTTGAGGAGTTCAGCCATTATTATATCTCTATATTATGAAATGATTTCAAGCTTTGCAAATCTAAGTAACAACTTTTTGATACCGCCATTTTCAAATTTAATTTCTGCTTTCAAATCTGCTCCTTTTCCTTCAATATTTAATACGTTACCTTTTCCAAATCGTAGGTGATTAACCACATCTCCAATAATTAATTTATTGTCAAATAAGTTGGTGTTGGTTGTGGTTTCACTAACTTTTTTCAAGTTTTTTGGCGCCGTAATTTTAAAAGGTTCTTTAGCTTTTGGCTTTGCTTTTAAATAGGCTGGTTTCTTGTATCTTACCGTGCTAGGATCAACATCTCCAAAAATGTCAGCACTTAACATGGGGTTAAATCGACGTTCTTCTTTTGGGGTTACAATTTCTAGATATTGTTCATCAATTTCTTCAATAAATCTAGAAGGTTCTGCATCCACTAATTTACCCCAACGGTATCTAGATAGGGCATAGGTGAGATAGGCTTGTTTTTCTGCTCGTGTTAAGGCTACATAGAACAGTCGACGTTCTTCTTCAAGCTCGCTCCTTGTATTCATACTCATGGCACTTGGAAACAAGTTTTCCTCCAAGCCAACGATGTAAACATATTCAAATTCAAGTCCTTTGGCTAAATGAATGGTCATAAGTGCAACTTTGTCACTGTCTTCACCTTCCTCGTTGTCTAAGTCTGTTGCCAAGGCTACATCCTCTAAAAACTCCGCTAATGATCCTGTTGAATCTACTATTTCTTGTTGTCCTTCAACAAAATCTTTTATTCCATTAAGAAGTTCCTCAATGTTTTCCATTCGAGTCATCCCTTCTGGAGTACCATCTTTTTTAAACTCCTGAATCAATCCACTCGCTTTACAAACATGTTCTGCTAAATCAAATGCATTATTAGTTTTACTCATGATTTGAAAACTTTCAATCATGGTGGCAAAGTTTTGCAATTTTGTTTTAGTTCCCCCATTTATGTTTATGGGGAGTTTATGAAGGTTTTTTAAGACCTCAAAGATGGATTTGTTGTATTCGTTTGCGGAGACAATTAAACGATCAATAGTAGTTTGTCCAATACCTCTTCCAGGGAAGTTGATAATTCGTTTCAAAGCTTCTTCATCCGCAGGGTTAATGATGATTCGCAAGTAGGAGAGGACATCTTTTATTTCTTTTCGTTGATAAAAAGAAAGCCCTCCATATATCCTGTAATCAAGCCCTCTTTTACGTAAAGCATCTTCAATAGACCTTGACTGAGCATTGGTTCGGTATAAAACAGCAAAGTCGCCATTTTCAGCCTGGTTTTGCATTTTATTTTCAAAGATAGAGCTCGCCACATAACGACCTTCATCTCCATCTGTTAAAGAACGATTGACAGTAATTTTTTCTCCCACCTCATTAGCAGTCCAAACGACTTTATCTAATTTAGTCTGATTTTTTTCAATGATAGAGTTGGCGGCATTAACAATGTTTTTGGTAGAACGGTAATTCTGTTCCAGTCTAAACATTTTCACATCTTCATAATCTTTTTGGAAGTTTAGAATATTGTTAATGTTTGCGCCACGGAAGGCGTAAATACTTTGTGCATCATCTCCCACAACACAGATATTTTGAAAACGATCTGATAGGGCTCTGACTATTAAGTATTGTGAGTGGTTTGTATCTTGGTACTCATCGACAAGGATGTAACGGAACCGATCTTGATATTTGGCTAATACTTCAGGGAAACGGGTCAGTAGCTCATTGGTTTTAAGTAATAAATCATCAAAATCCATGGCGCCAGCCTTGAAACATCTAGAGACATATTCTTTATAAATCTCACCCATTTCTGGTCGCTTAGACATGACATCGGCTTCTTTAAGGTCAGGGTTCTGAAAGTAAGCTTTAACAGTAATTAAACTGTTTTTATAGGAGGATATTCTGGATTGAACTTGCTTGTATTTATAGATGTCTTTATCTAACTTTTTCTCTTTGATAATCGATGAAATTAAACGCTGAGAATCTTGTGTATCGTAGATTGTAAAGTTAGACGGATACCCAAGTTTGTCGGCTTCAAAACGCAAAATTTTGGCAAAGACAGAGTGAAAGGTTCCCATCCACAAGTTTTTTGTTTCACTATCACCTACAATAGAAGCGATTCTTATTTTCATTTCACGTGCAGCCTTGTTGGTAAAGGTCAGGGATAAAATATTGAAGGGATCAACGCCCTCACTCATTAAATAGGCGATGCGATAGGTGAGAACTCTTGTTTTTCCAGAACCAGCTCCCGCAATAACAATCATTGGTCCTTCTTTCTGTAATGTAGGCGCTAATTGTGCTTCGTTAAGTTGACTTAAATACTGTTTCAAATTCTATTTTTTATAAGATGTGAAATTAAGTAATGTTATTCGTAATTTTAAAAGGAACGCTTATAAATTATAAACAATTTTTGAATCTCTAAAATGAGGTCGGTTTTTAATTTGTCTTTCGTCGATTCAGCCTCTATATTAATTGAAATCAGTAACTTTGTATTTATTAATTTATAATTAACTAATTTTATTAGAAATGAATTTTTTAGAAACTAATTTTAAATGGTTTTTCGCCCTTTTAGCCTTGATTATTGTCTATAAGTTTTTTAAAGATTATTTGATTAATCAAAATAAAAAGCATTACTTCTATCAAAACAACTCTATAAAAAGTGATATTATTCCTATTAAATTACAAGCCTACGAGCGTTTGACCTTATTTTTAGAACGGATGACTCTAACTAGCTTGCTTATCAGAGTTCAGCCAATTTCAACTAAAAAAGAAGATTATCAACAGCTATTGATTAAAACCATAGAACAAGAATTTGAGCATAATCTATCACAACAAATTTACATTTCGAATGATTGCTGGAATGTGATTTTAACTGCAAAAAATACTACGATACAATCCATTAGAAATTATGATATTTTAAATACTACAAAAACCGCTGACAAGTTCAGAGAACTCGTATTAACTAAATCTATAGGTAAACCCCCACCAAGTAGTGTTGCTTTGGCTTATTTAAAAAATGAAGTGAGCAAACTGATAGTTTTATAAAAATAGCCATTTATCCAATTAATCCATCACAATTGGTTTTTCAACCGGGGTATTGCTTTTTACAATGATAAAGCTAGACAATGCATAATAGGCGTGGATATTTGATGAAGTTGACAAAAGATTGTTTGTCCAGGGTTGAAATTCATAATCGAAGCTAAATGTACTTCCCGATAAACTTTGGTCTAGTAAGTCAATTCGATTTGGAACAGCCATTCCTGGACACCAACCTGCTCTGTCTGGAACCCAATTACCCCCTTGTGGGTTTATAGGGTTAGAGACACATCCGATAGGGCCTAAGTAATGCTGATATGTTTGATTGTTATTAATACTAACATGGTGTGTTCTGTGGCACCATTCAGCACATGGCCTACCATCAGAATCATTTGGAGTTGCATGTCCCCAACCTGTAATAATTGTGCGTAAATGCGAGCTTTCAGAATTAGAAGGAAGAGAAATAGTTTTGGTTAAATCAAACGCAGAATCATCTTCTCCATAAATCACACCTCCTAAAGAGTTGTTGTTGTATTGTATAATCGGAGCAATTTCATAATATTGATAATCAGGTGTCCCTTGAACATAGTCAAAATCTACACTCAACTCCCAACCATCGCTACCCCATACTTCAATAAAGGCTTTTAATTCAACAGTCCCGTTTAACAAAGACTTGAAATCAGTAACATCAATTTCTAATCCTCTTTCTAGTTGTCCTGTGCCAACTCCGTATGGAGTGATGTAACGACCTATTTCATACCATTCGTTTGTAGAGGGGTCTTTCACTAAAATATTTGAATAAACATCCCATGCATTACACCCTCCTAAAGGACAGTTTAATTGTAGATACATATTTATGGTTTCAATAGTTGTCATGTCTTCGTGAAGAGAGAATGTTTGTATAGAAGATTGGCTAAAACCACCCCCATAAGCCAAACGGGTTTGGTTAAAAGTTTGATAATTATATACCATCGCAATGCCAACTCCACTCAAGGACAAGGAAACAGTACCTAAGCCATCACTATTAAATTCTACACTACTTACTGATTCACCAATTTCAGTTGGTTCAAAACGGGCATACAACGTGAAATCCTCATTTGCAGTTTGTTCATCCACCTGAATGGTAGAACTAAATTCTGAATTGTTTAGAGATATCATAAATGGACCTTCAGTAGAAATAGTCAAAGATGTTAATAAATTATTAGCAGTTACTTCAAGAGGGATTGATTCTGTAGTTGCCCCGATACTGGTTTCAGTAAACGAAAATTCAGCGTAGTTGATACTCAAATAAGGAATAGTTCCCAATGCGTTTGCAATTAGATTTACCGTTCGAGAAGTTGCCCCAGTACTTGATAAAGTTAAGGTTCCTTGAGTCTGACCAATAGCGTCCTCTCCAGGTGCAAAGCGTACGAATAAAGTCTGTGAACTGACTTCAGAATTTGTTAGTTCTATAATTATTTGAGTTTCATAATTTTCATTATCTAAGGATATTTCAAAATTCACTCCACTGTTTATTGATAAATTTTCTGATAAATATTCACCGCTAAAATTAAGAGTTTTGGAGTCTGAAAACATTAGAGTTTCGGTATCATTAAAACTAAGCGCTTCAACACTAACCGAAACTAAAGGAGTGGTTACTTCTACTGGAGGTGAGGTGGGGTTGTCACTACTACAATTAATTAATATTGAGAATGTAAAAATTATAAAATAATTTGTAGATTTAATTAATAGTTTCATAATTTATTTAAATAAATTTTTTAAGGAAACAAGTTAAACATTTTTAAATAAACAGTGATAAAAACTATTAACTTAGTTGCGTGTACTATAGTTATAAAAATTAAACAAGTAATTTATTAAAAATTCATCCAACACAGCGACCATTCTTCAAACTCCTATTGATTATTTAAAAGGCGTCGGGCCGAGTCGCGCTGAAGTCTTACGTAAAGAATTGGGGATTCGTACGTTTCAAGATCTTATAAATTTATTTCCAAATAGATATATAGACCGCACTCGGTTTTATAAAACCACAGAACTTCAGCCTTCAAATTCGGAAGTTCAAATCATTGGACAAATTACAGGATTTAAAGAAATTGCACAAAAGCGAGGCAAACGACTGGTTGCCACTTTTAGAGATGATTCAGGCTTCATTGAACTGGTTTGGTTTAAGGGGCATAAATGGATTCGGGAGCATTTAAAAACACATACTGATTATGTTATTTTCGGAAAAGTCAACCTGTTCAATAGTGTGTTTAGCATGCCGCATCCAGACATAGAACTAAAGACGGACTATGATAAAAGCCTCTCTAAGGCGATACAGCCAATATATCCTTCAACCGAAAAGTTATCTAATCGAGGGATTTCAAACCGCGTTATTTGTAAAGTAATGGAACAGCTTTTTCTACAATTAAATGGCCGTTTTGAAGAATCACTTTCTTTAGAGATTCTTGAGCATCAAAAATTAATTTCTAAAAGTGAAGCGCTTTTAAATATTCATTTTCCAAAAAATAAAAACTTATTAAGCCGGTCTCAGTTTCGATTAAAGTTCGAAGAACTTTTTTACATACAACTTCAACTTATTCTAAAAAATATTATTCACAAGTCTAAAATTAAAGGCTATCGTTTTGAAACCGTAGGAGATTACTTTAATACGTTTTATAATAAACATCTTCCTTTTGAATTGACCAATGCTCAAAAAAGAGTCTTGAGAGAGATTCGAATTGATATGGGGAGTAATGCTCAAATGAATCGTCTTTTACAAGGAGATGTTGGTTCTGGAAAAACGATTGTAGCTTTGATGTCTATGTTTATTGCTATCGATAATGATTTTCAATCGACTTTAATGGCACCCACAGAAATTTTAGCATTTCAACATTACAACGGACTGAAACCTTTTTGTGATTTAATTGGAGTTAAAATTGCATTATTAACTGGATCAAGTAAAATCGCTGCTCGTCGCGTCATTCACGAACAATTAGAATCTGGTGAATTACAAATTATTGTGGGAACTCACGCACTTCTAGAGGATAAGGTGAAATTTAAAAACCTTGGCCTGGCAATTATTGACGAACAACACCGATTTGGAGTCGCACAACGCAGTAAGCTATGGAAAAAGAATGATTCTCCACCTCATATTTTAGTCATGACAGCAACTCCGATTCCACGTACTTTGGCAATGTCTGTTTATGGCGATTTAGATATTTCCGTAATCGATGAGCTACCGGCAGGAAGAAAGCCAATTAAAACTGTTCATCGCTATGATACCAATCGACTAAAAGTTATTGGTTTTATTAGGGAAGAAATTGCAAAAGGACGACAAATTTATATTGTATATCCATTAATAAACGAAAGTGAATCCTTAGATTTTAAGGACTTAATGGATGGCTATGAAGGCATAGTTCGTGATTTCCCAATGCCAAAGTATCAAGTATCTATGGTGCACGGTCAAATGAAACCTGCAGATAAAGAATTTGAAATGCAACGATTTGTAAAAGGGGAAACTCATATTATGGTGGCCACAACAGTAATTGAGGTAGGAGTGAATGTACCCAATGCATCGGTCATGATTATTGAAAGTGCCGAACGTTTTGGATTATCGCAACTCCATCAGTTAAGAGGACGCGTGGGACGTGGAAGTGAACAGAGTTACTGTATTTTAATGACCAGTCATAAATTAGGGGAAAATAGTAAAACACGCATGCAAACGATGGTTCACTCTAGCGATGGGTTTGAAATTGCGGAAGTAGATCTTAGACTACGCGGCCCAGGAGATATGATGGGGACTCAACAAAGTGGGATTTTAGAATTGAAAATTGCTAATATTG
>JABAZC010000048.1 GCA_018608625.1 Flavobacteriaceae bacterium | reverse complement strand
AGTCTAAAAAACGTAAGCTTGCTCTTACTCACAGTACATTAGTACACAAGAGTGACGAAGCCAACATTAAGCAACAATTACGTTTAAAATAATTAAGTGCTTAGGTTAAACAAATTTTTATAAACCATGGAGTTAGGCCAATAAAAGTATTCAACAACATTGAGTCGCCTACTACAAAAAACTTTAAGAAATGCCAAGATCAGTAAACTCAGTGGCCAAAAGAGCCCGTAGAAAAAAAGTATTAAAACAAGCCAAAGGCTACTTTGGACGTCGTAAAAACGTATGGACTGTTGCAAAAAATGCAGTAGATAAAGCCATGCTTTACGCTTACAGAGACCGTAGAAACAAGAAAAGAACATTCCGTGCCTTATGGATTATGCGTATCAACGCTGGATCAAGAGCGCATGGCTTATCCTATTCACAATTTATGGGAAAACTTAAAACGCATAACATCGACTTAAACCGTAAGGTATTGGCTGATTTAGCAATGAACGACCCTGCAGCTTTTAAAGCTATAGTTGACAAACTAAACTAAGGCATCTGCCTATTGTATAATATTCGCTTATAAAAAAAAGCCCACTCAATTGAGTGGGCTTTTTTTATTCAATAAAGACGCTACTTAGGATTACGTTTTTTGTTTTTTCTTACGAGCAGCAGGAAATAAGACATTGTTTAGAATAAGACGGTAACCAGGAGAAGTTGGATGTAAGTCTAATTCTGTTTTTGGGTCCCCTACTCTATGTGTATAGTCCTCAGGGTCGTGTCCACCATAAAAGGTGAAGAAACCTTGTCCTTTAATTCCGTGTATGTATCTAGCTTCGCCGTTTGACTTATTTTCTCCCATGACTAATACATTTGATTTAACAAGATCTCTGGAGTAAGAAGTTGTTTGACCCATAAACCCTTTAACAAGTACTGTATGGTTTTGATTAAGCATAGAAGGGATAGGATCCCATTTGGCTGAATACTCCATTAAAGTAAAATAGTCTAGCTCTTTAGAAATTTGACGCTTCTGGGTCATATCTATACTTGAAAACTCATATACCTTTGGGTCACGTTCAATAATGAAATCTCTAAAAGCAAACGTTTTTGAATAGTCAAGTTGACTTTGATAATTTGGAGAAGTCCCGTCCCCGTCAAACATCGGTTCACAAATATCAAGTTCTTGAGCCGCTAAAGCGATATCAAAACTATCGGTTGCGCTACACATGGCAAACATAAATCCGCCTCCCAATACGTATTCTCTTATTTTTTCGGCAACGGCTAGTTTTTGGTCTGAGACTTTAATGTAGCCCAAAGAAGAAGCAAGGACCTCTGCCGCTTGTTGTTGTTCTATATACCAAGCTGCATTTCTATAAGCTCTATAAAACTTTCCATACTGACCTGTAAAATCTTCATGATGAAGGTGTAACCAATCATAAAGTAATAGGGCATCATTTAAAACTTCTGTATCATAAATGGTTTCATAAGGGATTTCCGCATAGGTCAAAACCATTGTAACAGCATCATCCCATGGTTGGTTACCATTTGGAGAATATACTGCAATTTTTGGAGCTTTTTCAAGGGTCACAGCATCCATATTTTTACTAGGGCTCTGAATTTCCTTTAAGATAGATTCGGCTTTTTCGGAACTTAGAACTTCATAAGAAACTCCTCTAATCAGACACTCCTTCTCTACAGAATCTATGAATGGTATTAAAAAAGAACCTCCCCTATAATTAAGAAGCCATTTTACATTTTGTTGCTTATTAAGAACCCAATAGGTAATTCCGTAAGCTTTTAAATGGTTTTTCTGACCTTCAGAATCCATAGGGATTAGAATATAGGACGCGAAAGAGTTCAAGTAAAAAAATAAGCAAAGTATCAGTAATCGCTTTTTCATTTTCTAAAGATAATTAAAAAAAGGGGCTAGTAAGGCGTATCGTCGTCAGTGTCTCCAAAAGCCTGACTTGGATCTACTCGGAAATCTTCCTGCTTAAAGGTATCGTCATTGGCCGCTGCATTCATTTTTGAATGAAACTCGGTATCAAACGGAGAATCAAAATCATCCAAATTATCAAACTTACCTAAATGTCCGATAAACTTTAATCTGATATTCTCCAGTCCACCATTACGGTGCTTCGCAATTATAAATTCTGCTTGACCTTCAGAAGGAGTATGTTGTTCGTCATCCCATTCATCAATCTTATAATATTCTGGTCGGTAAATAAAGGAAACGATATCTGCATCTTGTTCAATCGCTCCAGATTCTCTCAAATCAGAAAGGAGTGGACGCTTACTACCTCCACGTGTTTCAACGGCCCTTGACAACTGAGATAACGCAATTACTGGGATACTTAGCTCTTTGGCTAAAGCTTTAAGGTTACGTGAAATCATAGAAATTTCTTGTTCACGGTTCCCGTTTTTCTGACTACCACCCCCGGTCATAAGCTGAAGATAATCTACGATAATTAGTTTTATCCCATTCTGAGATGCTAATCGACGTGCTTTAGCTCTTAAGTCAAAAATGGATAATGAAGGGGTATCATCAATATATAGAGGTGCTTTTTCAAGTGACTTGACCTTAACATTTAACTGCTCCCATTCATGCTTTTCAAGACGCCCTGTTCTAAGTTTATCAGAACTTAAGCCAGTTTCAGAAGAAATTAATCGTGTAATTAACTGAACGGAAGACATCTCTAATGAAAAGAAAGCAACAGGAATATTTTGAGTAACCGCTATGTTACGCGCCATTGAAAGCGTTAAAGCAGTTTTACCCATTCCAGGACGAGCAGCTATAATAATTAAATCACTTTCTTGCCATCCAGAAGTAAGCTTGTCTAACTTATCAAAGCCAGAAGGCACTCCACTAAGCCCCTCTTTATTGGAAATTTCTTCAATTTTTTTCTTTGCTTGAAACACTAAATCCTGAGCTGTTTCAGTCGATTTTTTTATATTTCCCTGAGTAACTTCATATAAGCGTGTTTCAGCTTTGTCTAACAAATCAAAAACATCCTTTGTTTCATCAAAAGAATCTTCAATAATTTCGTTTGAAATTTTAATTAAGCTTCGCTGGATGAACTTCTGTAAAATAATACGTGCGTGAAACTCGATGTGCGCAGATGAAGATACTTTTTGTGTTAGTGAAATTAAATAAAAATCACCTCCTACTAAATCAAGTTTAGAGTTTTTTCGTAATTGGGTTGACACTGTTAATAAATCTACCGGTTCACTATTTTCAAATAATTGTAATATTGCTTCAAATATGTATTGATGGGAATCCTTATAAAAAGCATCCACACTAAGAATATCAATGACCTCATCGACCCCTTTTTTATCAATCATCATAGCTCCAAGAACCACTTCCTCTAAATCGATTGCTTGTGGAGGAATTTTCCCTTTTTCCAAGCTGATTAATGTACTTGTATCGGTTTTGTATGCTTTTACTGGGTCTGGCTGTTTCATATTGCGAAAGTACTTAAAATATGAATAATAGAGAGAATACCTGGTGACGTATACTCAACAATTAAACTGTTTATAAGTTGAAAATATTGTTAATAAGCATTAAAAAAGTCAAGTAAAACACTTGACTTAATTTTTTATAAGAAGAAAACTATATGTTAATCATTATAGACTCCCATTTGTGAGTACTTATCCATGCGTTGCGAAACCAATTCTTTTGGTGATAAGTTTTTGAATTCGTTATACGATTTGACAATTGCATTTGAAACAGTGAAGAATGTTTTGTTACGATCATTGTGAGCTCCTCCTAAAGGTTCCTTAATAATCTCATCAACTAACTTCATTCGTTTCATATCTTTGGCCGTTAGTTTTAGAGCATCAGCAGCTTGTTCTTTATACTCCCAACTTCTCCATAGAATTGAGGAACAAGATTCTGGAGAAATTACAGAATACCAAGTGTTTTCCAGCATCAAGACTTTATCACCTACTCCAATTCCTAAGGCACCACCAGATGCACCTTCTCCAATAATTATGGTAATAATTGGTACTTTTAAACGGGTCATTTCTAAGATATTCCTTGCAATTGCTTCACCTTGTCCGCGTTCTTCTGCTTCTAAGCCAGGGTAAGCACCAGGAGTATCTATTAGCGAGACTACAGGAATTCCAAATTTCTCAGCCGATTTCATTAAACGGAGAGCCTTTCTATACCCTTCTGGATTCGCCATTCCAAAGTTTCTATACTGACGTGTTTTGGTATTATATCCTTTTTGTTGGCCAATAAACATAAAGCTTTGATCGCCAATCTTACCAAGACCACCAATCATGGCTTTATCGTCTTTGAAATTACGATCTCCGTGAAGTTCCAAAAATGAATCACCGCAAATTGAATTAATATAATCTAACGTGTAAGGACGATTAGGGTGTCTCGATAATTGAACACGCTGCCAAGGGGTTAAGTTTTTATAAATCTCTTTTTTGGCTACATCTAATTTTTGAAGGATTTGCAAGGATGTCTCAGAAACATCGACATCACTTTCTTCTCCAATAATTTGACATTTTTGTAATTGATCTTCTAGTTCCTTAATAGGTAACTCAAATTCTAAATATTCCATAGAAGTTCAAGATTAGTTTTAGTTAGTTGACAAATATAAAACTTTAATCGCTTTAAATAGATTTCAGAGCTTAGATTTTAGTCTTTTTGATGTTCTTGAATACGGCGTTCAATAAAACAGTAAATATAATCAGGCAAGCTCCGATGTAAAATAGGGGGCGCATGGTCTCAGATTCTGGAAACAAAAACAAAGCTAAAACTATTCCATATATAGGCTCCAAATTATAGGTAAGAACTACTGTATAGGGGGTTATATACTTCATAACATGAACAGATGCTATAAAAGCATAGGCAGTACAAATTGAGGCTAAAATAAATAGATTGATCCAGTCAGAAGATGAAAGCTGAAAATATGCTGTATTAAAACCATCACCATTAAGTGCTAAAAATATTGACATAAATACAACACCAGAAATAAACTCATAAAATGAAATTATTGAAGGTGGGTATTCTTCTACAAATTTACCATTGAGAACTGCAAATAGAGTTGAAAATAATGCAGATGATATACCCAAAATAATTCCTAATATGTACCTAAATTCTGTTTTAGTAATTAATATAACTCCAATAATAACTATCAGTCCAAATAATATTTCATAACCAATAATTTTACGTTTAAAAAAAAAAGGCTCTATGAGAGATGCAAAAAAAGCACCTGTTGAGAACATAGCTAGAGTAATGGATATATTTGAGGCTTTAATCGCTGCAAAGAAAGTAATCCAATGAAGCGCTATAATTACCCCTGCTATGGAAAACCTAAAAAGGACCTTTAGTGGAACTCTTAAGGAAATTTTTTTGTATTTGATATAGATAATCATTAGTAGAGATCCAATAGACATTCGATACCATACCAATGGAACTGCTTCTAATGATATTAACTCCCCTAACACCGCTGTAAAACCAGCTATAACCACAAGGAAATGTAAGTGGATATAGTTTTTAACTTTATCGCTTGGCATTATACAGTAGATAAATTGCTAGTACACCAAAAAGAATATTTGGAAACCAAACAGCTAATAATGGGGAAAAATCAGATTGTTCGGCCATGACGCCAAAAACCTTATCAAAGAAGACATAAATCATGGCTATTACTATTCCAAAAGCTAAATTAACACCCATTCCTCCACGTCTTTTAATGGACGAAACCGCCACTGCAATAATAGTTAGGATAAATACTGAGACAGGCAAGCTCCATTTTTTATACTGTACCACTTTGTAACGATTAATATTAGAAGAACCTCTAACTTCTTCTCTAGAAATAAAGCGCATTAACTCACCATATGTTAGTGTTTCAGCTACATATTTCGGTGGTGTTAAATCTTCTAAATCAAAGCTAAAAAGGGTGTCTTTACGACGCAAATACTCTAACTTATCGTTGTCATCGCCAATAATTCTTAAATTATAATTAGTTAAGCTGTAAGAACTGTCTTTTTCAATATATCTAATAGCAGATGCAGAAATTTTATAAGCCAACTTATTTCCTTCAAAATGCTCAAGTGTAAAATTATTTCCTCGCTTTGTTTTGGGATCAAAATTACTAACATAAATATATTCGCTGTCGTTAATTTGCCTATAAATGTGCTGAGTTTCAGAAATCTTGGAACTATTTAGATACTTATAATTGAACTCGTTAAACCCTTTACTTGCAATAGGTGCCCAATACATCCCTAGCATTAATGCTAAAAATGCAACAAATGAGGCTCCAATAAAATAGGGTCTTAAAAAGCGTGAAAAAGAAACACCTGAGCTTAAGAAAGCAACTACTTCAGTATTATTAGCTAACTTGGAAGTAAACCAAATTACAGAAAGAAACAGAAAAAGTGGGAATAATAGATTTGCAAAATAAATAGTGAAGTCAAAATAAAAAGAAGCTACTTCATTAAACGGAACTTCATTTTCTAATATTCGATCGATTTTCTCAGCAAGATTAACCGTTATTCCTATAGGGATAAACAAAAGTAACATCAAGAAAAATGTAAACAAATAACGTTTTAATATGTACCAATCTAATATTTTCATTGTTTATAAACGATTATCCATTTGTTTAACCATCATAGCTTTCCAAATTCCAAAATCTCCAGCTAGTATATGTTTTCTTGCTTGACGTGTTAACCATAAATAAAAACCCAAATTATGAATTGTAGCTATTTGTTTACCTAATAACTCGTTAACGCTAAATAAATGTTTTAAATATGCTTTTGAATACTCTGTATCTACAAAAGTTATACCCATTTCATCAATTGGAGAGAAGTCATTTTTCCACTTCTGATTTT
This sequence comes from Flavobacteriaceae bacterium, assembly GCA_018608625.1. Classification (GTDB taxonomy): domain Bacteria; phylum Bacteroidota; class Bacteroidia; order Flavobacteriales; family Flavobacteriaceae; genus Hel1-33-131. The sequence continues at coordinate 39,984 of JABAZC010000048.1, read as the reverse complement.
TAATATTTATAGAACCATATGCTGTGAATAGCATTCCGTTCCTAGCATTACGAGTAGGCATCACGCAATCAAACATATCTATACCAAGAGCTATGTTTTCTAAAATATTGATTGGAGTTCCAACACCCATTAAGTACCTTGGTTTATCCTCTGGAAGTATTTCGCAAACAACATCGGTCATTGCATACATCTCTTCTGCAGGCTCCCCTACTGATAGCCCACCAATGGCATTTCCAACGGCACCAGCATTAGCAATATATTCAGCAGATTGACGACGTAAATCTTTATATGTACTTCCCTGAACTATAGGAAAAAACGCTTGATTATGATTATATTTGAGGGGGGTTTTTTCGAGATGATTTATACAGCGATCTAACCAGCGATGAGTCATGTGCATTGATCTTTTAGCATAATTATAATCACAAGGGTAAGGAGTGCATTCGTCAAAAGCCATGATAATATCGGCTCCAATACTACGTTGGATTTCCATAACATTCTCAGGAGTAAAGGTGTGCATACTTCCGTCAATATGACTTTTAAACTTAACCCCTTCTTCTTTAATTTTACGATTAGCTGACAAAGAATATACTTGATACCCTCCAGAGTCTGTTAAGATGTTTCGATCCCAATTCATGAATTTATGTAGTCCTCCTGCTTTTTCTAGTGTATCAATTTGGGGACGAAGAAATAAATGATATGTGTTGGCCAAAATAACATCTGGATTAATATCATTTTTTAGCTCTCGTTGGTGGACTCCTTTTACTGTGCCTACTGTACCTACTGGCATAAAAATAGGGGTCTCAATCACTCCATGATCTGTAGTTAAGGAAGCAGCTCTTGCTCTAGTAGTGCTGTCTTTTTTTAGTAAATCAAATTTCAAACTCTTAAATTACAAGGTTAATGAAAATATTTTAGTAGGTAAATGTAACTTTAATCTACCAAGAATAATACTTATGAAAGCTGTTATTTTCGTGCACGCGGCTTATAGTTGATTAAATAATCGCCTTTAGAAGCTCCATCATCAAATGAACTGCCTTTTAATAACAACCTAGTTTTTTCTCTAGCCTCTTGATTTGTCCAACCTTCGTATTCAATTCTGTAAAGTGCAGAAAACATTTGTGCACGTCCAACTCCATGGTAACAATGGATTAATACAGGATAGTTAGAGGGGTCGTCCATGATTTCTAAAAACTCATCGACTGTGTCTTGAGTAGGAACTTGATCGGTTCCTAAATTAAAATAATTAACCCCTACCAACTGCTCAACAGCTAGTTTCTCAGCAGTTAATTCCTCCGGAATCTCGGGGTTATTAATCTTGTCTTTAGTATGTGGGAAACGTAAATCAATAACGCTTTTTAATTGATTATCTTTTATATAACCTGCGATTTTTTCTGGGGGAATAACACCCGATTTGTAAACTTTATTTTTGGATATTTCCTTAAAATTATAATTGAAATGTATATCATAAACATATTTGGAAGCTCCTAAAAGCACGATAACAAAAAGTAATATTGTTATTTTTTTTATCATTGGTTATAAATTTAATTTATAGATTTTTATCAATTATTCTGTCAAAATAATCTTTTAAAAATGCTTTACAAGACAGTTCAACATCATCCATATCTTTAGTACGTTCTGAAATTAAATTAATTTGTAAACCTAGATCTTTAATATCATAAAAGCCGATGGCTTTTATCCCATCAAATATACAAATTATATTCCCCTTACTGAATTGATAGTTTTGTCCATTATAATTCATTACGTAAGGAGTTGTTGAAGTTAAACTATTATCTATCAAACTTCTACCCCAACTTCTAAAGGGCCTATCATACCCTACCATGTTTAAAATAGTTGGATAAATATCAATTTGCTGAGACAACTCACTGTTTAGTCCTTTATATTTTTCATCAGAACTATAAATCATAATGGGGATAGCGTATCTATTAATCGGCTTATAATACTCTTCATAATCTACTTGATTGGTGTGATCTGCAGTAATAATAAAAATTGTGTTATCAAACCATGGTTCGTTTTTTGCAGATTCAAAAAATTGCTTAAAAGCAAAATCCGTGTACCCAACACATTGATGCATTGGTAGATTACCTTTAGGGAATTGGCCCTCAAACTCATCTGGGATAATATAGGGCTCATGTGATGTCACAGTAAAAATAGTGGAGAAAAATGGTGTTTTTTTAGTGTCTATCGTCTCTTTCATAAACTGAAAAAAGGGTAGATCCCAAATTCCCCAATACCCATCAAATAGTTCATCATTTCTAAATTCTGTTTTCCCATAATAATGATCAAAACCAAGAATATTTGAAAACCCTAAAAAACCCATAGACCCATTGGGAGCACCATGAAAAAAAGAAGTATCGTAACCTTCCGAATTTAATACAGAAACAACAGACTCAATTTTTTGTTTAGCATACGCCGACGATGTAAACGCATCTTTAAATGAAGGAATTCCTGCCAATACAGATGACATTCCATGAATTGACTTTCTTCCATTGGCAAAAGCGTTATCAAATACTAAACTTTTAGAAGCTAACGAATCTAAAAATGGGGTATAGCTTACATAATTCGGAATATTAGAGTTTTGGTTAAAAGCACCCATATATTCTCTACCATAACTTTCGGTTATAAAAACTATAATATTGGGCTTAACTTCCTGCTTATTACTATAGCGTTTGATGGGTTGAACTAAACTATCAATAATTGTTGCTGAAACAGCATATGGCACTTTTATAAAGGTCGTCTTATTGAAGGTTCTTAAAATTGAAAAAGGAGTGTTTAATACAAAATCTGCATGTTGAATTTTAGAAACATATCTGTTTGCATCTACCAAATTAATGGGGCGGGTACTCTTTTTAAAATCTCCTCTGATACCTCCAACCATCAAAGTCGCTGTTAAAAAAAATACAACAATCGATGTAATTACGTACGAAGTCACTCCTTTTGAATATGGCTCTGTGCTGATTTTAACTTTTTTATATAATAAAATCCATAAGGAAGACATCGTAAAAAACAGTAGGAAAACATGCCAATAACTCACAGAAAATCGAAAAAACATATGAAGTAGGTTACTCTCATTTTCAATGACAGCCCATTCAGAGACCGAGGTTCTGTTATAATTAAATTTATAATAAATAAGGTCAACAAAATTAAAAGCTACTCCAACTAAATTGGTTAGAAAATAGATGACAAAAAGGATGTTCTGATATATTTTATGGGTATTTATCCAAAGGGGAAGCATTGAAAGCAATACAAATAAACTGTTCAAATAAAAAATGGAAGTCGTATCAAATGCAAGTCCATGATAACTCAATCTGAGGTACTCAGAAAGAGAATTAATTTCTAACAATGAAAAATTATATACAAAGAACAAAAAACGGGAGAAGGCGTACATCAAGTACACCAGTAAAACCCTGTATACCATTGCCTTATACTCATTTAGCCTAATAAATCTTAACATAAAAATAGTTCGAAATTAGGTGTAAAAATAGAAAAGAAATTGCACATTTTAACGCCCTTAGAGTCTTTTTATAAATTGTTAGTTAAATTGTAAAATTTTCAGGTTTAATAGTTTTGTCTATCTAAAATTAAAATTAACTTTGAGAATCGTTTTTTTAACTTTTAATACTTAGTCAATGTCAAACAAAAAATTACATGATTTAACTACCCAAGTTCGTAGAGATATTTTACGGATGGTTCACAAGGTAAACTCAGGACATCCAGGTGGATCTTTGGGATGTGCTGAGTTCTTAGTAGTGCTTTATACAAATATCATGAATCGCAAAGAAGGATTTGACATGAATGGAATTGATGAGGATTTATTCTTCCTATCCAACGGCCATATCTCGCCTGTATTCTACAGTGTATTAGCGCATTCTGGATACTTTCCTGTTGAAGAACTAAACACTTTCAGGCTTTTAGATTCTCGTTTACAAGGACACCCGACTACACATGAAGGTCTTCCTGGAGTTCGAATTGCCTCAGGATCGTTAGGTCAAGGATTATCCGTAGCATTGGGCGCAGCAGAATCAAAAAAATTAAATAATGACAACAACCTAATCTACACGCTTCATGGAGATGGAGAATTACAAGAAGGGCAAAATTGGGAAGCAATCATGTATGCTTCAGCAAAAAATATAGATAATTTAATTGCTACTATTGATTTAAATGGAAAACAAATTGACGGTGCAACAGACGATGTACTTCCAATGGGAAGTATAAAAGGTAAATTTGAAGCTTTTGACTGGATAGTGATTGAAGTTGAAAATGGAAACGATATTGATTCTATTATTGAAGGTATGGAAATTGCTAAAACAGCTACAGGCAAAGGCAAACCTGTTTGTGTTTTGCTAAAAACAATGATGGGCAATGGAGTTGATTTCATGATGCACACACATGCATGGCACGGAAAAGCACCTAACGATGATCAGCTAGAGATTGCCTTAAATCAAAATCCAGAAACTTTAGGAGATTATTAAATTCAAAACCAACAAAAAATGAAAACTTACAGATATACAGAAAAAAAAGATACAAGAAGTGGTTTTGGAGCAGGACTTGCAGAACTTGGAAGAACCAATCCTAATGTTGTAGCACTATGTGCCGATCTTATTGGGTCTTTAAAAATGAATCAGTTTATTGATGAAAACCCTGAACGTTTCTTTCAAATTGGAATAGCGGAAGCAAATATGATGGGAATTGCAGCTGGATTAACTATTGGTGGCAAAATTCCTTTTACAGGAACTTTTGCAAATTTTTCGACAGGACGTGTTTATGATCAGATCAGACAATCCATTGCCTATTCAAATAAGAATGTAAAAATATGTGCATCTCATGCCGGTTTAACATTAGGAGAAGATGGTGCAACACATCAAATATTAGAGGATATTGGTCTAATGAAAATGTTACCAGGAATGGTCGTAATCAATACATGTGACTACAATCAAACTAAAGCTGCTACCATAGCAATTGCTGACTATGAAGGGCCTGTTTACTTAAGATTTGGAAGGCCAGCTGTGCCTGTTTTCATGCCTGAAGACCAAGTTTTTGAAATAGGAAAAGCAATTCAACTTCAGGAAGGTTCAGATGTTACTATTGTTGCAACAGGTCATCTTGTTTGGGAGGCACTTGAAGCCGCAAAAGGATTGAATGAAAAAGGTATATCTGCAGAAGTGATAAATATTCACACAATTAAACCGTTAGACGATAAAGCTATTTTAGAATCTGTTGCAAAAACAGGCTGTATTGTGACAGCTGAAGAACATAATTTCTTGGGAGGTTTAGGTGAGAGTGTTGCAAGAGTGTTAGCGCTTAACGACCCAACACCCCAAGAATTTGTTGCCACAGACGACACTTTTGGAGAATCTGGAACTCCAGCTCAATTAATGGATAAGTATGGCTTAAATAGCACTGCTATTATTGACAAAGCTCTGAAGGTAATTGGTAGAAAGTAAAAATAAACTAGTCCATAATAACACAAAAAAGAGTCTCGAATGAGACTCTTTTTTGTGTTATTATATTAATATTTATTTAATCAATAATATCTGATTCCGTAGCATCCAAGTAATTAGGAATTCCGTTTTGATTAGAGTCAACTAATGTAATTAAATTCGCGTTAAAAGTTCCATTTGCTGAGGAAATGGAAGACAGAAACTGGTTTGACAACAAATCAATAGTATTTAGCGTAGTCTGAAGCCCACTTAATGTAGTATCTGAATAAGCTTCAATCTGAATTTCTTCAGAAGTAATAGTGCCATCAGCATCATCATCAATATCTAAAAAATTAGGTGCAATATCATCATCAGTATCAAAACCATATAAATCATATTCATTTGAATCAGAAACCTCCATGTAGGATGGTATGTTGTCGGAGTCGTGGTCATTAGACTCTGTTTGCATAAGTTCAAACTTGAAAACTAAGTTAGAATATGAAGGAATACCTGTTTGATAAACTGCATAATATGCTAATCCTGAAGGGATAAACATAGCACCCATGCCAAAACCATTATACGATACGCTTCCGTCGGAATTGGAAACAAAGGAACTAGAGGCATTAAATTCAGGTATAACGCGATGCCATCCTGGTAATAAAGTAGATAAATCAAAAACTACTGGAGTTGTTGTTTGATCAAAAACAGAACCGTCAGTAAGTGAACCCCAATAGTTAATCTTGATATCATCTGAGAATTCTGGAGATAATTCTCCTTCACCTTGTTTAATTCTTAAAATATAATACTCATACTCAATATCCATATGAGTAGTCATTTTAGTCTCTACGTCATCTATCAAAAACGAATAATCTGAAGGCAATTCTTCTCCGTCTAACAACTCAATTATCACTAAATCTTGCATAGTAGGATTGGCCAAAGAATTAACCTCTGATGAATTATAATAGTGTGAACTTAAGTATCCAATGAGAGAATCTTTGTCAGTCAATTGTTGTTCAGTACGGTCATTTTCTGGTACAGATATTATTGTCTCCGGATCCTCTTCGCAAGAGAAGACTGAAAGAATTAGTAAGAAAATAAAAAGTATACTGTATTTATGACTCATAATTATCTATTTAATGATGCAAGATACAATATTATACTATTTTTGTAAAGAAGATTAACGTTGTTTTAAACATTTTATGCGAATCGATAAATATTTATGGTGTGTCCGATATTACAAGACTAGGAATATGGCTACAACTGCTTGTAAAAAAGGACATGTAAGAGTTAATAATGATGTGGTAAAACCCGGTAGAAACATATATCCTATGGACAAAATTGGAGTTCGTATCAATCAAATTAATTATCAATTAGTCGTCCAAGACATACCAAAAAGTAGAGTTGGAGCTAAGCTTGTTGATATTTACCGAACAGACACTACTCCAAAATCAGAATTTGAATCTCAGGAATTATTAAAATATTCCAAGGACTATTATCGCGAAAAAGGAGAAGGAAGGCCTACAAAAAAAGATCGTAGAGAAATTGATGATTATTTAGAAAGTGACGAAAACTTAAATTAAACATATAATTTGATTACCGTTTTTTATCTTTGAAAAAAACAATAGCATGGCTCTAACAGAAAATTGTATTTTAAATCTTGAAGAAATCAATCATAAAGCAAAAAGAATTGCTTACCAAATTTATGAATCTAATGTTGAAGAGAGAGAGGTTGTAATAGCTGGTATTGACTCAAATGGTTATCTATTTGCTGAAAAAATAAAAACAGCATTAATTGACATTTGCGATATAGTGCCTATAATGTGTAAGGTTAAGATAGATAAGAAAAACCCTGAAAACCCAATAACCACCTCTCTTCCCCCAGACGAATACCGTGGTAAATCCCTAGTGCTAGTTGACGATGTATTAAATTCTGGAACTACCTTAATTTATGGCGTTAAACATTTTCTAGACGTCCCATTAAAACAATTTAAAACGGCAGTTCTCGTAAATCGTAATCATAAGAAGTACCCTGTTAAAGCAGATTTTAAAGGGATTTCTTTATCGACCTCAATTAAAGAACACGTCTCTGTGATATTTGAAGGGAGAAATTCAAAGATTGTTTTAGAGTAATTTTGCCATCACACTTTCGACAACTTCTTGTTGACTAATAGTGTCAGTACAAATACTGATTTCAGCTTGGTTATAAAAAGCTGAACGTTCAAATAGGTGTTTTGCTATAAATTCTGGAATTTCATCATTTTTTAAATCTGAAATCAATGGACGTTTAGACTTTTCGAATAACAAACGCTCAGTTAAATTAGCTATTGATGTTTTTAGCATAACTGTGACGACTCCAGGATGACTGATTAAGTAAGACATTGTGTTTGAATAGCATGGAGTCCCTCCTCCCAAAGCTAACACTAAGTCGCTATTAATAGAACATAATTCTTTTACAGCAACTGCCTCGATCTTCCTAAAATATATCTCACCTTTAGATTTAAATAAGTCGGAGACTGAACACTTTTGTTCGTCTTCTATATAATCGTCTAAATCTTGAAATTTTGAGCCAAGTTTAAATGACAATAAACGACCTATAGTAGACTTTCCAGAACCCATATACCCTAACAAAACAACAATCATAAAACTATAAAAATTTGATTATAAGGCTCCTATATTATGCCAGAACAAAAAAACAAAAAATAATTTAAAAAAGCATTGTATTATTAATTAAACACTTTATATTTGCAGCCGCATTGAGGTAAATAAATGACCTGGTAGCTCAGTTGGTAGAGCATCTCCCTTTTAAGGAGAGGGTCCTGGGTTCGAGCCCCAGCCAGGTCACTAAAAAAAGTTAAGTTTATTCTTAACTTTTTTTATACCTTTAACATTCATAATGCGCACGTGGCGGAATTGGTAGACGCGCTAGCTTGAGGGGCTAGTGGGAATTATTCCCGTGGAAGTTCGAGTCTTCTCGTGCGCACATCTTTATATTTTTTCAAATATTATTATTAACGTAAGTATTGGGTCGATAGAAAATCTAAAATTCTATTGAAATAAAGCTATGTGTAGTTTTTTCGGAATTAAAGCTTATTCTAACCTGATGGAGAATAAGTTAGAGCAATAGAATAGATCATATTATAAAATTGCTAAAACAATTTAGTTAAAGATTTGCAAAAAAAGGTCATCAAAAGCTAACTCTATAGTGTTTTGCCTATTTTTACAGACTATATGAAAAAGAGTATACAAATAATTGGATCCGGATTTTCTTCCTTGTCTGCTGCATGTTATCTAGCACAAGCAGGCCATCAGGTTTCCATATACGAGAAAAATAGCTCTGTAGGCGGACGTGCAAGACGATTAATTAAAGAAGGGTTTACTTTTGATATCGGCCCGTCATGGTATTGGATGCCAGACGTATTTGATCGATTTTTTTCAGACTTTGGAAAAAAAACATCAGATTACTACAAAATTGACAAATTAGACCCCGCATATAAAATATTTTTTGACGATGATATAATCACCATAGGAGACACTATGGATAAAATATGTGCTGAATTTGAGCGAATTGAAAAAGGGAGTGGGATTAAACTTAAAAAGTTTATTGAAAAAGCACAAGATAATTATGGTATTGCTGTCAATAAAATTTTATACAACGCTCCAGGCGTATCTCCCTTAGAGCTGGTCTCAAAAGACACAGTTGTGCGTTTAGATCAATTTTTTAAATCTATTAGTCAACAGGTTAGGAAAAAATTTAGCAATCCCAAGCTAGTATCAACACTCGAATTTCCATCACTTTTTTTAGGAGCTAAACCAAGTAAAACCCCTTCTTTTTTTAGTTTTATGAATTTTGCTGATTTCGGACTTGGAACATGGCATCCAAGAGGTGGAATGTATGAAGTCATAAAAGGCATGGAATCTTTAGCAATTGAGTTAGGGGTGTCCATACATACGAATCATTCTATTGAAAAAATAGTTGTAGAAAATAATTGTGTAAAAGGATTGGTAACGAATAATGTTTTTATAGAGTCGGACATTGTGCTTAGTGGAGCTGATTATCACCATTCCGAAACATTATTAGATAGTAAATACAGACAACACTCTGAAGCGTATTGGAATAAAAAAGTTTTTGCTCCCTCCTCTTTATTATTTTATATAGGAATTAATAAAAAACTTAAAAACACAGAACACCATAACTTATTTTTTGATGCTGATTTTGAAAAACATGCTGAAGAAATTTATGATGACCCCAAATGGCCGAGTAATCCCTTATTTTATGCGAACGTTCCATCAAAAACTGACCCTTCAATGGCGCCAGATGGATGTGATGCATTATTTATTCTAATACCAATTGCACCTAATATTGAAGACACCCCTGAACTAAGAACTCATTATCTAGGAGAAATTCTTAAAAGATTTGAAGAAAAAACAGAACAATCAATTCAAAATAATATTATATTTAATGAATCATTTTGTGTTAAAGATTTCAAGTCAGAATACAACTCTTACAAAGGTAACGCCTACGGAATGGCAATGACTTTATTACAAACTGCATTTTTAAGACCTAAATTAAAAAGTTACAAAGTAGATAATTTATATTTTACAGGACAGCTAACTGTACCTGGACCAGGAGTGCCACCTTCTCTAATTTCAGGAAAATTGACTTCTGAACTTATAATGAAGGTGCTCAAGTAATGCCAAACTACTTAGTTATGAATTTGAAATTTAAATTTTAAAATTATGAAATCAATTTTTGATTCTGTTTCTCAAGATTGTAGCAAAATTGTTACAAAAACATATAGCACCTCTTTTTCTATGGCAACTAAGATGTTGTCTAATAAAATAAGACAGGACATTTATAACATTTATGGATTTGTACGTCTTGCAGATGAAATCGTAGACTCTTTTCACGACTATAATAAGGAAACACTATTTACACAGTTTGAAGCTGATCTAGAATCAGCATTAACTAACAGGATAAGCTTAAACCCGATTCTTAACTCATTTCAGCAAACTTATTATACATATGGGATCGACAAGGAAATGGTAGATGCATTCATGAATTCAATGCGTCAAGATTTACACAAAACTGTATACGCAACTGAAGAAGAATATAAAAATTATATCTATGGCTCAGCCGATGTCGTTGGACTTATGTGTTTAAAGGTTTTTGTAAAAGGAGATACTGCTAAATATGAAACCTTAAAACAAACCGCTATGGCATTAGGGTCAGCTTTTCAAAAAGTAAATTTTTTAAGAGATTTAAAAGCAGACCATGATGAACTAAACCGAACTTATTTCCCAAATACAGATTTAGACAACCTAGATGAAAACTCAAAAAAAGCGATTATTGATGATATTGAAAAAGATTTCAATGAAGGCTTAAGCGGGATAAAGCAACTCCCTTTAGAAGCGAAATTCGGCGTTTTTATGGCGTATCGCTACTACAACCAGTTACTTAAAAAACTAAAAACAACTCCAGCTTTAGAAATTAAAAGCACCCGAATTAGAGTGCCAAATTATAAAAAAATAGAACTACTTACCCGTAGTTATGTTAAATACCAACTCAATTTATTATAACGCTTATTACTATGAATATATTTTTTTGGATACTCGTGTTTTTAGGGACTTTTTCAGCCATGGAGTTTATGGCATGGTTTACCCATAAATACATTATGCACGGCTTCCTATGGAGCCTACATAAAGACCATCACCACAAAGACCACAAGAATTGGTTTGAACGTAACGATGCCTTTTTTATATTTTACGCGGTAGTAAGTATGACTTGTTTTTACTTCTGGAGCTATCAAGGATTTTGGGCTGGGCTTCCTATAGGGTTGGGGATTATGGCCTATGGAGCAACATACTTTTTAGTTCATGATATATTTATTCACCAAAGATTCAAGTACTTTAGAAAAGCAGACAATTGGTATGCCAAAGGACTTAGACGTGCCCATAAAATACATCACAAACACTTAGGAAAAGCAGATGGTGAATGTTACGGAATGTTATTTGTTCCTTTTAAATATTTTAAGCGTTAATACTCTAAATAAATGGCGCACAGCAAGCAGTATGATTATATTATAATTGGTAACGGCCTTGCTGGTTTTCAGCTAGCATTAGCGCTTTCTAAAGACTCTTTTTTTAATGATAAGCAAATTGCTTTAATTGATAAATCTCACAAAACCCAAAACGATAAAACCTGGAGTTTTTGGGAAAAAGGAAATGGTAAATGGGAGTCAATTGTTTCTAAAACTTGGAGTAAAGCTTTGTTTTTTTCCAGTAAAATGGAACTAAATATAGAGCTTGCTCCCTACAAATACAAAACGATACAAGCGTTAGATTTCTATACTAAAGTTACACATGTACTTAAAGAAAAAACTAACTTTGATTTTATTGTAGAAGACGTACTTACCGTAGAAAAAACCAAACACCCCAAAGTTATAACCACTAATAACTTCTACAATGCTAAACACGTTTTTGACAGTAGAATTACTGAAGATTATTTTTCAGAATCAGATAACTTCACTAAAATTATTCAGCATTTTAAAGGTTGGATTATAGAAACTAAAGTTCCTGTTTTCAGTCCAGATCAATTTACAATGATGGACTATAGATTAAAGGATGGTGACAAAACTACTTTTACTTATGTTTTGCCATTAAGCAGTACTAAAGCACTTGTAGAATTTACATATTTCACGCCTACACTTGTTAATGAAGCCACATACGATAGCTACATAAAAAAGTACATTTCTAGTATATTAAAAATAGACACCTACACTATTGTTGAAACGGAAAGTGGAATCATCCCCATGACAAATTTTCCTTTTGAAACGTATTCTACAAAAAACATAACAAAAATTGGAACGGCTGGTGGTTGGGTTAAAGGGTCTACTGGCTATTCTTTTAAACATTCAGAAAAAAAGGTAGCAATAATAATTACTAATTTAAAAAATAATAACAATCCTTCAAAAAACTTATTTAAACGTAAGTATAAGTTCTATGATAAGATATTTTTAAAAGTTTTGAATGATGAAAATGAAAAAGGTGAATGGATTTTCGAACAGTTTTACTCTAAAAATTCTATCGAAGCTATGTTTAAATTTTTAGACGAAGAGTCTTCACTTATTGAGGAATTAAAAATTATGAAGTCCTTACTTTCTTTAGCCTTTATAAAAGCTTTTTTTAAAACCCTCTAAACGTTGGGTTTTAAAAAAAAGCGCCTGAAATATCAGGCACTTTTTTTTTACAATAGGATATTTATAATTAATCGTTTTGTTTCTTGATTAGATTTAATGCAGATCCTTCATTGTACCACTCTATTTGAGAGTCGTTATAGGTATGGTTTGCAATAATTAAATCTTTAGAACCGTCAGCATGGATCACTTCAATCGTTAATGGTTTTCCTGGTGAAAACTCATTTAGATCTATAAAATTAAAAGTGTCATCTTCTTGAATTAAATCGTAATTTGATTCCGTTGCAAAAGTCAGCCCTAACATTCCTTGTTTTTTTAAGTTAGTTTCGTGGATACGTGCAAAAGACTTTACGATCACAGCAGCAACACCTAGGTGACGAGGCTCCATAGCCGCGTGCTCCCTAGAAGATCCTTCTCCATAATTATGATCTCCAACTACAATTGATTTTATATTCGCTGCCTTATATGCTCTTGCTGTTAAAGGAACTGCATCATACTCCCCATCTAACTGATTTTTTACAAAATTAGTTTTCATATTGTATGCATTTACAGCACCAATTAAACAGTTGTTAGAAATATTATCTAAATGCCCTCTAAAACGTAGCCAAGGACCGGCCATTGAAATATGATCAGTAGTACATTTTCCGTGTGCTTTGATTAATAGTTTAGCGCTATCAATTATATTACCAATCGGCTCAAAAGGAGTTAATAATTGTAATCTGTCAGATTCTGGACTCACATTGATGACTATTCCACTTCCATCTTCTTCTGGAGCAAGATATCCGTCGTCTTTTACTTCAAAACCTTTTGGAGGTAATTCCCATCCTGTTGGCTCATCTAACATCACTTTTTCACCCTCATTATTGATGAGAGTATCTGTCATAGGATTAAAATCTAAACGTCCTGCAATGGTAATTGCAGCAACCATTTCTGGTGAAGCTACAAAGGCGTGGGTGTTTGGATTACCATCTGCACGTTTTGCAAAGTTCCTATTGAAAGAATGAATAATTGAGTTTTTGGGTGCATTCTTAGGATCTTCATATCGTGCCCATTGCCCAATACAAGGACCACAAGCATTTGTAAATATCTTTGCATCCAATTGTTCAAAAACACTTAAGATTCCGTCTCTATCTGCTGTATAACGCACTTTTTCGGAGCCTGGATTGATTCCAAAATCAGCTTTGATTCCTAAACCTTTGTCTAAAGCTTGTTGAGCTATAGAAGCAGCCCTTGATAAATCTTCATATGAAGAATTCGTACAAGATCCAATCAATCCCCATTCAACTTTTAAAGGCCATTCATTTTCATTTGCAATAGTATTCATGTCTGAACCAACTTTTGTAGATAAGTCTGGCGTAAAAGGACCATTTAATAAAGGACTTAACTCTGATAAATTGATTTCAATTACTTGATCAAAGTAGTTTTCTGGATTCGCATATACTTCAGTATCTCCAGTTAAATGTTCTTTTACTGTATTTGCAGCATCTGCAACGTCTGCTCTATCAGTAGCACGTAAGTAACGTTCCATCGATTCATCATATCCGAAAGTAGAGGTGGTTGCTCCTATTTCTGCTCCCATATTACAAATGGTTCCTTTTCCAGTACAGGACATTCCGATGGCACCTTCACCAAAATATTCTACAACAGCTCCAGTTCCCCCTTTCGCAGAAACAATTCCTGCTACTTTTAAAATCACATCTTTTGGTGCAGTCCATCCCGAAAGACTTCCAGTTAATTTAACGCCGATCAATTTTGGGAATTTGAGCTCCCAAGCCATACCGGCCATCACATCTACAGCGTCTGCACCCCCAACTCCAATGGCAATCATTCCTAATCCTCCTGCATTAACAGTATGGGAATCGGTTCCTATCATCATTCCACCAGGAAATGCATAATTTTCTAAGACCACTTGATGAATAATTCCAGCACCTGGTTTCCAAAATCCTAAACCATATTTATTTGAGACTGATTCTAAAAAGTTAAAAACTTCATTACTCGTGTTTAAAGCACTTTGTAAATCAGTTCCAGCTCCATTTTTTGCTTGAATTAAATGATCACAGTGTGTAGTGGTAGGTACTGCTACCTTACTTTTACCCGCTTGCATAAACTGTAATAACGCCATTTGAGCTGTTGCATCTTGTAGAGCAATTCTATCAGGTGCAAAATCAACATAGTCTTTTCCACGTTCAAACGCTTTTGAAGAGTTGTCATCCCAAAGGTGACTGTATAGTATTTTTTCTGATAAAGTTAATGGGCGCCCAACGAGTTGACGTGCTTTTTTAATTCGTCCCGGCATCTGTCGGTACACTTCTTTGATAATATTTATATCGAAAGCCATATTCTGAATAATTTTATTTCTTTATAATCGTTCGTAAAAGTACGAATTAAATAAAATTATATTGAAATAAAAAGTGATTAACATACTCGTCCTAATAAAATTAAATTAATACCAAGAAAATAACAAACTATTGTCATCAAAAAATGGAAAAAAAGAAGATACTATAGCTGAAATTATATTAAAATAAACTTTCAATAATGGATTCTGTAGTAACTCCATCTGATTCTGCCTTATAATTCTTAATAATTCTATGCCTTAAGATTCCTTTTGCTATTGACTGAACGTCTTCAATATCAGGTGATAATTTATTATTAATTACCGCAAAGGTTTTGGCAGCTAGAATAAGGTTTTGAGACGCTCTAGGACCTGCTCCCCAATCTACATATTGCTTTACTAACGGAGTTGCTTCACTAGAGGCTGGTCGTGATTTTCCAACTAGCTTAACTGCGTAATCAATTACGTTATCGGCTACAGGTATTTTCTTAATCAAACTCTGAAATTTTAAAATTTCTTCTGCAGAAAAAACAACATCAACTTGAGGTTGGGCTGTGGAAGTTGTTAGCTTGACTACTTGGACCTCTTCTTCAAAAGTTGGGTATGTTAAATTAATCGAAAACATAAAACGGTCTAGTTGGGCCTCAGGCAAAGGATAAGTCCCTTCTTGTTCGATCGGATTTTGGGTTGCTAAAACAAAATAAGGGGTGTCTAGCATGTAATGATGTCCAGCTATAGTCACAGATCTTTCTTGCATCGCCTCTAATAAGGCTGACTGTGTTTTTGGGGGTGTTCGATTGATTTCGTCAGCAAGTAGTATATTGCAAAAAATTGGACCTTTAATAAACTTAAATTGACGATCGTGATCTAAAATTTCACTTCCAAGAATATCACTTGGCATTAAGTCAGGCGTGAACTGGATACGTTTAAAATCTAACCCAAGGGCTTTAGAAATGGTATTTACCATTAATGTTTTAGCTAAACCAGGAACCCCGACCAATAAGGAATGTCCACCAGAAAATATTGAGATTAGTATTTGCTCAATAACATAGTCTTGACCAACAATGACTTTTGAAATTTCATTTTTTAAAGCCTGATACTTTTCTAGCTGAAGTTTTATAGAGGCCACATCTGACATTAAATAATTATTTGATTTTAAACCAGTTACTATTAAAATCGCAAGAACGCAATTCGCCATTAATCTTAATGTAGGTATCCATTATCTTTTCTTCTTGCCACTTGGAAACTGTATTCAACTGCTTTTCTTGAAGGGCTAAATCCTTAATTTTTAAGTAATCTTGTGCAAAGTTAGCTTCGTGTTCATTTACTCTGTTGGTAACGGTTACAATCTTAAATTTGATTGGATTAACCCGATCTCCATCTTTAATTACTGGACTGATTTCATTATCTTCTAAACTTTCTATTTGAGAGTAAAATCCAGGATCCATTTTTGTGAGTTCAAAATTATAATCTTGAGTTTCTGGGTTTCTAAGTTGGCCACCGTCAAATTTAGTTTCTTTTTCATCGCTTACTTCTCTAGCCGCTTTTTCAAAGCTGATATCACCCGCAACGATACTTTTCCTAACTTTTTCAAGTTTTTCTTTAGCTACATTGATAGCCTCTTCAGTAATTTTAGGTATCAATAAAATATGTCGGACATCAAATTCTTGACCTCTGATTTTTTCTAATTGAATTATGTGATATCCAAAATCAGTCTTGAAGGGCTTTGATACTTCACCTTCTTGTAACGAAAAGGCAACTTCTCTAAACTCCTTCGCCATTTGAGGACGTTTCCTGTTTAATGTGTACTTACCTCCTGTTCTTTTCGAACCAGGATCCTGAGTGTACAAAACAGCTTTGGTGGTAAAACTAGTACCATTATCCAAAACATCGCTCCGGAACTCATTTAGACGCTTAACAACTTTGTCCACTTCTAATTGGGTGGTTTCTGGAACGACAACAATTTGAGCAATTCGTAATTCAGTACCAAACATTGGACGTTCATCGAGAGCTATTTTATTGAAAAACTGACGAACTTCTTCAGGTGTAACTTCCAGATCCTGTATAACGCTTTGCTGCATCATAGTTGCCATTTGACCATTTTTATTTAACTCAAACATTTCGTCTCTAAGTTCTTGTTCGGATGATTTTTTATAATAAGCCACTAGCTTATCCATTGAACCAATTTGTTCAGCAAAACCTGCTAGTTGCTGATCAACGTTAGATAATATTTCTGCATCATTTACCTCTATACTGTCTTGAATAGCATGATGAATATAAAGTTTGTCTTCTAAAAGTTTACCAAAGAGCTGACAACGTGTAATATCATCCGTGGAGATCCCTCCTGCTTCTAACTGCATGAACTGCTTGTCTATATCTGAATCCAAGATAACAAAGTCTCCAATAACCGCAGCTACACCATCGATTTTGACGCGTTGCTGGAGAGAATCAACGGCAACCAAATCTAATACATCGATTGAATCTACAGAAGAGTCTTCAATAATTTCTTGCGAATATGAATTAAGAGAGGCTAGAAAGACAAATCCAAGAAGGTAAATATTATTTATAAATTTCAAAATTTTTATTTTTAATGGCATCATTAACTATATCACTTTTTAGTTTTTTGATGAGCTTTAATTTTCGATTATTAATGACTATTTGCTTTAAAGTTGGAGAAACATACTCAATTGGGGCGGGTTTACCACGCTCTAAAACTTCACTTATTTGCATCAAATATAACCCTAAAGAATCTTTGAGCTGTATAAAATTTGGTTTTTTTAACAGTACTTTATTAAAACCTAATTCTAAGGGCTTTATTTTAGAAATTACCTGCTCTGATTTAATCCAAATTGAGTCTTTCAGATAAAAAGAATTAAACTGAATAGATATAGAGTCTAACCTGATTTTGTCATCAGAATTAAAACGTTTAAAGCGTTTTTTAATTTCTTTTAAATTGGATATTGAAGCATTGATATTGATATACCTCAACTTAAGTAAGTCGTCCTTAAGCACAAAAAGTTGCTTATTAGCAATATAGACTTCTTGCAACTGTTGAATGGAAACTAAAGTGTCTAAATTTTGACTCACCAACGCTTCAACATAAGACGAAGTATAGAGATCACTTTTATATTGTTGTACGAGTTGTTCAAAGTCAACTTGAGTCTGTTCATTTAAATTTAAGATTGCACCATCTATTAAGAGTTGTGTTGTGGCCCAATCATTAATTATATTCTGTACAAATAAAATACTGTCAGACTCTGTACTGCCATTAATAAAACTAAAGTCAATAGTGTCTTTAAATAATAAAGCATCATTGACCCTTGCTAATGGTTCTTTTTGAGTTTTGACTACAGGGAAATCACATGCAGAAAATCCGAAGAAAAGTAGGAATAAAATTTTATTGAAATGGTTCAAAATTATTTAGAAATTATAGATTTAACTTTTTGAAATACATCTTCATTTACTTTAACGTTGAATTTGGATTTTAATTCTAAAATCCACTGGGTCTCTAATTTTGTTTGATAATCAGAAATAAGCTGGCCTCTAGAGTCCTCTAAAGATTTTTGAGATTGAGGCATAAACTCTTTAACATTAACAATATAGAAGCTATTATTTTCTTTAATAATTTTAGATAATTGTGACTTGACTCTGGGAGTAAAACTTTCTGGTAAAGGAGACAGTCCCAATTCGAATTCACCAGTAGAGAATATAACATTCTGCTGAATCTTGTTGAGCAATTCGTCTATTGATTGATTTGATTTACCGCTTGCCCATAATTTACGAACCTTTTTGATGTTTTTAGCATTAGAGGATCGAGCTACAGATCCTATCACTCTTTCGGGCCATAAATAGTTATCTTTGTTTTCATTATAAAAAGCATTTAACCCAATTGTATCTTTTTTAGCACCTTCCCAAATTTTGTCTTGCATCAATTCGAACAACAATAAACCTTCTCTATATTCGTTTAAGATATTAGCAAAATCTTGGTTCTCATTTTCAAGGTTATCTTTCTTATACCGAAATACAGACTGCTCTAAAAAGAACTTATATTGTTTGTTGACAGCAAACTCTGTTGCCCAGTTTGGATTTATTAACTTATAATTTTTATTTAAAAAATTTATAAAATCACCAAATGAATACGACGTTTTTTCGATAACTAAAAATGATTTAGAATCTTTAATTTGATCTGACAACTTCCATGTTTTATTAGATTTATCATAGACAATATTAGATTTTAGTAGTGCTAAGTTAGGATTTAAACCAGTGAGTTGATACTGAGACAGTAATTTGGCTAACATCTTCGATTTTACGAGTTGAGAGCGTGAATCTTTTCGAACTTGGCTCTCTAAATCTGGTTTTAAACTATTAAATTCCTTTACCGCTTGTTTATCAATTAATTTTAGAATATGCCATCCAAATTGGGTCTGAATCGGCTCAGAGATATCTTCTTTTTCTTTTAAACTAAAGGCTGTATTTTCAAATAGAATTGAGTTTATTTGACCAGATTTAAAAGGCTTTAACTCTCCGCTTCGCATTGAAGAACTCTTGTCATCAGAAAACTGTTTAGCAATATTTCCAAAATCTTCGCCCTGAAGTAGTAATCGGTGTAATTCCTGGATTCGATCTTTAGCAACTAACGTAGTGTCTTTTTGAGTATTTGCGATCATTATGTGAGCAACAATTACCTGACCCTTGGATTTTCTTTTTTCCAAGACTTTAACAACATGAAATCCGAATTTGGTTCGAAACGGTTCTGAGACCTCCCCTACTTTTGTATTAAATGCTACTGACTCAAATTTATACGCCATTTTGAAGGCTGTAAAAAAACCAAGATCCTCCACAAAAATAGATTTTCCATCATGAATTTCTTTTTTTAAAGACTCAAAATCATCATTTTTTAATCGTTCTTGAAAGGCCTGTATTGCTGAGTATGCTTGCAGGGTATCTGTTTCAAATTCTTCAATTCTAACCAATACGTGCTGTGCTTTTACTTCATTAAGGATGCGGTCATAAGCCTCTAAAACTAATTCATCTGTGACATTTTTATCTGTTAAATAGTTTTGAGTTAGTTGATTTTTATAAGACCTTAATTCTTTTACATACTCCGGATCTTTGTCATAACCCAGTAATGTAGCTTCTGCTAGTTTTAATTTATAATTTATAAATAATTTCAAATAAGATTCAACTTCTTTTTGTGAATCGTCTTGAACTAAGTTTAAGTTCTTATTATAAACTCTAATAAACTCAGATGCTAAAATTGGTTCCTCTGAAATAGTTAACAATACATCTGATTCTGATATCTGAGCATTTAAAAAACTTAAGGAAAGCCAAAATATAGCAAAGAATGTAGGTGAGTTTTTCATATTATTGGTTTTTGAGTAAAAACAAAAATACTAATTCTGAGGTAGAATACAAGAGTATCTTAAAATAGGATAAAATAAATATTATGTGATCTATCTGGAATAGTTCGGAGCTTCTTTTGTGATCATTACATTATGAGGATGGCTTTCGCTAATTCCTGATGATGTTATTTTTACAAATTGCCCATTCTCTTTGAGGCTTTCTATGTCTTTAGCGCCACAGTATCCCATGCCAGCACGTAAACCACCTATAAATTGGTGTATACTTTCAAAAAGATCTCCTTTATACGGAACACGCCCAACAATTCCCTCAGGAACCAGTTTTTTAATATCATCTTCAACATCTTGAAAGTAACGATCTTTACTTCCTTCTTTCATGGCTTCAACTGAGCCCATACCTCTATAAGATTTGAATTTACGACCTTCATATATAATGGTTTCTCCTGGAGATTCTTTAGTACCTGCAAGAAGGGATCCTAACATTACACTATCTGCTCCTGCTGCTAACGCTTTTGGAATATCTCCTGTATAGCGTATACCACCATCCGCAATCACAGGAACACCTGTTCCTTTAAGGGCTGCTGCTACTTCAAGTACTGCTGAAAACTGTGGAAATCCAACACCTGCAACCACACGAGTTGTACAGATTGATCCGGGGCCAATACCAACTTTTACGGCGTCAGCTCCAGCTTCAGCTAGATACTTGGCTGCTTCAGCGGTCGCTATGTTTCCTACGACCACATCTAAATCAGGGAAATTAGCTTTAATTGATTTCAAAACAGTTACGACTCCTTTAGTATGTCCGTGAGCAGTATCAATAATAATTGCATCCACTCCGGATTTTACAAGCGCTTTAGTACGCTCTACAGCATCAGGAGTCACTCCAATGGCAGCAGCAACACGTAATCGTCCGAACTGATCTTTATTTGATATTGGCTTTTGAGTTAATTTTGTAATATCTCTGAAGGTGATTAAACCTACTAATTTAAAATCAGCATCTACTACCGGAAGCTTTTCAATTTTTTGTTTTTGAAGAATAACCTCAGCTTGCTGCAAGGAGGTCCCTTCAGCTGTTGTTACTAACCCCTTAGAAGTCATGATTTCAGTAATTGGGCGATTGTCTTCTTTTTCAAATCTTAAATCTCTATTTGTAACAATCCCCTTAAGGAATCCATCTTTGTCTATAATTGGAATCCCTCCAATACTATGCTCTTTCATGCTATTTTTAGCATCTTTAACAATGGCATCCATAGGCAGTGTAACTGGATCGATAATCATACCACTTTCAGCACGTTTAACTTTCCTAACCTTTACAGCTTGTTGCTCTATCGTCATGTTTTTATGCAATACGCCTATCCCACCTTCACGCGCCATGGCTATCGCCATTTTACTTTCAGTCACAGTATCCATTGCAGCGGAAGAAATAGGGACATTTAAAGAAATGTTTTTTGTGAATTTTGATTTAATACTTACATCTCTAGGAAGAATTTCAGAGTATGCTGGTATTAAAAGGACGTCGTCATAAGTAAGACCCTCGCCAACAATTTTGGATAAATGTGCATTCATAGCAAATAGCTTATAATTGCATACAAATTTAAGCTTAATTTCTCAGTTTCTCTCACAAATAAAAGAAATTATTGATTTGATTTCTAAATTGGCTAAGTTCTATTCTTACTAAAATCTTAACCCTACTGTTAAATAGATGTTTTGGGGGGGAGAAGGTATTATCCCTGGACCGGGGTAGCCAGTTGCACGGCGCGTGAAGTAAGCATTGTCAAGCACATTATTTATCCCTGTTTCAACTTTAAGATTTTGATACTTATAACTGAGCGAAATATCTAAAACGCTATAGGAGGGAAGAACCCCAACAACCCCACTTAGGTTACTGTCAATAGAATTGGAAGCATCTGTAAACTGTTCTGACATGTAGGAGTATTGAATATTGGAAGAAAAATCTTTGAATGAAAACTTAAACCCTGATTTAAAATTTAAATTTGGAACAAATTCTACATTTTTTCCTGTAATTCCGTTTATCGAAGAGGACTTATACTCAGAGTCAATAAAAGAGGTGTTTACAAAAAATGAAGCTCCATAATCATAATTAAAATTAAATAGTTTTGTCAAATTAAAATCAATTAAAGACTCAAGACCATAAATAACGGCATCCCCTACATTTCCTCTTTCTGACTTTACATTACCGTCTTGAAATAACTTTTGAACAAATCCAATTCTGTCATTATAAAATAGTCCAAAAAGGCTTATATCATAGGATATAGTTTTATTAAATACTCCTCTAGCACCAAAATCTAAATTGTATCCTTTCTCGTCAGTTATATCTGGATTAATAACGTATGCAGGGTTTACAATACTAATATCCGCAAAAGTTACTGAACGGTAGTTTTGTGAAATGTTATTATATATCTCTAAGTAATCAGTGGGTTTATAGCTAGCTCCAACTCCAAAAAGAACAAATGAACGTTTTCGGATTTCGTCATTATAAATAGTTTCATTTAAAAGTAAATTCCCTGCTGCATCCAAATTAATATTTTTGTAAAAGCCCTTACTTTCTGTTTTTATATGTTCCAGTCTAAACCCAGGTGTGACAGAAAGGTTTTCTTTAAGGTATATAATCTGTTCACCAAATAAAGCTGTATTCAAATTTGGATAATCATAAAAAGATTGCGCTTGATAATCAATATATTGCTCCGTCTCAAAATTAAAGTCAGGCCCTGAACCATTGGATCCAGGTCCCTGTTGATTGCTGTTATTAGCTCTATAAAACTTAACTCCAATAAGCATTGTCGCTTTTTTCTCTAATAAGTTATAGTCATGTAATAATCTCGATTCAAATCCAAAGTTTTTAAATTTGCCTTTAATTAAATCTCTTTCTTCAAAAGAATCAATCTGGTCAACACGATTGGTTCTAAAGCCAACAGCATCTCTACTAGCATTGAGTCCAAAGAAATTAAAACTAAATAGTGTTTGATCAGAAAACCTGTGGGTTAATTTAGCGTTATACAGTAACCAGTTGACTTTAAACCAGTTTCTAGAACGCACACTTTGATATGGATCGACGGCAAACATAGAGTCGTTAAGCCCACCAGCTTGCTGAGCGAGATATTTTAAATAAGTTAGTTCAACTGCTAAATTAGTTTTGGTTGAAAATGCGTATCCAATATGAGAAAAGATATTTCTGGACTCAAATTCTGAGTTAGGCCTAAAACCGTCTCCTGCCTTATAATTCACGTAAGAATAATAACTTAACTTTTTGCTTGTACCACTAAAACTAGTGAAGTTAGTGTAAAGGCCATTACTACCAACGGTATTCCTAAGCACTACTTCAAGCGACTTATTCCTATTGGGTGACTTTGTTTTAAAATTAACTAGACCTCCAAACTGAGTCCCATATTGTAGCGAGGCTGCACCTCTAATAATTTGAATTTCGGAGAGTGATTCTGAAGGAGGTGAATAATAACTCTCGGGATAGCCTAAGACATCTGCACTGATGTCGTAATTATTTTGACGTGTATTAAAATTTGATGTTCTGTTGGGGTCTAATCCTCTACCACCAATATTTAGTTGCAAGCCAGCATCATCATTTTGATAAATATTAAGACCAGCAATTTGACTGAATATTTGACGTGCATTATTACTTGCTAAATTGGCCATCAGGTTGTCAACTAAAATAACCTCGGTTTTTTTTCCCGCAAATATAGCAGTGCCTTCAACATCCTTAAGTCGTTTAATTGAAAAGAGTTTTTGTTTTACTGCAACGAGTTCCACTTCCGATAATTGCTCGGTAGATAGTTCAAGGAAAATAGTTTCTAATGTTGAGCCATTTACAACTACTGAAGTTTTAAAAGGCTGATAACCATAGCGAAAGAAAATTAATTTAAGTTTTGATTCGTAAGAAGAAAACTGATATTTACCCTCCGAATCTGTAACAGCTAGTAAAGTACCAAACTCATCATAAATTTCTACAGATTCTAACACATTAACAGATGCTCTATCATAAACCTCACCAAGAACATCTACTTGAGTAAATGAAAAAAATGGGAGAGAAAATATAAAAATAAGAAGTTTAAAACCCTTTAATTTCATCATTTAGTGGTTTAATCCAATCTTTGTGTTTAAATGAATCTTTAAGCTCCATCAAATTTGCTGTAGGATCTATAAATTGCTGACTAAGTCGACCGTTCAAAGATACATAACTTTCAACGAAAACAGCTACATTTTGATGTCCTTGACTTTTGAAATGACTACCTAAATAATGGCCATATTGCAAAATCATATCGGGTTGGAAACTCATTTGTTTTTGTTGAATAGGAGTTAGGAAATCGTTATTATTTACGTAAAAAAAAGAGTTCGTTTTTGTGTTGACAATTTTAAAAACTGAGCTCCCTTTTTTCTCCATTAGCATGACCCGCCAAGAAAACCGATACCCTTGTTCATTCCAAAACAGCTCTCCTGGGTAGCCTAAGGATCTCCAAGGAAAAAGCAATTGTAAGGACATTAAAGCAACTATGGTTATACGACAAAAATTGGAAACAATAAAACGATCAACTTCTAAAATGGGTATAAGTGAAATCTGTTGTTTAATTTTAAAAAACCAAAGAATCTTACGAATAAAATCTAATATTCTTTGGTGCACATTTGACTCAAAAAATATGATTGTAGACAATATCATTATGTACGGAAACATTCCAATTGGAAAAAGTATTCGAGTAGCTACATGAAAAGCGACTACTAAAACAAAAGCAAAGGAACGTGTTCTTTTGAATAGCAATAAAAAAGGAATACTGAGGTCATAAAACATGCCACCCCAACTCATGAAAAAACTAAACCACTCTTGTTGCATTATTGTTTGACCAATAAATGGTAAGTCATATTTGGATTTTAACCATAGTTTTAATGGCATTGCTCTTAGAAGCCAATCAGAATTTATCTTGGTAAGACCTGCATAAAAATAAACGATACCTAGCATTAATTTTAAGCTATCAATCGTCCAATTTGGAACCATTTTATAAGTTTTTTTTCTAATGAAAGAATCTATAGAAAACTGAGCATTACAAGGTAGAAAAAGCATCATAAAACTTATAACAGAAACAAAATAGTAATGGTTTAGATAAGTAGTTTTATCCATTAATTCAATATAGGTAAAGCTTAAAAAGAATACTAAAATCGATATTCGATATTTATATCCGACAGCTACTAAAAACGCAGAAATACCACATATTAAAAATAAAACGTAGGTATAGACTCCAAGAGGCTTTACCCAATCAAATCCGTAATAAGAAAAATGAAAAGATGGGTCTACATAAAGGGACTGAATCCAGTCTTTTGACCAAAAACGAACGATACTAACACACATTAAAACACCAAAAAACACTCTAAACACAGCCAGTGTGGCCGCATTTGTTTGTCTATCGAAATAATTAGCTATCTTGTTTTTCATAATAAAAAAGGTTCTCAAATTTAAGAAAGAGAACCTTTATTTATAAGATTTATAATGTATTTAAATTCATATTAATCCCCATCAGCATCAATATAATCAACAGAAATACTTAATGCAGATAACATATCTGTTTTTAGCAATACAACCCCTTCCTGAAGTTTATTAAAAACATCTACCATGAGATTGTTATTAGATGTAACTTGAAAAGAAAAGTTATCGTCAAGCATATTAATTAATTGTTCCGAATCTGTAAACTTAGTAATTATAGCAGTACTAATTGTACTATCTTCAGTCATATAATCCAAATAACTCTTTAATGATGCTCCTACAGCAGTAGAATTGTAAGCTTTCCCCTTAAAAAACCCTTCAACTGCAACTAATGCTTCCAAAGACAATACTTTGGATTGCGTTGTGTTATAGTATGCTTCAACGTTTGCTGATCGCGTATTATTGGCTGAGAAGACACCTGCTGGAATACCAAACTTATTAGTTCTTAAACCTTTTTCGAAGTAATAAATGAAATCATTTGTGAGCATGTTTAGACTTGAAGTAGCAGTGTTTTCTGAAGAGCTCACAAAAGCATCTCTTGTTGCAATCCAGTCTTGGTGAACCATATCAGTAACTTGTGACATTTGGGATGCTATAGCTTGTAAATAATTCAAATATGGTAAATTTTCATTGTTTTGGTAAAAAATAAGAGAGTTAGAGTTTGTATCAGCCAATCCGAACAATAAATAATCTAAAGCCGGAAATCCTTGAGCTGCCCAATTATTATTATTTGTATCAAGATCATAACTCCCTGTATTGATATTATTTTCGATTCTGGAGACACTTGCAGGATAAGTATTCATTTTTTGTAAAAAATATACTTCTTCAGCCTTGGCTATATTAAACATCTCAACATGTTGCCATGATTTGTAAGCCTCAACCCAGTGCGATTGAACAGTCTCAAGATTAGTTAAATTACGTGTATTTGAAAAAAGAGTTACACTTTCTTCTAACTGAGCTGTTTTGGCATTAAAATCTTCAAAAGCGGGTAAAATAATATTGTCAGTTACATTTTCTAGTATGGATTGTCGGTCGAAATTATCGACTAAATTTTCGTTAGAATCTGAGGGATCAGAACATGAAAAAGTAATCAAAAGAGTAATTAATGTAGAAAAATAAAAAGTCTGTTTAATTGACATATGTTTGATTTAAAATGCAGGAAGGGAGATGACTAATCAAATCCCCCCTGCAAAAATAATATAATTGAGTTTAATAATTAATAGATATTTTCTTATAATTGAGTTAAAATATCTATGTTTAACTACTTATAATTTAGCTTCAATTTGTGCAGCCATTTCGTCTAACTCAGAAGGAGTTCTATCCCAAAACCCATTTCCTGACTCTAGCGTTGACAACATTGAATCTACTTCTGAAAAAGAAAAATAATTCATTCCATCAGTATCATAAGTGAATTGTAGACTTAAAATAAATCCATATCCTTCAGAAAGCCCGTGGAAATAGTCTGCATAATCTACATCAGCTGCAGCTTTAGCATCAGCTGCTCCCCTTAAATAATGAGCAGCTTTATGAATAATTACTCTAGACATTTTAGTTTTTATAATTTCAGCCTGAGCATCTCTAACTGTTGAATTCTCTGCAACAATAGCAGCTCTACCTGCTACAAATGCATCGTAAATTTCCATTCCTAAACCTGGCTCTTCACCAGTATCCGAATCAACTTTTTTAAGGTATTTGTTAAATAGAATACCATTTCCTTGTGGTGTAGCTGCAGTAGTAATATCCGACTCTTGTCCGTAAACATATCCAAGACCTTCGTCAAAATGATGTTCCATGGTTGTATATTCTCCCGCTCCTAATGCTGAAGCGTCATTATCAACATCATCTCCAATTTTAACTTCGCTTAGGTAACCATAAGCAACCTGGTCCATAACTAAAGCACCTATAAGTGACTTAGCAAACACTTGGTTTAGCTCCATTCCTTTTTCGTTAATTCGAACAGTTCTTCCTCCAGAACCGGTATGAGATCCTGCAACACCTACTGAGGCATCAACATTAAAATTGGTAGAAACATTATCTGCATATTCAGTCAAAAATCCTGCAATTTTAGGCTGGACTGATGCGTCACCATAAGCAGCTGTCTTATTTCCTAATTTTTTACCTGAGTTATTTAACGCTTCAATGGCATCAATTTCTCCCTGAGAAGCACCATTATCAGCTGTAAAACCGGTTCCGTCTTCAAACATTTGAAGAAGATCAGCACCAGAAACATTTTCGTCATTAAGTTTACCAAATAAAGAGGCAGCCATATCTAATCGGGCAGTTTGACCACCATAACTAACAGTAGTTTCACCACCTCTTTCAAATACGTATGAATCAGGAGGAGTAACACAGCTACCATCATCGGTATTAGCATTAGCGTCATAATTAACTGAGCTAAGATCAGTACATCCATATACTAATACAGGTGAATCACTAGAATCATCATCGCTTGAACATGAGAAATTTGTTGCAACTAACACAGATACAGCAAATAATTTAATTGAATTGTAATAAAATTTCATAATTGTTTTTTTTAATTCTTATTTAGACTTATTTAAAATAGTGTAATTTATTTTTGCCAAATTTAATACCAAAAGTTAAAGTATACAAGCTTATTTAGAATTATTTTAAATAATATTTTCAAGGATCTCAGTCAACTCTATACTAAAGCAAACGCCAGCTAACAAGTCAATTAATGATATGAGTTCAGAATCAGACATCGAAAAACTTATATATTCACAGGGAGAAGGGATTAAATTTTTACATTTTTCTTTGAAATTACATCCGTTACACATTACATATTCAATGTCTGACTTAAAAGATAATACTTCAGACTTTGAGAGGAGGATTCCTGTGTCTTTAAAAACTAATTGAATTTTGTTCTTGGTGGAAAATGTATTTTGTTTCCAGTTAAATGCAATACCAAAATCGTTGTAATGGATTACATTTATATCGTCATAGTGGTCTTTCATTATCTTTATTATTTAAAATCATTCTAAATAGATGTACAAATATAATGTAGAATGATTCTAAATAAAAATTTTGGACGATAAAATTTAATGGTATACTGAAAAAATCTTTGTAGCCTCATTATAAGCACTTTCAAAGCTAAGAGCGTTAAGATTTAGCTGTGCTTTTTTAGCTGTAAAATAGGATAGTAACTTTTCTGTTGGCATATTGCCTGTAAGTTGATCCTTCGCCATTGGACACCCTCCAAACCCTTGAATGGCACCATCAAACCTTACACATCCAGCATTGTAGGCAGCTTCCACTTTAGAATGCCAATGTAAAGGATTTGTGTGTAAGTGGGCTCCAAACTCAATGTGGTTGTAGGCAGGGATTAAGTTTTTAAACAAATAGGAAATAGAGTCTGGAGTTGAACTTCCTATTGTATCACTTAAGGATAAAATTTCCACACCCATCGCGTTTAATCGTTGGGTCCACTCCCCCACTATATCAACATTCCAAGGATCTCCATAAGGATTGCCAAACGCCATAGATAGATACACAACTAAACGTTTGTCATGAGCATCAGCTATAGATAGAATATCTTGTAAAGTGTCTATGGACTCATTAATAGTTTTGTGTGTGTTTCTCATCTGAAAGTTCTCAGAGATGGAAAACGGATACCCTAAAAAGTCAATTTCTTTGTGAGTTGCGGCGGCTAATGCACCACGGCTATTCGCGACAATAGCCAACAAATTACTCGAAGTTTTACTGAGGTCTAATTGAGATAGAACCTTTCCAGTATCCACCATTTGAGGAATGGCTTTAGGGGAAACAAAACTACCAAAATCAATTGTATCAAAACCAACTCTAAGCAGGGACTGAAGATACTGAACCTTTTGAGCTGTGGGAATAAACGCCTTAATGCCTTGCATAGCATCTCGTGGGCATTCTATTATTTTAATTGGTGATGACATTCGATCATTTAGAATTTAAAATTACTATTAATTTTCGAAACAAGCCGTTTGTTTTAAGTGATATGACTATTACATTAAAACTTTAGCATTTTGTGCTTAATAATAATCATAATTAGGTCTTTTATTACTTTATAGGTTCTGCCTAATCCATATTTAGAAATTCCTTGAGTTCGTGGATGGTGAATGATCGGGATTTCTTTTATTCGAGCGCCATTAATATGTGCATTCAATGCCATAAACCTATGCAGTTCTCCATACAATGGAATATTTTTAGCTGTTTTAGAAGTCATTACTTTTAAGGCACAACCGGAATCCGTTATTTTGAGTTGAGTGGTTGTTCTGATTATAAAATTTGCAATTTTGGAAGGAACTGTTTTAAGTAGGGGGTCTTGTCGATTATGACGAATTCCTATAACCATATCCAAATTTTCACTAGAAATCAGTTTGATCATTTTTGGAATATCAGATGGGTCATTTTGAAAATCACCATCCATTGTTACTATATAAGTCCCTCTGGCCAACTTAATACCAGCTGCAAGAGCTGAACTTTGCCCATTGTTGGAATCAAATTCAATAAGATTAATACGTGAATCTTGAAGCGAGTTTATTGTAAGTAACGTAGAATCCGTAGAGCAATCATCTATAAAAATAAGTTCATAACTTTTGTCATTAAGCGCCTTATGTATAGAAGTAACCAATGGTATTATAGACCCTTCTTCATTGAATACGGGAATCACTATTGATAACTGAATATGGGGTTTCATGATTTCATTAAACTAAATAAATATAAATAAACTTAGAACTCACAAATTCCATCAGTTTCACCAGTATATGTGGAGTTAAAACCATATTTTTATTAGGGCTAAGGAGGGAGCGAGATTCAGTAAAGTAAGTATTTTTTTGAGTTACTTTGCCACCCTGCTTGATTTACATAATCAACAAAGAAGATTTTTAATTCTGATTGGTTTTTATAATCAACAAAGAAAATCTTTTTATCAGATTGATTCTCATAATCCGTAAAAAACCAAAGGCCTTTATTTCCATCTGCCTGATTTGAGTAATCAACCTTGAAAACTTTTAGATCAGCTTGGTTGGCGTAGTCGACTACAAAGACTGAAACATCTGCTTGGTTTTTATAATCCACCGAACACACCTTTTGAGCCAATAGATATTGTGTGGTTAAAGTTAATAATCCAAATAACACAAACTGTTTCATAAAATTAATATACTAAAAATTTAAATAATTTTGATTGGCTCGAGACTTTAATGTTAATAATATACAATCCCTTAGGAAGTCCCGAAACATCAATTTTATCTCCATTGAGTTCAAATTCTAAAACCTGTCCTAATTGATTAAATATTTTGACTGATCTCTGTGAGGGATTAGTTCCTTTGATATATAAATAATCGTTAGTGATTGTTGGAAATACTGATACAGTTTGAGTTAACAAATCAGATGACGACAAGACACCCCAAGAATCTAAGGGAACTGGACCATTCCATATTTTAAAAGCTAAATAGGGGTTGTCAATAAAAGGATTCCTATTTCCTTGATATGAGTATATAACATCATTTCTGTTGCGCTCAAAGTCAGATACAGGGTCTTCCTCATTCCAATCTAGAAACACATTTGGCATGTCCCCGTTTGTTGAGTAAGAAGAACTTCCAACCCCTATATTTAATGGCTCACATTGTGAAGGATAACGTAAATACATATACATTATAATTCTGGCCACATCCCCTTTAAACTCATCTCCAGGATAAAAGTAACTTCCTGAAATGCCAGAGTTGCCTGACCCACTAACAAAAAGACGATTATTTCGAGAAGAATTCATCTGACAATCAGCAGCTCTCAGATTATGAACATCTGTTCCTGGACCTGGTTGGTTTGTAACTAAACTTGGGTTAGCTAGACTTTTAGCAAAAACATGCTCTCTGTTCCAATAGCCTATACAATTGCTGCTTTGATTGGAGTAAATATCTCGAGTACGATCATTATTGGTTGAGCTATCAGAATCATCATAGCCATAAATCAACAAGACATTACTGGAGTTAGCTTCCACTAAATCGCTAATTCTTAAAACATCCCAAGTATCTGTATTAGAGGAAGTATAAGGGATTAGGTTTGTATGTGTGTCTAATAACAAACTAGAAAGTTCTACTTTTAGGCCATCCCCTGCTAAATTAAAATCAACATTTGAATAATACTGAGGTATTTGAGCAACCAACATAAAGGGAGCCAAAAGAAAACATGTAGCCAAGGCTGTTAAATATTTTATCATCATCTGAGCTTAAAATTTGATTTATCACAAACAAAATTACGATTTATAATTGATGTAGAAACAAATATCAAAATAGTTGAGTAATTATAAATTTTAACTTCCGTATAAATATTATATTTTTGCATTGAACAAATCTTATAAAACATGACCCTATTACTTATGGCTGCTGGAAGCGGTAGTCGCTATGGAAAATTAAAACAATTTGACGATTTAGGTCCAGCAAAAGAATTCCTAATGGAGTTTAGTATTTCTGATGCACTAAAAAATAACTTTAATCACATTGTAGTTATTACCAAATCAGCTAACAAAACATTCTTAGAAACTTATCTTTCAGAACGTCTTCCTGGCAACGTAAAACTAGATGTCTTAGTTCAGGACATAAAAGACATTCCAAAAGGAGTTTCGTTAATAACAGAGCGCGAAAAACCATGGGGAACTGCCCATGCTGTTTGGACCGCTAGAAATGTTATTTCAGGAGATTTTGTAATTATAAATGCGGATGATTATTATGGTCAAAATGCTTTTCAAGGGGCGGCTGAATTCATGAAAAACAATCAATCCTCTTCTAATTTCGCCCTTGTAGCATATAGCCTTAAAAATACTCTTTCTGAATTTGGATCTGTTTCTAGAGGCGTTTGTAAAGTAGAAAACAAGCGTTTAAAATCAATTATAGAGCGGACTAAAATCTTAGAAAAAAATACACAAATTATTGATGAAGACTCGGGAGTAATTCTTGATCCCAACTCAGCTGTATCTATGAATTTCTGGATTTGTAATGCGTCCATATTTAATTATATCGAAGCTTACTTTAAAAAGTTTTTAGAAAACCCTGATAACCTTGAAAAAAGCGAAATTTACTTGCCTTTTGTGACTCAAGAAATGATGGAAAACGGACATATAACTGTTGAAGTTATTGAAGCCAAAAGCAACTGGTTTGGAGTGACTTATTACGATGACAAAGAACTGGCTGTTACAACACTTGCTGAGCTTACCAACCAAGGTGCCTACTCAACTCCGTTGTGGGCTTAAATTAACTATATTACTTTTTAACACTCCCCCCATTAGACAACCATTTATAAAAACCTCCTTCTAAGTCATAGACTTTTACAAAGGAATTGGAACGTAGTTTTAAAGCGCTCTTAGCGCTTCTACTACCCCGTTGACAGTACACAATAATGGGAGAGTTTTTATCTAATTTTTTGATGTCAAATTCGAAATTAGGACCTAGAAAATCAATGTTTATAGAATTTAAAATATGCCCTTCTGCGTACTCCTCAGCCGTTCTAACATCAACCAGCTGAATGCCATTAATTTTAGAAACTCTTTCAAATTCATCATTGGTAATAAGCTGTACGGAATTAAAGTCACCACTTTTACAGCTTAAAAAGCTGATCACTATTAAAAAGAAATAACCTAGCTTACTAAAACCCATAATTAAGGCGTCACGAAAGGGCCGGTCCATCCTAAAAAGCCTCCAACTAGATTAAACGTCGACTTAAAACCCAATTGGCCCATAATGGAACAGGCTTGAGCACTTCGATTTCCAGACCTGCAATACACATAATAGCCTAAGGATTTATCAAGCTTCTCAAGACTTGAGATAAACTTTTGTCCATTATATATATCCATGTGAAGCGCTTCAGGGATCATTCCTTCCTCCACCTCTTCTTGGGTGCGAACATCCATAATAACTGATTCTGAATCGGCTTCCAACTGAGAGGACCAATCTTTTTGTGATAATTCAATCATAAAATATTTTATTAAATTAAATACTAATTTGAGGTTATAATTTGATAGAACAGCCTATCGCTTTAGTTGTCGTTTGCTTAATTAAATTGCCTTTCTTAAGCGCTTCAATCGCATCTTCAACATAATTTGTTTTCACTAAAGTGGCATCTTTGTAATTGTCGTCTATCCCACCAATATACCTGACTACTGGCCCACGGGTCGTGGATTCTAAAATGTATACATGAGGTGTTTTTGTAGCTCCATATTGAGGATATATTTTTTGACCAGCATCCATTAAATACGGGAATGTAAACCCTTTATCAATGGCTCTTTGCTTCATTGATTTCATTGAATCGCCTGGCTTTGTTTGCACATTGTTAGGCATAATAGCTATCAATGGGTAGCCTTGTGATGCATATTTTTTATTAAGTGCTTCAATGCGATCTTCATACAAAACCGCGTAAGGACAAGTGTTACAAGTGAACACAATTATAAACCCTTTAGCATCGTTAAAATCGGAAAGCGATACAAATTTACCATCAATATTTTCAAGATTAAAGTCGGTTGCTATGTCTCCAATGTCATACCCATTATCAACCGAATCAGTTGTTAATACTGCGGCAAAGAAGATCAATAAGCTATAAATTACATTCATTAGGTTTTATTTAGTGGTTAAAAAAGTCTTGAGCTCTGCTTCTAACTCGTTATAAGCAAAGGTACGCTTATAAAAGCTTCGTTTTGAACTGTTATAAATAAGTGATACCGGAATGGCTCCATCCCAGTTACTATCCACCTTTGGAATCCAATAATTCATGTCGGGATCATCTAAAACAACTACCTTGGACTTCAATTGGTGTTTATATAAAAAAGGTTTTAATTTGGATTCATATTGACGTGGGAAATCCAAGCTAATCAAAATAACCTCAACATCTTCAATATATTTGGCTTGTATAGCCTCAAAATACGGCAACTCTTTTACGCAGGGAGCACACCATGTAGCCCAAAAATTAACAACATAAGTTTTAGGTCCCTCTAGGTTTAAATACGGCTCAACGCCTGAGAAATCATGAATTTCCAAAGGAGGTAAGTTCGCTGTAAGCTTGACCTCAGTTTTGACCTCTGACTTGCAAGATAAAAAACAGGAAACAACTAAAATAAAAAGATATTTCATCCGATAAAGTTAAAAAAACTCACTGAGTAGCCTAAAAAATTAACAGAAAATTATTAAGGGACATATGGCCTTAAAAATATAAAAAAATCTATATTTGTAATTGAATTTTAAAAATTAATCATGAACTTAAAGAAATCAATATTAAAATCTACACTTGTTTTACTTGCTGTAGTATTATCG
Source organism: Flavobacteriaceae bacterium (assembly GCA_018608625.1). Classification (GTDB taxonomy): domain Bacteria; phylum Bacteroidota; class Bacteroidia; order Flavobacteriales; family Flavobacteriaceae; genus Hel1-33-131. Next base: position 4,874 of record JABAZC010000048.1, on the reverse strand, counting down.
GCTTACACGACTAATGATTCTAAAAACATAAATGTTGCTGAGAGTGTGATCAACTGGGTCGGCTATAAAGTTACTGGCCAACACGAAGGAACTATTAACTTACTTAATGGATCTCTTGATTTCAAGGGAAATACGTTAGTTGGCGGGAAATTTGCAATGGACATGACGACTATCAACACGACTGATATTCAAGGAAATTATAAAAAGAAACTTGATGGACACTTGAAAGCAGATGATTTTTTTGGAGTAAATAATCACAAAACTGCAACACTCGTATTTACATCTGTTACTGAAAGCAAATCGGGCTACACGGTAGTAGGAGATATGACTATCAAAGGAGTTACAAATGAGGTTTCTTTCGATTTAGCACTTACTGAAAATAGTGCATCAACTTCATTTAAAATTGATCGTACTAAATACGGCATCAGTTATAAGTCTGGAAGTTTCTTTGAAGGGCTTAAAGACAAAGCTATCTATGATGAATTTGATTTGAACGTAAAATTAAAATTTTAAAAAATATTAGTTTTTTGTTTTGCATTTAAAGAAAACGTTATTACATTTGAATCAATAAAAACAATATGAACTTTACTTTAAACAATATTTGGTGGTGGAACTCTCGAAAAATCAAATCGTGATACACCCTTTGTTTGTTTAAATCAAAATACCAAGGCTTGTCATTCACGACAAGCCTTTTTTTTATGAAAAATTTTAAGCTAAAAACACATTATAAAAAAATACTGGCAGATACAATATCGCCCGTAAGCGTGTATCTAAAAATTCGAGATCAATTCCCTAATAGTATTCTACTTGAAAGTAGCGACTACCACGGCAATGATAATAGCTTTTCTTACATCTGCTGCAACCCTATAGCCTCCATAAAAGTAGAAGCTAACCTGATTACTAAAACATACCCTGACCATACATTTGAAACCAAGACTGTAGAATCGGATATGGTGACGGCAGAAATCGATGCCTTTACCAAGCAATTTGAAACTCAAAACGACAAAACGTTCAAGTTTATCAATAATGGGATGTTTGGGTTTACAGCTTATGATGCTGTTAAGTATTTTGAAGATATTACCATTTCAAAAAAAGACCACTCGATTGAAATTCCGGATATGTATTATGCCGTTTATCAGAACATTATAGCGATTAACCATTTCAAAAATGAGGCCTATCTCTTTGCACATTGCTTTGAACGTGAGAGCAATATAGAGGCTATTGATCATCTGATAAAAATGCAAAGCTTTTCTTCTTATGATTTCAAATCAAAAGGAAAGATCAGTTCTAACTTAACAGACAAAGCCTTTAAATCTAATGTCGATTTAGCTAAAAAACACTGCAACCGCGGTGACGTATTTCAATTGGTTTTATCAAAGAAATTTCAACAAGATTTTAAAGGAGATGATTTTAATGTGTATCGTGCGCTTCGAAGCATTAACCCCTCCCCCTTCTTGTTTTATTTTGACTACGGTAAATTCAAAATTTTTGGAAGCTCTCCGGAAGCACAGCTTGTTGTAGAAAATCAAAAAGCAGAAATTCACCCTATTGCTGGTACATTTGCGCGAACAGGAGATGATTTGAAAGATGCTGAACTGGCAAAGAAGTTAGTAGCTGATAAAAAAGAAAATAGTGAGCACGTCATGCTGGTAGACCTAGCTAGAAACGATTTGAGCCGACACTGCACAGATGTTGTTGTTGAAAAATATAGAGAAGTTCAGTTTTTCTCACATGTAATTCACTTAGTCAGCAAAGTCATTGGAGCAGTTAAAGAAAATACACCAACCATGCAAATTGTGGCAGATACGTTTCCAGCGGGAACCCTTAGTGGCGCACCTAAGCATAAAGCAATGCAACTCATTGAAAAATACGAAAAAACAAGCCGTGCCTTTTATGGAGGGGCTATCGGATTTATGGATTTCCATGGGAATTACACCCATGCTATTATGATTCGCACCTTTTTAAGTAAAGACTATCAACTGCATTGGCAGGCAGGCGCAGGAATCGTTTCAAAATCAAGTTCAGAAAATGAACTTCAAGAAGTGTATAACAAACTAGGGGCTTTAACAAAAGCAATTAAACTTGCTGAAACAATTTAAATATGAAAAAAATAGTAGTCATCGATAATTACGACAGCTTTACCTTTAATCTGGTGCATTACCTAGAAGATCTAGAATGCGAAGTAACAGTCCTTAGGAATGATAAGTTTGACTTAGATGATATTGAGTATTTCGATAAAATACTTCTCTCACCAGGCCCAGGAATCCCAGAAGAAGCTGGTTTATTAAATGCTGTAATTAAGCGGTATGCATCAAACAAAAGTATTCTAGGTGTATGTCTAGGACAACAAGCTATTGGGGATGTATTTGGAGGGCAACTTGTGAATTTAGAGGAGGTATATCACGGAGTTCACACAGATGTAACTATTGTGGTAAAAGACGAAATTCTATTTGATCAATTGGGACCAACTCTACAGGTTGGACGATACCATTCATGGGTTGTAGATGCTAACCTACCTGATGTTTTGGAAGCTACTTCAATTGACAACAACGGACAGGTGATGTCTTTGAGGCATAAAATATATGATGTGAAGGGTGTACAGTTTCACCCAGAATCAGTACTCACTCCTCAAGGAAAACAACTCCTAAAAAACTGGATTAACTCCTAATTTGATCAAAAAAAACAAATGAAACATATTTTAAATAGACTAATTAATTATGAAACTATTTCTGCTGATCAAGCGAAACAGGTTTTGATAAATATCTCTAAAGGGGACTATAACCAAAGTCAAATTGCTTCTTTTCTTACTGTTTTTATGATGCGGAGTGTCACCCTGGAAGAATTAAAAGGATTTAGAAATGCACTTTTAGAACTGTGTTTTCCAGTGGATTTATCGGCTTACAACCCCATCGATTTATGCGGTACAGGTGGAGATGGCAAAGATACCTTTAATATCTCAACTCTTTCCTCGTTTGTAACAGCTGCCGCAGGCATACCAGTTGCTAAGCACGGGAATTACGGCGTATCTTCTGCATGTGGATCGTCCAACGTACTAGAATCGCTTGGCGTAACTTTTTCAAATGATGTCGACTTTTTAGAACGTGCCATTGCCACTACAGGTATTTGCGTTTTACATGCGCCTTTGTTTCATCCAGCGATGAAAAATGTAGCACCCATTCGACGTGAATTAGGAGTTAAAACTTTTTTTAATATGCTTGGACCAATGGTAAACCCATCGGCTCCCAACAACCAAATGGTAGGGGTGTTTAATTTAGAGCTTTTGCGGCTTTACTCCTACCTATATCAAGACTCGGATAAAAACTACAGTATTGTTCATGACCTAGGGGGCTACGATGAAATCTCTCTAACAAATTCGGTTAAGATTGTGTCAAATAAATCGGAAGTGCTCTTTTCAGCTGAAGATTTAGGGTTAAAAAACAACACCCAAGAAGCTATTTTCGGAGGAAATACCGTTTCAGAGGCCTCCAAAATTTTTAAAACAATTATAGGAGGACAGGGCACTGAAGCACAAAATAATGTAGTGTGTGCCAATGCTGGTTTAGCGATTGCAACCGCCAAACAGCTCACACATATTGAAGGATATGAACTAGCCAAAGAAGCCCTTATCTCAGGAAAAGCAAACAAATGTCTCACTAAACTAATCGCCCTATAATGAATAGTATCTTAGATCGCATTGTCACTGATAAACACACAGAAGTCGCACTTCGAAAACAACTGATTCCTATTAAGCAGCTAGAACACTCTGTTTTATTTGAACACCAGTCCCCATCACTTAGTACACGGCTAATAAATAGCACATCAGGACTCATAACAGAACACAAACGCCGTTCACCATCTAAGGACTGTATCAATCAAAATTTGAACGTCCAAGACGTGGCAAAAGGGTATGAAACTGCCGGAGCCTGTGGAATGTCCGTGTTAACAGATATGAAATATTTTGGAGGGAGTTTAGAAGATTTACTGAATTCAAGAGCAAGTTGTGAAATACCCTTACTTAGAAAAGAATTTATTATTGATACTTATCAAATTGTAGAAGCAAAAGCCTATGGTGCCGATGTCATTTTACTTATTGCTGCCATTTTGAGTCGCGACGAAATTCAAGCATTTTCAAGACTTGCTCAAAGTTTAGGAATGGAAGTATTATTAGAAATTCATAACGAGGACGAATTACAAAAATCAATCATGCCGTCCCTCAATATGATTGGCGTAAACAATCGAAATCTTAAAACGTTTGAAGTTAGTTTAGAAACGAGCAGAACTCTAAGCGGGCTCATCCCTGACGAATTTGTGAAAATTTCTGAGAGTGGGATTCGTACCGTGGAAGACATTAAGAGTTTACAACCCTATGGCTATAAAGGATTTTTAATTGGTGAGAATTTTATGAAAACAGAAAACCCTGGTGCAGCGGCAGCAGATTTTATAAATCTATTAAACGCATGAAACTAAAAGTATGTGGCATGCGATATGACGATAATATTCAGGCGATTGCTGCGATTAAACCTGATTATATGGGCTTTATATTTTATGAAGGCTCTTCGCGTCACGTGTCAGCGTCGATCCCGACCCTCTATCCTTCCATAAAAAAAGTAGGTGTTTTTGTCAACGCTTCCTTTGATACTATTGTCGAAAAAATCAATACTCACAATTTGCAAGCAGTTCAATTGCATGGCGAAGAAACACCTGAGTTTTGCAAATCTCTGCAAGCATTTAATGTAGAGGTCATCAAAGTTTTTTCCATTAAAAATGAATTTAATTTTGATGTACTAACTCCTTATGAAACCGTTTGTGACTTTTATTTGTTTGATACTAAAGGGCCTTTAGCAGGTGGAAATGGCTACTGTTTTAACTGGTCT